>JBBQYL010000071.1:0-22454 GCA_038208735.1 Burkholderiales bacterium
TTCTCGACCAACGGATGGAGCTTGAAGTTGGACGGGATCGTCGTGATGCGTTCGGCCAGTCGCTTGAATTCGGCGACGGGAATCGCGGTGTCGGCGGCGTCCGTCCACTTCTTGTTGAGGAACGGCGACCAGTCGACGGCGTACTTGCCCATGAAGTTAGTCAGCACCGGGTCGTGCGCCAGCCGGCCCGCGTCCATCGCGGTGCGGAAGTCCTTCACCATGTCGTCGGGGCCGGTCTCGCCGAGCACACCCTGCGCCACCAGCTTGTCGCCGTACAGCTTGCGCGTGCCCGGGTGCTGGGCGATGGTCTTGTACATCAGCGGCTGCGTGAGGCTGGGGGTGTCCTGCTCGTTGTGACCCAGCTTGCGGAAGCAGACGATGTCGACCACGACGTCCTTGTTGAACTGCTGGCGGTAGTCGAGCGCGAGCTGCGTGCACAGGACGACCGCTTCCGGGTCGTCGCCGTTCACGTGCAGCACCGGCGCCTCGATCATCTTGACGACGTCGGTGCAGTAGAGCGTGGAACGTGTGTCGCGCGGGTCGGACGTGGTGAAGCCGATCTGGTTGTTGATGACCAGGTGGACGGTGCCGCCGGTGAAGTAGCCACGGGTCTGGGCCAGCGCCAGCGTCTCCATGACGACGCCCTGGCCCGCGAACGCGGCGTCCCCGTGCACGATGACCGGCAGCACCTGCGCGCCCTTGGCGTCGCCGCGGCGATCCATGCGGGCCTTGACCGAGCCCTCGACGACCGGGTTGACGATCTCGAGGTGGGACGGGTTGAACGCGAGCGACAGGTGCACCGGGCCACCGCCGGTGGTGATGTCGCTGGAGAAGCCCTGGTGGTACTTGACGTCGCCGGACGGCAGTTCTTCGGGCGCCGTGTGGTCGAACTCGGCGAACAGGTCCTTGGGCATCTTGCCGAGGGTGTTGACGAGCACGTTCAGGCGACCGCGGTGGGCCATGCCGATGACGATCTCCTGCACGCCCTTGGCGCCGGCGCGCTGCACCAGTTCGTCCATCGACACGATGAAGCTCTCGCTGCCTTCGAGCGAGAAGCGCTTCTGGCCGACGAACTTCGTGTGCAGGTAGCGCTCGAGGCCTTCCGAGGCCGTCAGGCGGTCGAGGATGTGCTTCTTTTCCTCGGCGTTGTAGGTGGGCTTGCTGCGGATCGCCTCGATGCGCTCCTGCCACCAGCGCTTCTCACCGGGGTCGGTGATGTGCATGAACTCGGCGCCGATGGTGCCGCAATAGGTTTCGCGCAGCGCCTGCAGGATCTGGCGCAGCGTCATGCTCTCGTTGGTCGAGAAGTACGTGTTCGTCGCCGAGAACGTGATGTCCATGTCGGCTTCGGTCAGGTCGTAGAACGCCGGATCGAGCTCGGGAATCTTGGGGCGCTCGGTGCGCTTGAGCGGATCCAGGTCGGCCCAGCGCGAACCCAGGAAGCGGTACGCGGCGATGAGCGACTGGACGTGGACCTGCTTGCGGGCGATGGCCAGGTCGGTGGAGCTGGCCTTGACGGCGAATGCGTTGGCCTTGGCGCGTTGCGCGAAGGACTCGATCACCGGCGCGTGAGGGACGTCGCGGGAGTCGGAGCCATCGGCCGCCGGCACGTGCTGCAGGGCGTCGAAGTAGGCGCGCCAGGTATCCGGCACCGAGCCGGGATTCTCGAGATAGGCCTCGTACATCTCTTCCACGTAGGGCGCATTGCCGCCGAACAGGTAGGAGTTGGACCTGTTTTGTTCCATCATATTTCGCTCACCTTTTGTCCCGGTTTCCAGGACTACGATGGGTTGATCAACCTTCCGCGACCCGGTTCTACCGGTTGGCGGATTGCAAACGCCTTGCTGCCGGACGGAGGCCAGCAAGGGGACACAGAAGGACTATTGCTACTCTGCAGACCATGAATGTAGCACTTACCCTGAGCCGCTGCCTGGGTGCTACTGCCCGGGAATCATGGCCTTTCTCCGCGGACCCGCCCGGTCGCACCCTGGCACAGTCGCGTGAACCATGTCGCGCCAGGTCATCCGCCTCCACCCCGCCGCCCCGGCGAAGCCGCCCGAGGCCGCGCCGTGCAACGGCTGCGGCGTGTGCTGCGCGGCCGAGCCGTGTCCCATCGGCGTGCTCGTCAGTGGGCGCTTCTCGGGCTCGTGCGCGGCGCTGTCGTGGAATGAAGACGACGGCCTGTACCGCTGTGGGATGGCCTCGGATCCTGCCGCGGTGATCCGCTGGCTGCCGCGCATCGCGGCGCCGCTGGTGGCCCGGCTGGCCCGACGCTGGATCTCGGCGGCGAGCGGGTGCGACAGCGACCTGGTCGTCGAAGCGTCCTGACGCGGCCTCCTGTCGACCGCCCGTCGGCACGCAGACGCAATGCACAATGACGCGCCCTCACCCGGCTGCCGACCCATCGCATTCGTCGTTAGCGCGAGGCGGTCACGCTGCGGTCGCCTCAAGAATCGAACGCAAGGACCTTCGTGCATCCAAAGCTCGGTTTTTTGATCGTCGTGGCCCTGACGGCCCTCGCGGGCTGCAGCACGGTCAGCAAATCCCCGGAAGGCTCGAAGCAGACCAAGGTCAGCCTCGTGCTGGGAACCCACGTCGGGGTGATCGCCTACGACGAGGCCATCGGTTGCGCGGGCAAGAGCCCGGTTCCGCCTGGCACGGACATCTACATCGACGGCGCCTCCTATTTCTCGTTCGCGGTCGCCACGGGACAAGCCGTCAATTCCGGGGTGGGCCTTGGTCATGCGACCCAATGGAACGCCTTCACCATCCCGCCGGGCACCGGAGATCTTCGGATCTCGTCGTCTCTCGCCGGATCCAACCCATCGGCATTCCGCACGCTGGTCGAGCGGAAACAGGCCGATGGTGAATGGAGGCGCGACACCACGGTCATCCAGCGCTCACCGACCATACCCATCCTGGGGACTGGCGACTGGTGCAAGCCGAACGAGAACATTCAAAAGCCGGGGCATTGATAAGAGGCCTGACCGCTGACCTTTGGCCTCTGGCCTTTGACCGCACTGTTCCTTGGTGACGCTGCTTTTTCTCCCGACGCCCTCATACCGGCTGATCGCGGCACGAGGAACGGCCACCCGGTGCCTCGTGCGGGGAGGTGCTGGCGTCCGAGACGGGATACCGAACTCGGCTGGACGGCGAAACGGAAGACGTCGCCGTTAGCCCGCAGCCGGTTGCCACGAAAGACTGTTCAGTGGGGTCGAGAGTGCTGTGGGAACAAGATCGACGATTCCGACGGGCGTCAGCTTTCGCTGCATTGCTGCCAGTGGCGATGCGATCTAGGGAGGCGATCGGGCCGCGTCTCCAGGTAAGCGCATTCGTGAATCTATGGTTTCGGCTGCGACTCGAGATTAGCTTCGCGAATTCTCGTTTCCATCATTTCCGCCTGCTGCAAAGCAGCGACGCCAAAATCTCTGCCGGCGATGATGCTGTCCATCGTCTGGAGGATTTTCCGAACGAACTTGTCATGCAGCCACCTAGATCGCCCGTGCTCGAGTTGCTTGAACTCCGCAAACGTCGAACCTCCTAGCGCCGCTTTAATGTAGAGTTGAATGTTCTTGTCCTCATGCCATAAGCGATTTTTGGAATTGTGCTTGCTATTGTCAACAAGATAGATTGTGCGCAACGTGACAGCCTGGTAGGTTGCATACAGCGACCAGAGAACCTCTCCGATATAGAGCCGGTGCTCAGCTAGTTTTCTGGTCTCTTCCATTACGCGCCCGTTCACCTTCTCGTGGTTTAGCGTGTGTAGAAGCCGCATATAGTTTTCAATCCCGTCGGCCTCAAGGATTTCCCTCTCGGTCAGGACATCGAGCGTGGTGACGGCTGCCGGCACCGAATCCGACAAGTTGAGGGCGGCCTTCCACATCTTCTCGACAGCTTCGAGGCGCTTGGTAAGAGAAGCCTTTTGAACCTCTCCGAATGATTGCGACGCCAGTTTAAGCTTCTCACTCTCTCGGTCAAAGTTCGCCTTCAGTCTCGCGGCTGACGCATCAGTGCGTTCCTTCAGTTCCGCTGACAGTGCGGCGAGACGAGCATCGTACTCATGCTGGACGCTTGCGGTGAGACGCTTGGCTATCCATGTCCGGAAGAGCCAGCCGAGTGCCGCGATCAGTACGGCGCTCGTGCCTACGGAGCTTATGACACTCCAGAGGAACGTCTGATATTCCGACATCTTAGAAATCCAGGTAGGGGTCAGAGGAAGGCAAGTGCGCCAGTGAACAGCCGAGGCAAGATGCCGCTATCGCCTTCGATTCTGATCAACGATGAACGATTGGAACGCGGCGTAAACTGGCTTGATTGGCTGCGAACGCTGCGACGATCTCGTCGACGCGAAAATCTCGTAGTACTTCTTGAACCTGTGGCGATCGGACGCCCAGACGGTCGTCCAACTGGCGACGTACCGCTTCGGCAAATCTCGGCCCGCAGGGCTCGCGGTGTGGGTGCGCTTGAGCAAATCGGCGAAGCAATACGAATTGACGGCGCATACAAGCGCCTCCAACGCCTCTGCGATCTCCTGGAGGTGCTGCACCGACAATTTGAGCGGTTTCTCCAGGAGCGGCTTGTGGCGCTCGATTCCGAGGCGCATCGCTTGTTGGCTGCCGAGCTTGCCGAAGCGGTGGATGCCGCAGTGCCGCACTTGGCAAATGGACTCGAAGTCGTCGAAAAGATCTTCCAGAAGCCGCGGCACGCCACCGTCCTTACTCATCTGAGAAATGTTGCAGAGGGATTTCAGCTCAATTGCGACGTTGCGCGCGGAAGCGAAGGACTGCCCCTCCAGTAATGCCTCGGGCAAAAGACTTTTGTCGTGGTGGAGCGCTGCGCCGTAGCTGACGTTCCTACTCGACGCGTTCTCACGACAGGCGGGATCAACCAGGATCAGCCTCCGCAGCAGAGAACGGAAATAGCCTTCGGCCGCCGATACCATGCCCATGTAGACGAGGGAACCAAGCACCGGCGTGTAGTCGTTGCGGATTTGCGCCTGGAGGTAGAGCCGGTTGATTCCTGCTAAGTTGGTGAGGTACTCGTCGATCGGCGATTCCTCACTGGCCGTATGCATCCGGTCGAACCAAGCCGAAGTGTCGAGTTGGGCTCGGGCCGGCGCTGACCCGGGCGTCAGGTTTTGAAAAAGGGCTTCCTCGGCTGGCGTCATGGCAAACTAAGACAGGTATTCGTCTAGGAAGGATTCGACGGCGTCGATGATGGTCTCCGCTCGACGCTGGCCGACATGACGGATCGTGCGCAAGGCCGTGCCAGGATCTTGCAGCGCCAGGAATTCACCAACCGTTTTGGGAATTCCCGCGGTCGTGGACAGCCGATCGCGCTGCCACTGAGTCAGCCCTGGGACATGCGAAAGCGTCGTCAGCAGAAGCCGGTCGTACGTCGACTCGTCCGTCAGGCGCGTGCCGCATTCGAAGCAGAATTTGGCACCCTCAACTCGCTTAGCGTTGCAACTGCGACAGTTCGGAAGATCTAGCCCGAGGGCATCGAGCTTTTGGGCGTCGACCAGCGTCGTCATCACGCGCCGGACTGGCTGCTTCTCGTCCTGTCGCAGGAGCATTTCCAACGCGAACTTCGCCGAGAAGCCACGCTTGCGGGTGAAGGCGCGATCCTGTATCAATGCCCCGACGTGGGGCACCAGTCTGAGGTATTCCTTTTTCCCATGGGACACCTTCCCGCGTTTGTAGATCATCCCGGCCTCCTCGAGGAGGCGCAGCATTCGATCAACGTAGGGGCGATTTTCAACTGTTGAGGTGTCGATGCCTATGGTCAGTTGGCGGGTGGTGCCTTCTGCCAACTCTTGATTCGCGGCGGTAATGGCGCTGAGCATGGCATCCAGGGCATCTCGCCCGACGGCGACGATCGAAGCGAACTGGGGCTTCTTGTCCTGCAAGGTCAGATATTCGGTTCTCTTTTCGCCGACGAAATCCTCGATGGTCCTGTTGAACGCGACCTGGGCGTTCGAAGAAGTGTCGCGGTGCTTCTTATAAAAGCGCACGAGCGTCATGAACGCGCGGGGTACGCCAAAGGCCGCGTATGCAAGCAGGCCCCGCATCTCTTCGGGGATGTCGTTCATGTCAGGAAATCGCGTGTTTCCGATTTTCTCCATGAACGAAAGATAGTCCGAGTCGACCACGCTCTTCCAGACGAAAATGCTCTCTGCTTCATGCGTGGCGTGAAAGTTCGGGCCGTACTCAGTCGAGCCAGGATATACGGACGCCTTCGGCGCGAGCTTTGATCCCTTCAGAGCCCTGAAGATGTCGAAGAAGTTCGATAAGAACTCGGGTGTCAGTGTCAGCGCCGCGTCGTCCAAAAACAGCACCACGCGCTTACGATGGAGGCGCTCCGCCGCCTTCAGAAGTAGCCCCTTCACATGATCGATCGTCAAGCTTGCGGCTAGCGTGTCCTGCTCCGGCGATGGCGTTCGCCCCTGCTCGTAGGTACCGATCAGCGCGCGTATGGCGCTGGTACGCATACCAGTGATCGACTCCGAATCGAAGTCCTTGCCCCCAAAGGCATGCAGAGCGTCGTCCAGGCCGACCGCGATGTTGGCGAGCACCCAGACGTAGAACATCGTCATCGCATCTGGCCGCTTGCGTAGCAGCGGCTCAAGCCGATAGTAACGATTGAGGTTCGTGTAGACCGCAAATGCGGCTAACGGATCTTTGACACATTCCGTAAAGGCGAAGCGCATCAGGTGCGTCTTGCCACAGCCGCGAGGCCCGACCAAAAGCTTGGCACCGGTGCCGGTGAGGGCATGCAGCCAACCGTCCGATTCGCCGCTCAGTACGGTGTTGTTCTCGATCGTTTCCAGTTCGAGGTGGTCTGCGCGCTCCTCATATAGCTGCGTGACCTCCTTTTCTTCATCTTCGGTGAGCGTGATCGCGGTCAACGGATGGTTTGTCGCTGGCATATCTTGATCTCGGTCGGGTCGACGTGTAGAGAGGCTACTCAGCGCAGCGCGGTCAACTGTAACAGTCGAGCCGACAACGGCAGGTAGGAACACACGAGGGGCGAGCGGAGTTCGGGAAGGAAGGCCTGCGCTAGGGGATGACTCCTATGCAGCGAAAGCTGACGCCCGTCGGAATCGTTGCGGCTGTTCCCACAGCACTTTCGACCCCACTGAACAGTCATTCGTGGCAACCGGCTGCGGGCTAACGGCGACGTCTTTCGTTTCGCCGTCCAACCGAGTTCGGTATCCCGTCTCGGCACGTCAGCACCTCCCCGCACGAGGGACGGCTGCCCGGTGCCTGCGCCGGCACGTCGGGCGGCGGCGAGCACCGGAGGGCCGGGGGTGGCGCGCGCAGCGCGCTTCGTGAACTGACTCGCGACGGCTGTCTGAGCGGAGAGCCGCAGGCTCGCAGCGAGTTCCGGCGCGCACCCCCGGCACGAGGAGCGCAGCGGAGTCGACCCGTCGGGGAGACCGCCGACAGCCGGGCCGGCGCAGGCACCGGGCGGCCGTTCCTCGTGCCGCGATCAGCCGGCATGAAACCGTCGGATACCGGACACGCCGACGTCAGCGCAGCGTGCGGCGTGGTCTTGCAGCCAGTCTCGATTTGAAGTTGCCGGGCAAGACCTGGCACCGCTTGCTCGGGGGACGCCTCGAGGTGGCCTGACGGCGGCGTTCGCCCCCGCACCCCCAACTTGGACCTTGCACCGCGCGAGCGGCCGGCCCAAGCTGCGGCCAACTCTCGCCCGGCCCTGGCGGGAGGATGTTCCCATCCACACCAAGCCAGGAAACCCCATGAGAACGATCCCTGTCGTGCTTCTCGCCAGCGCTTTCGCCGCGACTGCGTCGGCACAGGACGCCTCTGTCGCGTCCTACGACGGAACGTGGGCCATGTCCGGCTCCGCCGCCGACGGGCGGCCGATCAACGCCGAACTGGTGCTCAAGGGCGACGGTGGCACCTGGCGGCTTTACGCCTCTGGCGGGGTTGCCCGAAAGGGCAATCCGTGCCTCATGAAGGAGTTCCCCGTCGACGTGCAGAAGAGGACGGCCGATGCGCTGACGTTCCACGTCGACGGCCCCAAGGTCGTCGCCGGATGCAACGAATTCACGGCGACCCTCAAGCCAGTCGGCGCCAACGCGCTCGACGGGACCACGGAAGGCGGCGGCACGCTCCACATCGAACGCAAGTGACACCCGGACTGATGACAGTGCAGCGCGCGAAGCTTGTCTCGAAGCCAGCACTCGCCAGGAGAGCCCGATGCGAACGATCGTGGTCATGCTTGTCGCGACGGCAATTCCCGCTGCCGCCTGGACGCAGGATGCGCCGGCCGCATCCTACGACGGCACCTGGGCGGTGTCGGGGACGAGCCGCGACGGCTACGCGCTCAACGCCGAGCTCGTGCTGAAAGGCGACCTCGGCACTTGGCGGGCCTACGCTCGAAGCGGCACCGCCGCAAAGAACAACCCGTGCCTGCTGAAGACTTTCACGGTCACCATCCAGAAAAGCACGGTCGACGCGTTGAAATTCCACGTGAACGGCGCGTCGCAGATCGCCGGATGTCCCGACTTCTCGGCGACGCTGAGGCCGACAGCCAGCGGTGCGCTCGACGGAGGCACGGGCGCCGGAACGGTCATCCACCTCGAGCGCAAGTGACAACCGGCGCCGCGACGCAGGTCACCCGAGCGTGAGGCGCGCGCGCGCCGCGACATATTCGTCGGCCAGCCGCTGCACCAACTGCGCCGCTGGCACCACCGACTTCACCGCGCCCACGCCCTGCCCCGCGCCCCAGATGTCCTTCCAGGCCTTCGCCGCGCCAGCACCCGCGAAGTTCATCTTGCTCGCATCGCTGGTGGGCAGGTTGTCGGGATCGAGGCCGGCGCCGGTGATCGAGCCGCGCAGGTAGTTGCCCAGCACGCCGGTGAACAGGTTGGAGTAGACGATGTCGTCGCTGGTGGACGCCACGATCATCTGCTTGTACTCGTCGGAGGCTCGCGCCTCTTCGGTCGCGATGAAGGCCGAGCCGATGTAGCCGAAATCGGCGCCCATGGCCTGGGCCGCCAGCACGCCGTCGCCGGTGGCGATGGCGCCGGACAGCGCGAGCGGGCCGTCGAACCACTCGCGGATCTCCTGGATCAACGCGATCGGGTTCTTGACGCCCGCATGGCCGCCGGCTCCGGTGGCCACGGCGATGAGGCCGTCGGCGCCCTTCTCGATGGCCTTGTGCGCGTACAGGTCGTTGATGATGTCGTGCAGCACGATGCCGCCCCACGCGTGCACCGCGTCGTTGACGTCGGTGCGCGCGCCCAGCGACGTGATGACGATGGGCACCTTGTACTTGGCGCACACCTGCATGTCGTGCTCGAGCCGGTCGTTGCTCTTGTGCACGATCTGGTTGATCGCATAGGGCGCGGACGGCGCCTCGGGATGCGCCTTGTCGTACGCGGCCAAAGTCTCGGTGATCTCGGCCAGCCACTCGTCCAGCAGCTCGGCCGGGCGCGCGTTCAGCGAGGGCATGGAGCCGACGATGCCGGCCTGGCACTGCGCGATCACCAGCTTGGGGTTGCTGATGATGAACAGCGGCGAGCCGATGACGGGCAGGCGCAGCTTGCTCAGCGCGGCGGGAAGGGGACGACGGCTCATCTAGAAGGCCTCCAGGGGCATGGCGAGCGTGCCTTCGGCGCCGTCGACGATCGAGTCGCGGATGCCTTGGGCCTTGCTGAGGATGTGGTCGCCGTAGAAGCGCGCGGTGGCGATCTTGGCGGTCATGAACGCGACGTCGTCGCCGGCGGCCAGCTTGTCGACGGCCACCAGCAGCGCGCGGCCCAGCTGCCAGCCGCCCACGAGGTTGCCGGCCAGCATCAGATAGGGCACGGAGCCGGCGAACGCGGCGTTGGGGCTGCTCTTGGTATTGCCAGCGATGAACGTCACCGCGTCGAGGAAGGCCAGGCGCCCCGCCGTGAGGCGCTTGGCGAAGGCCTGGGCGTCCTTGTTGGCCGAGGCGCCGAGCGCCTGCTCGGTGGCCTCGATGCGCGCCACGATCGCGCGCGCCGCGGTGCCGCCGTCGCGGGCGGTCTTGCGGCCGACGAAGTCGTTGGCCTGGATGGCGGTGGTGCCTTCATAGATCGTGAGGATCTTGGAGTCGCGCATGTACTGCGCCGCGCCCGTCTCCTCGATGAAGCCCATGCCGCCGTGCACCTGCACGCCCAGGCTGGTCACCGCTATGCTCATCTCGGTGGAAAAGCCCTTGATGAGCGGCACCATGAATTCGTAGAACGCCTGGTTCTCGGCGCGCACCGCCGCGTCGGGGTGCCCGTGCGCCGCGTCGAACGCGCTCGCGGCCACCAGCGCCATCGCGCGGCAGGCCTCGGTGTAGGCGCGCATCGTCATCAGCATGCGGCGCACGTCGGGGTGATGGATGATGGACGCGGCCACGTTCATCGAGCCGTCCACCGGACGCGACTGCACGCGCACGCGCGCGTAGGCGACGGCGTGCTGGTACGAGCGCTCGGCCAGGGCGATGCCCTGCACGCCCACGCCGAAGCGGGCGGCGTTCATCATGATGAACATGTATTCGAGGCCGCGGTTCTCCTGGCCGACGAGGGTGCCGACGGCGCCGCCATGGTCGCCGAACTGCAGCACGCAGGTGGGGCTCGCCTTGATGCCCATCTTGTGCTCGATGCTCACGCAGTGCGCGTCGTTGCGCTCGCCCAGCGAGCCGTCCTTGTTGACCATGAACTTGGGCACGATGAACAGCGAGATGCCCTTCACGCCCTCGGGCGCGCCCACCACGCGCGCGAGCACGAGGTGGACGATGTTCTCGGCCATGTCGTGTTCGCCCCAGGTGATGTAGATCTTGGTGCCGAAGACCTTGTAGGTGCCGTCGGGCTGCGGCTCGGCGCGCGTGCGCACCAGCGACAGGTCGGAGCCGGCCTGCGGCTCGGTGAGGTTCATCGAGCCCGTCCACTTGCCCGACAGCAGGTTGGGCAGGAACTTGGCCTTCTGCTCGTCGGAGCCGGCCGTGAGCAGCGCCTCGATGGCGCCGTCGGTGAGCAGCGGGCACAGCGCGAAGCTGACGTTGGCCGAGTTGATCATCTCGCCGCAGGCCGCGCCGATCAGCTTGGGCAGGCCCTGGCCGCCGAAGTCGGTGGGGTGCTGCAGGCCTTGCCAGCCGCCGTCGCCGAACTGCTTGAACGCCTCCTTGAAGCCGGGCGTGGAGATGACCTGGCCGTCCTTGAAATACGACGGATTGCGGTCGCCCTCGACGTTCAACGGCGCCACCACGTCCTCGTTGAACTTCGCGCACTCCTCGAGCACCGCCTGCGCGGTGTCGTAGCCGGCGTCCGCGAACGCGGGCAACTTGGTCAGCTCGTCGATGCCGGCCAGCTCCTTCATCACGAAAAGCATGTCCTTGACGGGGGCGCGATAGGTCATCGTTGTCTCCAAAAATCGCAAAAAAAGGGGCGCCTCTACGGAGCGCCCCTGTGGTTCATCCAGCCCCTCTTACAGGGCCTTGATCAATTCCGGCACGGCGACGAACAGGTCGGCGACGAGGCCGTAGTCGGCCACCGAGAAGATCGGCGCCTCTTCGTCCTTGTTGATCGCCACGATGACCTTGGAGTCCTTCATGCCGGCCAGGTGCTGGATGGCGCCGGAGATGCCGCACGCGATGTACAGCTGCGGCGCCACGATCTTGCCGGTCTGGCCCACCTGCCAGTCGTTGGGGGCGTAGCCCGCGTCGACGGCGGCGCGCGAGGCGCCCAGCGCGGCGCCCAGCTTGTCGGCCAGCGGCGTCAGCACCTCGTTGAAATTGTCGCTGGAGCCCATCGCGCGGCCGCCCGAGACGATGATCTTGGCGGCGGTCAGCTCGGGGCGATCGAGCTTGGCGATCTCCTTGCCGACGAACGTGCTCTTGCCCGAATCGGCGACGGCGGCGATCGTCTCGACGGCGGCCGAGCCGCCCGTGGCGGCGGCCGGATCGAAGCCGGTGGTGCGCACGGTGGCCACCTTGACCGGCTGCAGGCACTGCACCGTGGCGATGGCGTTGCCGGCGTAGATGGGGCGCTCGAACGTGTCGGCGCTGATCACCTTGCTGATGTCGCTCAGCTGTCCGACGTCGAGCTTGGCGGCGACGCGCGGGGCCACGTTCTTGCCTCTGGCGGTGGCCGGGAAGAAGATGTGGCTGTAGCCCGAGGCGACGGCCAGCACCTGGGCGGCGACGTTCTCGGCCAGGCCTTCGGCCAGGGCCGGCGAGTCGGCGTGCAGCACCTTGGAGACGCCGACGACGGCCGCGGCGGCAGTGGCCACGGCGGCGGCGTTGGCGCCGGCCACCAGCACGTGCACGTCGCCGCCCACCTGCACCGCGGCGGTGATGGTGTTCAGCGTCGAGCCCTTGAGGACGGCGTTGTCGTGTTCTGCGATGACGAGAGTGGTCATGTGAAATCCTGGACTGTTCGTAGTACGAGGCGGCTGCGGCTTCCGGCGCTGCCGCTCGCTTGTCTCACGAGAGATTGGGGGGAGCGGCAGAGCCGGCTCTGCCGGGCTGCTCGCGGCAGGCCCCTCGGGGGCAGGGAGCGCAAGCGACCTCGGGGCTCACTCAAATTACCTTGGCTTCGTTCTTGAGCTTCGCGACCAGGGTCGCCACGTCCGGCACCTTCACGCCGGCACCGCGCTTCGGCGGCTCGCTGACCTTGAGCGTCTTGATGCGCGGCGTGACGTCCACGCCGAGATCGGCCGGCGTCAGCCTGTCGAGCGTCTTCTTCTTCGCCTTCATGATTTTGGGCAGCGTGACGTAGCGCGGCTCGTTCAGGCGCAGGTCGGTGGTGACGATGGCCGGCAGCGTCAGCTTGACGGTCTCGGAGCCGCCATCCACTTCGCGCGACACGGTCACCGAGTCGGCGGTGAGCTCCACCTTGGAAGCGAACGTGGCCTGCGGCAGGTCGCACAGGGCCGCCAGCATCTGGCCCGTCTGGTTGCAGTCGTCGTCGATGGCCTGCTTGCCCAGGATCACCAGGCCCGGCTGTTCCTTGTCGACCAGCGCCTTGAGCAGCTTGGCCACGGCCAGCGGCTGCAGCTCGACGTCGGTCTCGACCAGGATGGCGCGGTCGGCGCCGATGGCCATGGCGGTGCGCAGCGTCTCGTCGCACTTGGCGACGCCGCACGACACGGCGATGATCTCGGTGACGACGCCCTTTTCCTTCAAGCGCACGGCCTCCTCGACGGCGATCTCGTCGAACGGGTTCATGCTCATCTTGACGTTGGCGATGTCGACACCGGTGCCATCGGACTTCACGCGAACCTTCACGTTGTAGTCGACGACGCGTTTAACGGGCACCAGAACCTTCATGACGCAGGACTCCTCAGGCAATTGACGTTAACGTAAACGGAATACGGCTTCATTCTAGAGGCGAGCGCGCGCGGATTCCGAAAACCGAAGAATAAAACGAACGATCGTGCTATTTTAGATCAAGTCCTCCAGGATTCCAATAGACTTCGACTCCATGTCGCGCCAAGCCCACCCCGCCACCGCCGTGCAGTCGCTGTCGCCCGCATCGTCGCCGAGGCCGGTGCGCATCGGCATCTTCGACTCGGGCGTGGGCGGGTTCTCGGTGATGCAGGCGATCCACGCGCGCCTGCCGCACGCCGAACTCCTGTATGCGGCGGACACGGCGCACTCGCCCTACGGCGACCGCAGCGAGGATTTCCTGTGCGACCGCTCCGAACGCATCGCCCGCTTCCTGTGCGACCAGGGCGCGCAGATGATCGTGGTGGCCTGCAACACCGCCACCGCCGCCGCCGTCGCCCGGCTGCGCGCGGGCTGGCCCACGTTGCCGCTGGTCGGCGTGGAGCCGGGCGTCAAGCCCGCCGTGGCGTCGAGCAAGGTGCGACGCATCGGCGTGCTGGCCACCACGCGCACGCTGGCCAGCGAGAAGTTCCGTCGGCTGGCCGAGGCCCACGCCGACGGCGCCACGCTGGTGCTGCAGCCCTGCCCCGGCCTGGCCGACGCCATCGAGGCGGCCGACGCGCAAGGCAGCGGCCTGGACGTGCTGGTGGAGCGCTACTGCGCGCCGCTGCGCGACGCCGGCGTCGACGTGGCCGTGCTCGGCTGCACCCATTACGTCTTCGCCCGCGCGCTGTTCGAACGCGCCCTGCCCGGCGTGCAGCTGGTGGACACCGCCCAGGCCATCGCGCGCCAGACCGCCCGTTTCGCCACCGAGCTCGTGGAGCGCGGCGAGGCCGACGCCAACGCTGCCGACGAGCCGCCCCTGCGGGCCTGGAGCAGCGGCTCGCCGCACGTGCTCGCCGATTTCGCCCGCCGCTGGCTGGACCTGCGCGTCGACGTGCAGGACATGCACTGCTGAGCCCGCCGCCGGCGTCGCGGGCGCGCACGTCGACCACGATGCGCGCGGTGCGCCACGCGCCGCTCGATCGCTGCATGTACTGCCTGGCCACGGGCACGCCGCGCACCGAGGAGCACCTGGTGCCGCGCGCGCTGGGCGGCCGACCGACGCTGCGCGACGCGGTGTGCGAGCCGTGCCGACGCCTGACGGGACGCCTCGAGCAGGCCACGCTGGACCGCGAGTTCGCCGTGCCCCGGACGCTGCTCGCGCTGAAGCGACGCCGCGCCCGCGCCAAGGGGCCGAGCCATTTGCCATGGGTGGCGATCGAAGGCGACACCGCGCCGTCCGCGTCGACACCGGCCACGTTCCCACGCACATTCTCGCTGCCGGCGTTCGATCCGCCCGGGCTGCTGGCCGGCCTCGAGCGAACCGCGCCGCCCCGCATCGACTTCGTCGACTGCCACCTGAACCTGGGCACGCCCACGCGGCAGGCCCGCGCGCTCTCGCCGCCGCTGGTCGACCCGCACGCCTACGCGCACTCGATCGCCAAGTGGGCGTACGCGCTGGCCGTGGCCGAGCGCGGTCTGGCCTGCTGCGACACGCGGCCCATGCGCGACCTGCTGCTGGGCCGCCGCGACGACGCGTTCGCCTTCGTGGGCACGCCCGCGCCGCGCGTGCCCGCGTCACGCGAGTGGCTGCACGACTTCGCCGTGCACGACGACGGCGGGTGGCTGACCGTGACGCTGGCGCTGTTCGCGTCGGGCGGGATGACGCCGTATCAAGTGGTCATCGGGCGGACAGGGTGCCAGGCGTCGCGAGCAGGCTGGGAGGCTCATCCCGAGGCCATGCCGGCGCTGGCCGTGGTGCCCCGGGGCGGACTCGAACCGCCATGCCCGTGAGGGCGCGGGATTTTAAGTCCCGAGTGTCTGACCAATTTCACCACCGGGGCGCGCGCCCATTGTGGCAGGCGCGCCGGGTCCATCGATTGCTCCTGCGCTCGGGATCGGACGGCCCAAGGAGCGCGCCATGGACTGGCATTGCATCAACTTCAAGCGGGGCGGACTCAACGAAGCGGAGGCCGCGGATCTCGTGCTCGCGCTGGAGGACGCCTACGACAGCGCGGGCGAGCCGCCCGCCGCCGAGGTGTTCCTGGCACGCGGCGGCATCGGCGACTACCAGTTCTACCTGTCGCCCGAGGCGGCCAGCATGGCCCCGGGCGTGCTGCAACGTTTCCATGCGGTGATGTGCGAGCCGCCGCCCGACCTGCATCGCTGCACGCCGATGATTCTCTGAAGGGCCGCGACGGGCGCTCGCTCAGCGCAGCAGCGCGATGCACACCGGAACGGTGACCAGCGACAGCACCGTCGTCACGAACATGATGCGCGACGCCCGCGCCACGTCACGCCGGTAGAACTCTGCCAGCATGAACGGGCCGGTGCCGGTGGGCAGCGCATTCAGCAGCACCGCCGTCGTGGCCCACACCGGCGGCAGGTGGAACACCGCGATGGCCAGCACGGCGCAGATCGCGGGCAGCACCAGCAGCTTGGCCACCACCACGGGCGCCAGCGGCGTGGCCTGCGCGCCGGCTGGCGCGGGCTGGGCCAGCAGCGCGCCGATGGACACCAGCGCGCACGGCCCCGCCGCGCCGGACAACAGCTCCAGCAACCGATGCGGCGCGTTGGGCATCGTCCAGCCGGTGGCCGACCACAGGCCGCCGGCCACCGTGGCCACCACCAGCGGGTTGCGCGCCACCGCGCGAAGCGCCTTGGCCACCGACGCCAGCGGCGAGGCCGACGTCGCGCCGCCGCCACCCAGCTCCAGCAGCACGATGCCCACCGCGAACAGCAGCACCGCCGTGAGCAGCGTGGCGATCGTGGCCGGGATCAGGGCCTCCTTGCCCAGCAGCAGCACGCTCAGCGGGATGCCGATGAAGCCGGAGTTGGCGTACGTGGCGCCGAAGCTGTCGAGGCAGCGCTCGGCGAACGGCCGCGAGCGCGGCAGCCACCAGAACGTGGCGACGAAGGTGAGCACCATCGCGCCCGTGTACGACACCACGAACTGCGGCTGCCACAGTTGGCGCAGCGACGCGCCGGAGATGCCCTCGAACAGCAGCGCCGGCAGCGCCAGCCAGACCACGAACGCGGTAAGCTCGCGCGCCGCGTCGGGGCCCATCAGATGGCGGCGACGCAGGAACCAGCCGAGGAAGATCAGCGCGAGAAGCGGGAAGAAGCTGTCGACGATGGCGGACATGGGGACGGGCGTCGCGAGCCTCGGCCCGGGTCGAACGATTCCACCACAACCCTCAGTCGCCCTTGGGACGGCCCGTCTTGAGCGTGGGCACCGCGCCGACCGCCTTGAGGAACGCACGGTCGTTCATGGCCGCCAACGCCTGGATGCCGGCGCGCAGCAGCTCGCTCTTGCGCACGTGCTTCTCGAGGCCCAGCGCACGGGCTTTCAGCGCGTCGATGACCTGGTACTCGTCCTTGGGCATCGTGAAGCTGTCTCGCACGAGCTTGGGCTTGTGGGCCTTGGCCGAGGCGGGCTCAGGAGCCGGCGGCGCGGACTCGGCAACGGTGGCGGCGGCCTCGGCCGTCTCGGTGGGCTTGCTCACGCCCTTGGGAATGCGCTTGGCGTGGATCGGGCTGGGCGTGCGGGCCATGGGCTGTCCTGTCTGCATTAACGGTTTATACAGTTTATACCTTTTTAAACGGTTCACCGCCGATCTGCGGGGCGCTTTGGTTTGCGGTGCGCGTTTGGTGGATCACGATGCGTGGGGCCGTAGACATCGCGCGGTCAGTCACGACTCACCGGGCAAGTCTCTTTTGTTCGTGTCCTCCGCCGGCCTGCGGCGCGGCTCCTCCTTGACTTCATAAAAGAGACTCGCCCGGTTCGCCGTTCCATGCCCGGCCTGCCAGCGGACAACATTCGACGGGGAAAATTCCGCCAATGTACGAGGTGGTCTTGGCCTCGTCGGGCCATCGAGGCCGCGACGATGCCCGCGGCCAGCCGGCTCACACGCCGTCGGGCCTGACGCGAATCGCGGATCGAGATGACGACGCTACTTTTCGTGATCGACGACCTGCACCGCCTCGTCATTCCGCGCGTAGTCGCCGAATCCAGCGCTGAGAGTCCGCCACCGTGGATCCTGCGACTGCGCGCAGGATGACGACGGTTTGCCAGCGTTGTGCGCGCAGGATGGACGAAAAGGAGGAGGAGGCCGCAGGCCGACGGGGGACACGAACAAAAGAGACTTCCCCGGTGAGTCGTGACTGACCCGAGCGACGCCCCGCAGATCGGCGATGAGCGTTTTGAAACCATCGAATGCGGTTCGGGGGCTACCTCTTGGGACCAATCGTCGCAGATCGGTCACGGTACGGTCATGGGTATCCGGGACAGTCGTTCCGTCCCGCGCCGGTCCACGAGACCGACGCGTCCAGAGAACAAACCCCGGAGAGAGATCGATGAACAAGCACTTGATGGCGGCCGCCCTGGCCGCCGCGGCCGCGATCGCGGCGCCCGCCCACGCCACCACCGTCGCGCTGCCCGCCGACGGCAGCTGGCACGAATTCAACGTGGACGCCGCGGCGCCGCCGGCCAACGGCACGGGCTGGATCGACTACGCCGACGGCTCGCCGCTGAGCTTCCAGTTCACGATCGCCGCCGGCACCACCGGCACCCTCAGCGTGGTGGATGCCGGCTTCGCCGGCGACACGTTCACGATCAACAACTTCGGCGCCACGCTGGGGCGGACGTCGAGCGTGGCGATCGGCAATGTCGAGGGCAACGTCGAGTTCGACTTCGACGCCGCTTTCGGCAACGCCGCCTACAGCCACGGCGTGTTCACGCTCGGCGCCGGCACGTACGAAATCAGCGGCTCGCTGCTGCAGTCGGTCCAGGACGACATTGCCGGCACCGACCTCGACGCCACCAACGGCGCGCTGCGCCTGAGCGTGTCGTCGGTGCCCGAGCCCTCCGGCATCGCGCTGTCGCTGAGCGGCCTCGCCGCCGTCGCGCTGGTGGCCCGCCGCCGCCGTCCCAACCCGTCGATCTGAGGACGCCCCATCATGAAGACCTCCCTCCTGTCGCTGGGCCGCACGCTGCTGGCCGCCGCCCTGGCCAGTGCTTTCGCCAGCGCCGCCCTGGCACAGTCCGCCACCGCGCCGATCACCATCAAGATCATCGGGTTCAACGACTTCCACGGCAACCTGCAATCGCCCGGCACCTTCGGCCAGAACACGCTCGTGCCGTCGGCCCAGCGCCCGGCCGTGGGCGGCGCCGAGTACATCGCCGCCTACGTCGCCCGGCTGAAGTCGCAGAACCCGCTCAACGCGGTGGTGGGCGGCGGCGACTTCATCGGCGCCTCGCCGCTGATCTCGGCGCTGTTCTTCGACGAGCCGGCCGTCGAGGTGATGAACCACGTGGGCGTCGACTTCACGTCGGTGGGCAACCATGAATTCGACAAGGGCTCGGCCGAGCTGAAGCGCCTGCAGAACGGCGGCTGCAAGCTCACCAACGGCCAGCCCGACCCGAACAGCTGCCGCGGCCTCGGCTCGCGCGCGCCGGGCACCTTCGACGGCGCGAAGTTCAAGTGGCTGTCGGCCAACGTGGTGGAGAACGCCACCGGCCACACGCTGCTGGCGCCCTACGGCATCAAGTCGTTCGACGGCGTGAAGGTGGCCTTCATCGGCATGACGCTCAAGGGCACGCCCGGCATCGTCACGCCCACCGGCGTGGCGGGCCTCACGTTCCGGGACGAGGCCGAAACCGTCAACTCGCTCGTGCCCCGGCTGCGCGCGCAAGGCATCGAGGCCATCGTGGTGCTCGTCCACCAGGGCGGCTTCCAGTCCAGCCCCAACGTGGGCGACATCAACGGCTGTGACGGCAACCTGAAGAACGCCGACGGCAGCGCCTCCGACATCGAGAAGATCGTCAATCGCCTCGACGACGCCGTCGACCTGGTGATCAGCGCGCACACGCACGCCGCCTACAACTGCTCGGCCAACACCGTCGACGTGAAGAGCGTCGGCGGCGCGACGCAGTCGACGCCGCGCGCCACCGGCCTGCGCAACAAGGCGGGGCGCCTCGTGCCTGTCACCAGCGCCAGCGCGTTCGGCCGCATCGTCACCGACATCGACGTGACGCTGGACCCGAAGACGCGCAACGTGATCGGCGTGTCGCCCACCAACCGCCTGGTCGACCGCACCGACCCGGCCATCAACCAGGCCATCGCCACCGATCCCACGGTGCGCAACATCGTGCAGGGCTACAACGCGCTGGTGTCGCCGCTGGCGGGCGCCGTGGTCGGCACGATCTCGAAGGCGCTGCGGTCCACCGCCAACGCGGCCGGCGAGATGCCCGCGGGCAGCCTGATCGCCGACGCGCAGCTGCTGGCCACGCAGCCCGCCGGGCTCGGAGGCGCGCAGATCGCCTTCATGAACGCCGGCGGCGTGCGCTCGCCTGGCTTCCTGTCGGCGGCCGGCACGTACCCGTACGCGCTCACGTATGGCGACGCGTTCACCGTGCAGCCGTTCGGCAACAGCCTGGTCACGCTGACGCTCACGGCCGCGCAGCTGAAGGCGCTGCTGGAGCAGCAGTTCAGCGGCTGCTCGGGCCAGACCGCCAATCGCGTGATGCAGGCGTCCAACGGCCTGAAGTACTCGTGGAGCGCCAGCGCCCCGGCGTGCTCGAAGATCGTCGACGTCACCTTCACGCCCACCGACGTCACCGCGACGCCACCGGTCGCCACGGGCGCGCCGGAGATCGTCGTCTCGAACGGGGTGGTGCAGAACCCGGGCCACACCTTCCGCGTCACGGTCAACAACTTCATGGCCACCGGCGGCGATGGCTTCACCACGTTGCTGGGGGGCGTGAACTCGCTGGGCGGCGCGCAGGACATCGACGCGCTGGTGGCCTACCTGGCCAGCTACAAGTCGCCGGCCCCGGCCTACGACCCGACGCTGCCGGCGATGGGCATCCCGCGCGTGACGCAGCTGCCTTGAGCGTGGCCCCGCTGCTGCGGCGCGCGGGCGTCGCGGGTTGGATCGCGGCGGCGTGCGTCGTGGCGCATGCCCACGACGAAGAGGCCGCCGCGGCGGCCAGGATGCCCCGACGCGCGGCCTTGCTGGTGCGCGCGCAGGCCGAGCTCGAACACGGCGACGCCGCGCAGGCGCTGGACGACTTCGAGCGTGCGGCGATGATGCTGCACGCCTCCGACGCCGAGCTCGGCCTGATCCGCGCCGCGATGCAGGACGGGCAGTACCGCCGCGCGCTCGCGTTCTGCGCGCACACGGCGGGCGAGCACACCGACGACGCCGATGGCGGCGCGCTCTACGCCTGGCTGCTGCGCATCGGCGGCCAGGGCGGGCAGTCGGAACGCGTCCTCGCGGAGGCTCGCGCGCACACGCCCGACGCGCCCGTGACGACCGCCACCGAGGCCGCGTTGTCGACCGCCTCGCCCGTCGCCACCGGCGTGCTGCTGCAGGCGCCACACCGGATGGCACCCTGGGTCGTCGCGCTCGACGCGTCGCTGCCCGGGCCGGCGGCGCGCTTCGCCTCGAACGCGGTGCTGGTGGACGACGGCCGCGCCGCGCTGCTGCCGCTGTCCGCGCTCGGGCCGGACGCCGGCGCGCGGCTGTGGGTGCGCAACGGCCTGGGCCAGTCGGTGGAGGCACGCCGCGATGACGACGCGGCGCTGGCCGCGCGCGGCCTGGCGCGCCTGCGGCTGGCCTCGGCCCTGCCGGTGGGCGTCTCGCGCGAGGCCGGTGGCCGGCCGCCGTTCGCCGGCAGCCCGGGGTATGCGGTGGCGTTCGCGGCGACCCGAGAGCCCGCCTGGCCGATGCTGGCGCAGGGCTTCCTGGGCGGCAACGTCGGCGCCGGCGAGACGCGCCGGTTGGGTTTCGCGGCGTCGCCCGGCGCGCCGGTGCTGGACGCTCGCGGCGACCTGGTGGGCATCACGCTGGCCGCCGCCGACGCGCGCACCACGTGGCTGCCGCTGTCCGACGCCACCGCTGCGGCGTCACCCGCCAGCGCCCCGGCCCGCCACGGACTCGCATTGGTCGCCCCGGACGAGATTTACGAGGCCGGGCTGCGGCGCGCGTTGCAGGTGCTGGTCGCACCACGTTGAGCCCGGCCGGCGCTACACTGGATGGATGAACAGCCCACCGGATTTCGAGGACGGCGCCCGCGCGGGCCGTGACGACGCCCCCGCCACGTCGGCGGCGCGGCGCACCTCGAGCGCGTTCGGGTCGCCGGGCACCGACTCCACGGTGCGCCGGGTCGACCTCAACGACGCGCTGATCCGCCACCCCGACGCCACCTTCGTGATGCGCGCGGCCGGCACGGCGATGGTCGACGCGGGCATCGCCGACGGCGACGTGCTGTTGGTCGACCGTGCGGTCACGGCCGCGCACGGCGCGGTGATCATCGCCGTCGTGCAGGGCGAGCTGCTGTGCCGGCGGCTCGAGCGCGAGCCCGGCCGCGCCCGGGGCACGCCGGCCATGCGGCTGGTGGCGGCCGATGGCGTCACCGCGCCCATCGCGCTCGGCCCCGAGGTGCCGCTGGAGGTGTGGGGCGTGGTCACCACGGTCATCAAGACGCTCGCGTTCTGAACCCCCGCCATGTACGCGCTCGTCGACGGCAACAACTTCTACGTCAGCTGCGAGCGCGTGTTCGCGCCGTGGCTCGTGGGGCGCCCCGTCGTCGTGCTCAGCTCCAACGACGGCGCCTGCATCGCGCGCAGCAACGAGGCCAAGGATCTTGGCGTGGGCATGGCCGAGCCGTGGTTCAAGGTGCGCCACCTCGAGAAGTCGGCCGGCCTGATCGCGGTGTCGGCCAACCACGAGCTGTACTCCGACATGAGCGCCCGCATGATGGACATCGAGGCGCGCTACGCGCCGCGCCAGGAAGTCTACAGCGTCGACGAGTCGTTCCTCGACTTCGACGGCCTGCGCGACGACCTCGTGACCACCGGCCGCGCCATGCGCGCGGCCATCCTGCGGGAGACGGGCCTGCCCACCAGCGTGGGCTTCGGCGCCACCAAGACGCTGGCCAAGCTGGCCAACCACATCGCCAAGACGGCCGACCGCACGCCCGGCTCGTACCCGGCGCGCCTGGCCCAGGTGTGCGACTTCGCCACGCTGGCGCCACACGAGCT
>JBBQYL010000072.1:0-22184 GCA_038208735.1 Burkholderiales bacterium
GGTGCTCAAGACGGCGTTGTTCGGCATCAATGGCCATTTCCCCGACGTGCTGTGGGACGGCTACGCCGACGCCGCGCGCGCCAACGTGCCCGAGGAACGGATCTGCGTCGACGCTACCGCGTCGGGCGTGCTCGACGCCGACGGCCCCGACAAGTACAAGAACCCGCACCTGATCAGCGACGCCGTGCGCTGCAAGCTCGCGCCGCTTCCGCCGGCCACGGCCACCGGCGTCGCCGGCGCGCCGCCTTCGGCCAGCCCCTCCGCGTCGCCCGCCTCCGTCTGATCCGTTCGTCCCATGCGCCTGAATTTCCTGCTGGTCCCGGCCCTGTGCCTGCTCGCCGTCCTGGCGAGCTGCAGCCGCGCGCTGGCCCCCGTCAACTTCGTCGCCCAGGGCAGGCCGGAGCACCTGTCCGACTGGCACGTGCTCAACGTGGCCGGCGGCCGGCTCACGCCCAACGCGGGCGTGCTGCCCTACGACCTCGTCACGCCGCTGTTCTCCGACTACGCGCACAAGCTGCGCACCGTGTGGATGCCGGCCGGCGTGGCGGCCATCTACACGGCCGACAAGTCGTTCGAGTTCCCGGTCGGCACGGTGCTCACCAAGACGTTCTACTACCCGCGCGCCAACGGAGGGCCCGATGTCATCCTCGAGACCTACGACTCGGAGCCGGGCGCGCCCGCCGCCGGCCTGGATCTTTCGCGCGTGCACCTGGTCGAGACCCGCGTCCTCGTGCGCCGCGCCGACGGCTGGGCGGTGCTGCCCTACGTGTGGAACGCCGACCAGAGCGAGGCCCGGCTCGAACGCACGGGCGACGAGAAGGCCCTCGAGCTGGTGGATGCGCACGGCCACGGGCAGAAGTTCACCTACGTCGTGCCCAACGAGAACCAGTGCGCCTCGTGCCACGTCACCAACCTGAAGAGCGGCGAGTTCACGCCCCTGGGCCCCAAGGCGCGCAACCTCAACCGCCCGCTGGCCTACGTCGACGGCACCGAGAACCAGATCGCGCGCTGGGTGAAGGCCGGCTTCCTCACGGGCGTGCCGGCCGGCGAGCTGCCGCGCGCCGCCGACTGGCGCGACACGCAGCAACCCCTGGCCGAGCGCGCGCGCACCTACCTCGACGTGAACTGCGCCCACTGCCACCAGGCCGGTGGCACGGCCAGCAACACCTCGCTGCGGCTCGACGCGCTGGGGCCCGCCGATTGGTCGCTGGGGCTGTGCAAGCCGTCGGTGGCCGCGGGCAAGGGCACGGGCGACCGCATCCACGACATCGTTCCGGGCAAGCCGGACGACTCCATCCTGCCCTTCCGGCTCGCGAGCACGGAAGGCGGCGTGATGATGCCCGAGTTGGGCCGCGGCACGGTGCACCAGGAGGGCGTGCAGCTGGTCCGCGACTGGATCGCCGCCATGCCCGGCCATTGCCAGACCGATGACGTTCAAAAGAAGGACTGACATGCAACGACTTCCCGCCCGCCGTCCGACCTCAGTCGCCCTTGCCGTCGCCGCCCTGGCCGCCACCCTCGCGGGCGCGGGCACCGGCGCGCATGCCCAGGCGGCCGCGTCCGCGCCCGCCGCCGCCGCCTCGGCGCCGGTCGAGGAGCCGCAGGTCGTCACCGTCACCGCGCAGGGCCGCAAGCAGGAAGTCCAGAAGGTGCCGATCGCCATCCAGCTGATCGGGCCGCAGGACATCGCCAAGGTGGGCGCGGTCAACCTGTCCCAGGTATCCGACTTCGTCCCGGGCCTGACGGTGGATGCGAGCCAGCCCACGCAGCCCAGCTACTCGCTGCGCGGCCTGGGCAACGGCGACTTCGGCATCGGCACCGATGCCCCCGTGGGCGTGTACGTCAACGGCATCTACACCGGCAAGACCGGCGGCGCGCTGCTGAACTTCAACGACGTCAAGCGCATCGAGGTGCTCAAGGGCCCGCAGGGCACGCTGTTCGGCCGCAACAGCGCGGGCGGAGCGGTTTCCGTCGTCACCAACGATCCCGACAGCAACCGGCTGGTCTCGGGCCTGGTGCGCGCCGGCAACTACGGCACGCTGCACGCCGAGGGCGTCATCAACCAGCCGCTGGGCGAAGACCTGAGCGTGCGCATCTCGGCGGTCGACGAGAAGGTCGATGGCTGGGCCACCAACACCGTCGACGGCAAGAAGAATCCGCAGTCCAAGAGCTGGGGCACGCGCATCGGCACGCGCTGGTCGCCTTCGGACGACACCAGCGCCGTGCTCACGTGGGAGCACGAAGACCTCAACGAGCGTCCGCGTCCGACCTGGGACGTGGGTGGCCCCGGCACGTGGGTCGACCCGCGGCATACGCCGCTGGCCAACGACGTGGTCGGCGGCAAGGAGTCGCGCCTGTTCAACGGCGTCACCCTGCGCATCGAGCACGAGCTCACCGACAAGATCCTGCTCACGTCCACCACCGGCTGGCGCCACTTCAACTCGGTCAATCTGGAGGACAACGACGGGACTGCCAACCCGGCCACCTACCTGGCCACCGGCAACTTCGAGAAGAGCAGCACCTTCGAGCAGGAGTTCCGCCTCAACGGCAAGAGCAAGCTGGCCGACTGGCTGGTGGGCGCGAGCTTCGCCGATGAACACTCCGCGCAGACCAGCCGCATCGACACCAACACCACCACGCTCGACCCGGTGCTGCAGCAGGTGCTCCTGGGCGAGGGCATCGACCTGGGCGCGCCGCCGCTGGCGGTGCTGAGCGGTATCGGCCAGATGGCCGGCATTCCCGACTTCAACCTGTTGGGCCAGGACTGGAAGGAAGGCATCCAGAACACGTTGAGCGCGCACTCCGAGGCGTTGATGGCCGACGTCATCTGGCATGTGGCCGACAAGATGAACGTGACCACCGGCGTGCGCTTCACGCAGGACACGAAGAAGTTCAGCTGGTACAACCCGCTGCGTTCGGCGCCCGGCCTCGACGCAGGACTGGCCACGCTGTCGCCCGCGTTCTTCCAGCAACTGGTCGACGCCGGCGCGCTCGATCCCGAGACCGCTGGCGGGCTCAGCGCGCTGGCGCAAGGCCTGCAGCAGACCAACATCGAATTCGCGAATCCCGATTGGGCTGCCGCCCCGGCCTACAAGAGCAAGACCTCGCACAACACCAGTCCGCGCTTGGTGGTGGACTACCAGTTGACGCCCGAGACGATGGTCTACGGCTCGGTCACGCGCGGCTACCAGGCCGGCGGCTTCAACTCCGTCAGCACCAGCGCGCAGGCCAACAATGGCATCTTCGATCCCGAGACCATCACCAGCTACGAGCTGGGCGCCAAGGGCCGGATCCCGGGCGCCGGCCTCACGTACAGCGCCGCGTTGTTCCACTACGTGTTCAAGAACCTGCAGTCGATCTCGCTCAACCAGAGCGACGCGGTGGCGTTCTACAACATCACCGTCAGCGACGTCGAGGCGAACGGCCTCGATGGCGAGCTGTCGTGGCAGGTGGCGTCCCAGGTGCGGCTGTTCGCCAACGGCGAGTGGATCGACCAGAAGTACAAGGGCCAGAAGAACGTGTCGCAAGACCAGCCCGACCTCACCGGCCAGCCGTACGGCACGCCCAACCTGTCGCTGGCCGCGGGCGTCGATGTCACGCTGGCGCTGGCCGGCGGCAAGGCCGAATGGTCGCTGCAGGGCAGCCATAGAGGCGCCACGCGTTGCAACGACGCCTCGGCCGCGCAGGGCAGTTGCCTGACCACGTCGGCGTTCAAGGTGGGCGAGGCCCGCGACCGCATCGACACGCGCCTGGGCTGGGCCGCGCCGGGCGACCACTGGGGCGTGGCGCTGATCGTCAACAACCTGCTGGACAAGCGCTACGTATCGAACCTCAGCAGCCTGGCGTCCAGCGTCGGCGTGCCTTACACCGCCGCGTACAGCGATCCCCGCAGGATCCAGTTCGAGATCAGCGCAAAGCTGTAAAGAGTGCCTGTTCCGTTTCGCCGGCCTGCCGGCATCGAAGCGGGATTGTCCTTGGGGGGCGGTGGGAGCCGCCCCCATTTCTATGGCGCGTCGCTAGTCGAGTCGTGAAGGTGGCGCGAGGCCTACGGCAGCAGCTTGCGCAGCTCAGGCGTCGACACGTCTTCGATATGTCGAAACGCCGGTGCGATCTTGGCGATTTCCTCGGTCGACACATCGAATCGTTCGAAGCCTACCTTCCACTCGCGCACCGTGTTCCAGACCTCGGAGATCAGCTGCGCGGCGTCTGCCTTCGAGAGGGTGAACATGCCATGTGCGGCTAGCGCGTTGTCGAGGGTTGCCAGCCGCCCCTGTGGGCCGACGCCCAGGTGCAGGTAGCGGTCGGTGGCATGGCTTGCGCGCGGCAAGACGTCGTACAGGGGGCTCAGCCGCCAGCCGGGTAACCGGGGGTCCCACAGGAAGCCGTGATTGCGCAAGTGGTCGTCGTCGTTGCTGACCAGGATGTTGTAGACCATGCGCTTGAAGAGCTCCGCATTGTTCGCGCGGATGACGCTCGGATGGCAGTGCGAGCGCACCGCCTGTGCCAGGTCGGTGTACGCCTTGGTGCGCGACTCGGTTTCATCGCAAGCGACCATGGTCAATCCGCTGACGAACGCCAATCGGTGTTCGACCCGACCATCGCCAGGTTGCGTCAGAAACAGGTCGTCAGCGTCGCCGACCACGCCGGTCGGTGCGCACCAGTAGCGGTCGAAGCGACGAATGAGCATGACCTTGCGGTCGCCGAGGGTGCGCATCTCCAGCGCGGGAACGTGCAAGCCTGCTTCAGCGGCCATCCGCAGTGCGGCACACTCGACGCCGGGGATGTCGAAGCCGTCCTTTCGGCTGGAGAACTTGGCCAGCCACAGGATGCCTCGTTCATCGCGCACGGACGCCTTCGGCCTGGCGCCCCCGAGCGCGGTTCCGTCGATGAATATGGCTTCGAGATGCGCAGGCACCGGTTGACCTTCTTCGATGCGGTCGGCGGCCTCCAGGAGGTGCGCCAGGTCGTGTGAAACATGGGGGCCGTGGCTCGGGCCGTCGTTGATGGTCGGACGGACGTCGAGCGCACCCACCCGGTCACTGCCGGCGTGCAGCAGGTACTGGGACTCTGGCAGGCTGTTGGCCGGCACCTTGAGCTTGGCCTCGATGACGCGGCGTCCCCAGGAGTCCGGCGCGGCGTCGCGGAGTCCTCCGAAGAGCGGTAGTTGGTTGACCGGCAGCAGTCGCTTGCCGATGACGTCTTCCGGATGGCGCAGGCTCAGGCTCACCGGGTCGACTTCCAGGGCGTCCGCCCGGCGCGCGTAGTTCAGGCCATAGGCAAAGCTCGAGGCCTGCACCTCGATGCCTTCTTCGGTCATCAGCAGTTGCCCGCAAGGCTTCCACTCCTGGTGGAGATGGGCAAAGACCATCAGCTTCGACTCCCTGGCCGCCATGGATGACCCTCAGAAGTCGAGTTCTTGTCGTTCGGCCGCAGTCAGGTCACGGACTCGACTGGTTTTTTCGCGCGCATCGAGTGCCGCCAGGGCAGGGTCCTTTTCAGACAACAGGTCCAGGACCGTGCTGCCTGGCGCGATCGCCGCGAGGTAGCGCAACACCTGCCCAAGCGCGAGCCCGGGGTCTCCCTTTTCAAGGCGGTAGACCGTGTTGCGGGACAATCCGGCTCGCACTGCGGCGTCGGACTGCTTCACCTTGCGCGCCAAGCGCAGCCGGGCGAGCAATTGACCGATGCGAGCGCACTCGTCGAGCTGAGCAGGGGAAAGCACGGCGGACTGATTGATTTTCATGTTCGAAAAATCGAGGTTTATCCAACGTAAGATCGATTTTACGAGCATCTTAGAGAAAACCAACGTTTCGCACAAGAATGATCGTGAAATCGAGTGCAGAACTCATCGCCCTCGATTTGACGAGCACCCATGTCATCAGGCCATCGGCTGGCCCCTCCTGCTAGACCAGAGAATATCGCTGGCACGCGTGGCAAAGGCTCACTCAGTGAGCCTTTGCCCGGCTAACGTCGCCGCTAGCGAATTGGCGCAGCCAACTCGGCCGGAGCGCCTATCGGCCGAATTTCGCTCGGCAATAGGCCCAATGCGGGAAATCCCCCACGAATGAGTGCGCGTGAAGCATGCTGACACTTCACTTTCATAGCCACTCGCAAGTCCTTCATTTAGAACGACATTCGCTTGTAGAACGTGATCTAAGTGCTTGATTTGATTGATTTTTTCGGCGCGTGACGCGTTGACCCACCGGAGGTGAATGGCTAAAGTGCATCAAAGTGCACTTTTGTGGTGGGTTGTGGCATCTCTGATTTTTGAAGGTCCTTCTGCGTTGACGCTGGACGGCAAGGGGCGAGTCTCCATGCCGGCCCGGTATCGCGACGACCTCCAGACATTGTGTGCCGGCCGCCTTACCGTCACGAAGCATCCGCACGGGTGCCTGATGCTGTTTCCCCGGCCCTACTGGGAAAACTTCCGCGAGCAGGTGGCCCAGCTCCCGTTCTCTCAGGTCGCGGTCAAGCGCGTGTTCCTGGGGCACGCGGACGACGTCGAGTGGGACGCCACCTCGCGCGTACTCATCCGACCGGAACTCCGCACCTGGGCCGGACTCGAAAAAGACGTGACGCTGCTGGGCATGGGCAGTCACTTCGAACTGTGGTCGTCTCCCGTCTACGCCGCCAAGGAAGCGCGCGAGATGGAGGAGCAGGCCGGCGCCGCCCTCGACAATCTCATCTTCTAGACATCGTGGAACACTCGGGGTTGCATACCACCGTCCTGCTCCACGAAGCGATCGACGCGCTCGTGACTGATCCGGACGGCCTCTATGTGGACGGCACGTTCGGCCGTGGCGGACACACGCGCGAGCTGCTCTCGCGCCTGGGCCCCGGCGCGCGCCTGATCGGCATCGACCGCGACCCGGTGGCCGTGGCTGCCGCCAGGGAAGGCCCTGACGCGATCGCCGACCCCCGGTTCGAGATCGTGCACGCCAGCTTCGCGCAGTTGCCCGCGGCGCTGGCCGAGCGCGGCATCCCGAAGATCACCGGCCTGTTGCTGGACCTGGGCGTGTCCTCGCCTCAGATCGACACGCCCGAGCGCGGCTTCAGCTTCCGTTTCGACGGTCCGCTGGACATGCGCATGGACACCACGCGCGGCGAGACCGCCGCCGACTTTCTCGCTCGCGCCGACGAGCGTCACATTGCAGAGGTGATTCGTGACTACGGGGAAGAACGGTTTGCTGTGTCGATTGCAAAGGCGCTTGTTGCTGTCCGCGAGAGCGGCGCACCCGTGCGAACCACGCGCGAGCTGTCCGCCGTCGTGGCTCGTACGGTCAAGACCCGGGAGCCGAACCAGGATCCCGCCACACGCACCTTTCAGGCTCTTCGGATTTTCGTCAATGCCGAACTGGAAGAGCTCGAGCAGGTTCTGAAAAGCTCGCTCGACCTGCTGGAGAGCGGCGGCCGCCTGTCGGTGCTCAGCTTCCACTCGCTGGAAGACCGCATCGTCAAGACCTTCATCAACCGCGAGAGCAAGGACGAGATCGACCGCCGCGCGCCGATGGCGCCGCCGTCCACCTCGCTGCGCCTGGCCTCGCTGGGCCGCATCAAGCCGGGGCCTACCGAGGTGCTGACCAACGGTCGCGCGCGCTCGGCGATCCTGCGCGTGGCGGAGCGGCTATGACGGGCCAATCGTTCATGGTGCGCATCAACTTCCTGCTCGCGGTCCTGCTGATCGTCAGCGGGCTGTATCTCGTCAAGATCAGCTACGAGTCGCGCCGCCTGTTCGCCGCCATCGAGAGCGCGCACAGCAACGAGCGCCAGCTGGAGTCGGATCGCCGCCGCCTGGAGGCCGAGCGCCAGGCGCAGGCCACGCACCTGCGCGTGGAGAGCACCGCGCGCACCAAGCTCAACATGCGCGCGGCCACGCCGGGCAACACGCAGTACGTGGTCGACGCGGGCCTGGCCGCCGCCCCCATCACGGCGCCGCTCACGCGCACCTCGTCTCCGGCCAGCGCGCCCGATCCGGGGGCCTCGCAGTGAACAGGCCCAACAAGTCGAACAGCAAGCGCACCCAGGCCTCGCGCGGCCGCGCGGTGAGCAACGTCACCTACGCCAACAGCCCGCTGCTGGCGTCGAAGACGCCGCTGTGGCGCAGCCGCTTCCTGGTGGTGCTGGTGGGCGTGGGCTCGCTGGTGCTGATCGGGCGCGCGGCCTACATCCAGATCATCGCCACCAACTTCTACCTGAAGCAGGGCGAGGCGCGCTACGCGCACACGCTGGAGATGCCGGCCAGCCGCGGCCGCATCGTCGATCGCAACGGCCTGCTGCTGGCCACCAGCGTGCCGACGCCGTCGATCTGGGCCATTCCGAAGGACGTCGAGGCGGACGCGGGCGAGAAGAAACAGCTCGCGCAGGCGCTGGGCATGACCCTGGCCGAGCTGGAGGACCGCCTGGACGGCAACCCGAACTTCGTCTGGCTCAAGCGCCAGGTGGACGACGGCGTGGGCGTGGCGGTCAAGCAGCTCGACATCAAGGGCATCCACCAGGTCAGCGAGTTCCGCCGCCGTTATCCGGAAGGCGAGGCCGCGGCGCACGTGGTGGGCTTCACCGGCGACGAGGACAAGGGCCAGGAAGGCATCGAGCTCGCGTACCAGCAGCAGCTGCAGGGTCGCGACGGCTCGCGCGAGGTGGTCAAGGATCGCCTGGGCCGCATCGTGGAGAACATCGGCGACCCGCAGCGCCCTATCAATGGCGAGGACATCGAGCTCGCCATCGACTCGAAGGTGCAGTTCTTCGCCTACCAGCGCGTGCGCGACCAGGTGATCGCGCAGAAGGCCAAGGGCGGCAGCGTGGTGGTGATCGACACGCTTACCGGCGAGGTGCTGGCGCTCGCCAACTACCCCAGCTTCAACCCGGGCGACCGACATCACCTGTCGGGCGCGCAGCTGCGCAACCGCGCGCTCACCGACGTGTTCGAGCCGGGCTCCACGATGAAGCCGTTCATCGTGGGCACCGCGCTGGAGAAGGGCATCGTCACCCCGTTCTCGTTGGTCGACGCCACGCCCGGCTCGCTGGTGGTGGGCGGCTTCGCGCCCAAGGACGCCGAGCCCAACGGCATGCTCACGGTGCAGCAGGTGATCCAGAAGTCGAGCAACATCGGCGCCGCGCGCCTGGCGATGCGACTCACGCCCAAGGAGCAGTGGGAGAAGTTCTCGTCCATCGGCCTGGGCCAGAAGCCGCAGATCAACTTCCCCGGCGTGGTGACCGGCCGGCTGCGTCCGTACAAGACTTGGCGGCCCATCGAGCAGGCGACGATGGCCTACGGCTACGGCCTGTCGGCCTCGCTGTTCCAGCTGGCGCGCGCCTACACCGTGTTCGCCAACGACGGCGTGCTGGAGAACGTGTCGATGCTGCGCCAGGCCGCGCCCGGCCCGGGCCCGCGCGTCTTCAAGTCCGAGACCGTCAAGGAGATCAACACCATGCTGCAGATGGTGGCGGCCCCGGGCGGCACCGCGCCGAAGGCGCGTACGCTGGGCTACAGCGTGGGCGGCAAGTCGGGCACCGCGTACAAGGCCGAGGGCCACGGCTACGCGCAGAACAAGTACCGCCCGTGGTTCGTCGGCCTCGCCCCCATCTCGCATCCGCGCATCGTGGTGGCCGTGATGATCGACGAGCCCACCGCCGGCCTGCACTACGGCGGCGACGTGGCCGCGCCGGTGTTCAGCCCGGTGGTGTCGCAGACGCTGCCGCTGCTGGGCGTCGCTCCCGATCTCGACGTCCGTACGCAGATCACGCAAGTCAACGTCGTCCAGACACCCGAGAACTAGACCATGCCGCTCACGCGCCTCAAGTCCCCCGCCGCCGCGGCCCGCTGGCTCAAGTCCTGGGTCACCGGCACGCTGCGCACGGACAGCCGTGCCGTGCAGGCCGGCGACGCGTTCATCGCGTGGCCCGGCGCCGCCCACGACGGGCGCGGCTTTGTCGCGAGCGCGCTCGCGGCCGGCGCCGCCACCTGCCTGGTGGAGGAAAAAGAGGTCGACCCGTACGGGTTCGAGGACGCGCGCATCGCCACGCTGAAGTCGATGAAGAACGCCACCGGCCAGATCGCCGCCGCGTTCTTCGACGAGCCCAGCCAGCAGCTGGCGGTGATCGCCACCACGGGCACCAACGGCAAGACGTCGACCGCGTGGTGGACGTCGCAGACGCTCAACCTGCTGGGCCGGCGCACCGGCTTCGTCGGCACGCTCGGCGTGGGCGTGCCGCCCCTGCCGATGCCGGTGGCCGCAGCGGATTCCAAGCAGGACTGGACCATCCAGCCGACCGGCCTGACCACGCCCGACCCGGTGCTGCTGCAGGCCGCGTTCCGCCGCATGGCCAACGACGGCTTCACCGCCTGCGCGATCGAGGCCAGCTCCATCGGCATCGTCGAGCAGCGCCTGGCCGGCACGCGCATCGAGGTGGCCCTGTTCACCAACTTCACGCGCGACCACCTCGACTACCACGGCAGCATGGAGGCCTACTGGGCCGCCAAGCGCCAGCTGTTCGGCTGGGTGGGCCTGAAGTCGGCGGTCATCAACATCGACGACGAGGCCGGCAAGGCGTTGGCCGACGACCTGCGCCGCGGCCAGATCGACTCGTGGACGTACTCCACGCGCGCCGAATCCGGCGCCCGCCTGATCGCCGACGAGATCGGCTACCGCGACGGCGGCCTCGCGTTCACGCTGGTGGAAGACGTGGCCGTGGGTGGCCGCGCGCGCCGCGAGCCCGTGGTCACCACGCTGATCGGCGACTACAACGTGCACAACCTGCTGGCGGTCATCGGCGGCCTGCGCGCCCAGGGCGTGATGATGGTCGACGCCGCGCGCGTGGCCGGCCTCGTCACGCCGGTGCCGGGCCGCATGCAGCGGGTCGCGGCCGGCGTCGAGGGGCAGCCCGAGGTGGTGGTGGACTACGCGCACACGCCCGACGCGCTGGAGAAGGTCATCGCCGCGCTGCGCCCGCTGGCCGCCGCGCGCGGCGGCCAGCTGCACTGCGTGTTCGGCTGCGGTGGCGACCGCGACGCCACCAAGCGCCCGCTGATGGGCGAGATCGCCGCGCGCCTGGCCGACTCCGTGGTCGTCACGAGCGACAACCCGCGCACCGAAGATCCCGCGAAGATCGTCAACCAGGTGGCCGACGGCGCGTTCGACGGCAACCCGGTGGTGAAGATCGTCGATCGCCGCGAGGCCATCGCCAAGGTGCTGGCCGAGGCCGGCGCCAACGACGTGGTGCTGATCGCCGGCAAGGGCCACGAGGACTACCAGGAAGTCATGGGCGTGCGCCAGCCGTTCTCCGACGTGGACGAGGCGTTGGCCGGCCTGAAGAAGCGGGGCGGCAACGCATGAGCTCGATGATGACGCTCGCGGAAGCGGTCGCGATGGTGCCGGGCTCGGCACTTGTCGGCGACGGCGCGCGTGCGTTCGAGCGCGTGCACACCGACACGCGCACGCTGCGCGCGGGCGACCTGTTCGTGGCGCTGAAGGGCGAGAACTTCGACGCGCACGACTTCCTGCCGCAGGCGCGTGCCGCCGGCGCCGTGGCGGCCATCGGCACGCACGGCGTGGCCGAGGCGGGCCTCGACGGCCTGGTGGTGGGCGACTCGCTGGAGGCGCTGCAGCAACTGGCCTCCGGATGGCGCCGGCGCTGGTTCGGCCAGGCTATCGCGGTCACCGGCAGCAACGGCAAGACCACCGTCACGCAGATGATCGCGTCCATCCTGCGCGCCCAGTACGGCGAGCGCTCGCACGCGACGGCCGGCAACCTGAACAACCACATCGGCGTGCCGCTGACGGTGCTGCAGCTGCGGGCCACGCATCGCGCCGCCGTCATCGAGCTGGGCATGAACCACCCGGGCGAGATCGCCGTGCTGGCGCGCATCGCGCAGGCCACGGTGGCGCTCGTCAACAACGCGCAGCGCGAGCACCAGGAATTCATGGGCACCGTCGAGGCCGTGGCGCGCGAGAACGGCGCCGCGCTGGAGGCGCTGCCCGGCGACGGCGTGGCCGTGTTCCCGTGCGACGACGAGTACGCCGACCTCTGGCAGGCCCAGGCCGGCAAGCGCCGCTGCCTGCGCTTCGCGCTGGCCGACGACTCCGACGGCGAGTGGCCGAGCGCCGAGATCTCGGCCCGCGCCCGCTGGATCGACACGGCCTGGCAGGTGGAGATGACCACGCCCGAAGGCCACGCGAAGATGACGCTGCCGGTGGCCGGCCGCCACAACGTGCGCAACGCGCTGGCCGCTACGGCCGCCGCGCTGGGCGCCGGCGTGCCGCTGGCCGCGGTGGTCAAGGGACTCGAATCGTTCGCGCCGGTCAAGGGCCGCTCGCAGCTGAAGTCGCTGAAGCGCGCCGGCCGCGCGATCCCTCTGGTCGACGACACCTACAACGCGAACCCCGACTCCGTGCGCGCCGCCATCGACGTGCTGGCCGGGCTGCCTTCGCCGCGCTGGATGCTGCTGGGCGACATGGGCGAGGTGGGCGACCAGGGCCCGGCCTTCCACGAGGAGATCGGCGCGTACGCGAAGGCGCGCGGCATCGATCACTTCTGGACCGCCGGCGCGCTGTGCGCGCACGCCACCAGCGCCTACGGCGACGGAGCGCGCCACTTCGCGGATACCCCCGCGCTGCTGGCCGAGCTCGGCGACACGGCGGCCGCCGAGCCGGCGTTCGCGTCGGTGCTGGCCAAGGGCTCGCGCTTCATGGGCATGGAGCGCGCGGTGGCGCTGCTGGCCGCGCACGACGACAACGACGAAGGAGCCGGGCATGCTGCTTAGCCTCGCCTCCTGGCTGCAAGAACACTACCCGCAGAACTTCGGTTTCCTGCGCGTGTTCCAGTACCACACGTTCCGCGCGGTGATGGCCGCCATGACGGCGCTGCTCATCGGCTTGTTCTTCGGCCCCTGGGTCATCCGCCGCCTGACCGAGCTGAAGATCGGCCAGCCGATCCGCGAGTACGGCGTGCAGTCGCACATCGTCAAGCAGGGCACGCCCACCATGGGCGGCGTGCTGGTGCTGATCGGCATCGCCATCGCCACGCTGCTGTGGAGCGACTGGAGCAACCGCTTCGTCTGGATCGTGATGCTGGTCACCTTCGGCTTCGGCGCCATCGGCTGGTCGGACGACTGGCGCAAGGTGGTGCAGAAGAACCCGGAAGGCATGCCGTCCAGAGAGAAATACATGTGGCAGTCCCTGATCGGGCTGATCGCGGCGATCTACCTGGCCTTCAGCGTGTCGGAGACGTCGAACCTGCGGGTGCTGGAGCTGTTCATGCGCTGGGTCACCAGCGGCTTCGCCAACGACCTGCCGCCCAAGGCCGACCTGATGCTGCCGTTCTTCAAGACGGTGAGCTATCCGCTGGGCGTGTTCGGCTTCATCGCGATGACCTACTTCGTGATCGTCGGCGCGAGCAACGCGGTCAACCTCACCGACGGCCTCGACGGCCTGGCCATCATGCCGGTGGTGCTGGTGGCCGGCGCGCTGGGCCTGTTCGCCTACATCGTGGGCAACGCGGTGTACTCCAAGTACCTGCTGTTCCCGTACATCCCGGGGGCCGGCGAGCTGCTGATCTTCTGCTCGGCCATCGCCGGCGCGGGCCTTGCGTTCCTCTGGTTCAACGCGCATCCGGCCCAGGTGTTCATGGGCGACGTCGGCGCGCTGGCGCTGGGCGGCGCGCTCGGCACCGTGGCCGTGATCACGCGCCAGGAAATCGTGCTGGGAATCATGGGCGGCGTGTTCGTGGCCGAGGCGCTGTCGGTGATCTCGCAGGTGGCGTATTTCAAGTACACGAAGCGCAAGTACGGGGCGGGCCGGCGCATCCTGAAGATGGCGCCGCTGCATCACCATTTCGAGAAGTCCGGCTGGACCGAGACGCAGGTCGTGATCCGTTTCTGGATCGTCACGATGCTGCTGTGCCTGGTCGGCCTGGCCAGCCTGAAGCTGCGTTGAAAGACCAATGAGCGATCTGTCCGACAAGAACGTGCTGATCCTGGGGCTGGGCGCCTCGGGCCTGGCCATGGCGCGCTGGTGCGCCAGCCAGGGCGCGCGCGTTCGCGTGTGGGACTCGCGTTCGAATCCACCGCAGTCCGCGGCGTTGGCGGCCGAGGTGCAGGGCAGCACGTTCCTCTCCGGCGACCTGGGTGCCGACGCGCTCGACGGCATCGACCGCGTGTACAAGAGCCCGGGCCTGAGCCCCGCCGACGCGCGCCTGGCCGCGCTGCTGCAGGCCGCGCGCGTCGCCGACGTGCCGGTGCGCGGCGAGCTCGACCTGTTCTCGCAGGCGCTGGCGCAGCTCAAGGCGGACCGGGGCTACGCGCCGAAGATCCTGGCCATCACCGGCACCAACGGCAAGACCACCACCACCTCGCTCACCGGCCAGCTGGTGGAGCGCGCGGGCCGCAGCGTGGCCGTGGCCGGCAACATCGGCCCGACGATGCTCGACACCCTGGCCGAGGCGATCGCCGCGCAGGCCGTGGCCGATGTCGAGGCCGCGGAGCAGGCCGCCGCACAGGCGGTGATCGACACCGAGGAGGCCGCCGCCAAGGCCGCCCAGGACGCCATCGACCAGGCGGCCGCGCGCGTGGCCGCCGAGAAGCAGGCGCGCCTCGACGCCGAGATCGCCGCCGCCGACGCGCAGAAGGCCGCGGAGGCCGAGGCCGCCGCGCAGCTGAAGGCCGAGGCCGTCGCGGCAAAGACGGCGCGTGCCGAGGCGCGCGTGGCGAAGGCCGCCGCCAAGGCCAACGCGCACGCCGCGCTGGAGATGCCGGTGGAAGCCGACGCAAACCGCGACGCAAACCTCGAGGTGCCCGCCGACGTCGAGGCCGCGGAGGCCCAGCCGATGGACGTGGCGCCCGACCCGGACGCGCTGGACCAGGAACTCGTGCCCACCGGGGACGCCGACGAGCTGCGCGAACTTGCGGCCCTCGATGGCAGCGACTTGCCGGCCCAACTGGCCGACGACGTCGACGAGGAACACGCGGACGAGGAACTCGCCGCGAAAGGCGCGGAGCTCGCCGAGGCCAGCGCCAGGCTGCCCGACGATGACGCACCGTCCATCGTGCTCATCCCGCCGCCGCCCGCCGACCCGGTGTTCAGCCATCTGCCGCAGGTGTGGGTGCTGGAGCTCTCCAGCTTCCAGCTCGACGACGTGCAGGACTTCAACCCGTCCGCCGCCACGGTGCTCAACGTCACGCAGGATCACCTCGACTGGCACGGCACGATGGCCGCCTACGGCGCCGCGAAGGCTCGGATCTTCGGCACGGTCATGGGCAACAGCGCGATGCCCTCCACGGTGATGGTCGTCAACCGCGACGAGCCCGCGGTCGAGGCCACGATCCCGCCGCCGATCACGATCAAGCCCACCCGGCGCGGCGAGCGCGCGAAGCTCGTGCATCGCCGCGTGGTGCGCTTCGGCCTGGACGCGCCGCGCGAGCCGGGCGACTTCGGCCTGGTCGACGAGATGGGCATGGCCTGGCTCGTTCGCGCCATGGAGCTCGATCCGACGATCAAGCGCAAGCCCGGCGACGAGGTCGAGCTCGTGATCCAGCGCCTGATGCCGGCCGACGCGCTGCGCATCCGCGGCCGCCACAACGCCTCCAACGCGCTGGCGGCGCTGGCGCTGGCCACGTCGGTGGGCGTTCCGCTGGCGCCGATGCTGCACGGCCTGCGCGAGTACCGCGGCGAGCCACATCGCGTCGAGCCGATCGGCATGATCGGCTCCGTGGAGTTCTTCGACGACTCGAAGGGCACCAACGTCGGCGCCACCGTGGCCGCGTTGAACGGCCTGGGCCAGGACCGCGCGCCGGCCAGGCTGGTGGTGATCCTGGGCGGCGACGGCAAGGGCCAGGACTTCACGCCGCTGGCCGAGCCGCTGCGCCGCCATGCGCGCGCCGCGGCCACCCTCGGCAAGGACGCCGAGGGCCTCGAGGCGGTGCTGCAGTCGGCCAACGTGCCGTTCCAGCGCCATGCCACGCTGGAAGACGCCACGCGCTGGGCCCATGCCCAGGCGCAGGGCAGCGACGCCGTGCTGCTGAGCCCGGCCTGCGCCAGCCTGGACATGTTCCGCGACTACAAGCATCGTGCCGACGTCTTCGTCGACACCGTGCGCGCCATCGCCGACGACGCGGGCGAGGTGCTCGCATGACCCTGATCGCCATGCTCAGGCAGCACCTGCCCGAGTGGCCGGGCTTCCGTCCGGCCGAGTGGTTCCGCAAGCGCCGCGAGGCGGCCGCGGGCGACGAGCGCGTGCCCATCCGCGACTGGGTCGACGCGGGTCGTCCGGCGCGCGTGATGGGCGTCGACTCGGCGCTGATCTGGGTGACTGCCGCGCTGCTGGCCTTCGGCCTGGTGATGGTCTATTCGGCCTCGGTGGCGCTGCCCGACAGCCCGCGCTTCGCGCTGTACTCGCCCACGCACTTCCTGGGCCGCCAGGCGCTGTTCATCGCCATCGGCCTGGTGTGCGCATTCGCCACCGCGCAGGTGCCGATCGCCGTGTGGGAGAAATGGGCGCCGTGGATCTTCGCCCTCGCGATGGTGCTGCTGTTCCTGGTGCTGATCCCGCACATCGGCAAGGGCGTGAACGGCGCGCGCCGCTGGATCCCCATGGGCCTGCTGAACTTCCAGCCCAGCGAGCTCGCCAAGCTGGGCATGTGCATGTACGCGGCCAGCTACATGGTGCGCAAGATGGACGTGAAGGAGAACTTCATCAAGGCCGTGTGGCCGATGGCCGTGGCCCTCGGCGCGATCGGCGTGTTGCTGCTGGCCGAGCCGGACATGGGCGCGTTCATGGTGATCGCGGCCATCGCGCTTGGCGTGCTGTTCCTGGGCGGCGTCAACGGCCGCATGTTCCTGCTGAGCGTGGGCGTGCTGCTGGGCGCGTTCACGCTGATGATCGTGTTCTCCGAGTTCCGGCGCCAGCGCATCTTCGCGTACCTCGATCCGTGGAACCCGACCTACGCGCAGGGCAAGGCCTACCAGCTCACGCACTCGCTGATCGCGTTCGGCCGTGGCGAGATCTTCGGCCAGGGCCTGGGCAACTCCATCGAGAAGCTGCACTACCTGCCCGAGGCGCACACCGACTTCCTGCTGGCCGTCATCGGCGAGGAACTGGGCTTCGCCGGCGTGTTCATCATCGTGGCCGCGTTCTTCTGGCTCACCCGGCGCCTGTTCATCATCGGCCGCCAGGCGATCGCGCTCGACCGCGTGTTCGCCGGGCTGATGTGCCAGGGCGTGGGCCTGTGGATGGGCGCGCAGTCGTTCATCAACTTCGGCGTGAACCTGGGCGTGCTGCCCACCAAGGGCCTCACGCTGCCCCTGCTGAGCTACGGCGGCTCGGGCGTGGTGCTGAACCTGGTGGCGTTGGCGCTGGTGCTGCGCGTCGACATGGAAAGCCGTGCCTTGATGCGGGGAGGTCGGGCATGAGCGCCGAACTCGCGCCCCGCGCGCCGCGCCACCTCGTCGTGATGGCGGCCGGCACCGGCGGCCACGTGATGCCGGGCCTGGCCGTCGCCCGCGAGGTGATCGCGCGCGGCTGGACGGTGAGCTGGCTGGGCACCCGCACGGGCATGGAGAACCGCCTCGTGCCGCCGTCCGGCATCCCGATGGACACGATCAACTTCGCCGGCGTGCGCGGCAAGGGCCTGCTGGGCACCTTCAAGGGCCTGCTGCAACTGGCCTCGGCGTTCGGCGCGTGCAAGCACATCCTGCGCACGCGCAACGCGTCGGCCGTGCTGGGCATGGGCGGCTACGTCTGCGTGCCGGGCGGCAAGGTGGCCCGCAAGCTGAAGAAGCCGCTGGTGCTGGTCAACGCCGACGCGGCGCTGCTGCTGTCCAACAAGTCGCTGCTGTCGTCCTGCGACGTGATCGCGTTCGGCTTCGACGGCGACGACGCGCGCGCCACGCCCAAGGCCCTCGTCACTGGCAACCCGGTGCGCGCCGAGATCGAGGCCATCGCGCCGCCGGCCGAACGCTTCGCGCAACGCGCCGGCCCGCTGCGCGTGCTGCTGGTGGGCGGCAGCCTGGGCGCCAAGGTGCTCAACGAGACGCTGCCGCAGGCGCTCAAGCTGATTCCCGCGGGCGAGCGTCCGCGCGTCACGCACCAGACGGGCGAGAAGAACTGGGAGTCGGTGCAGGCCGAGTACCACGCCCGCGGCATCGAGGCCGAGGTCGTGCCCTTCATCGACGACATGCCGCGCCGCCTGGCCGACTGCGACCTGATCGTGTGCCGCGCCGGCGCGATCACCGTCAGCGAGCTGTGCGCCGCGGGCGTGGCCAGCGTGCTGGTGCCGCTGGTCATCAGCACCACCTCCCATCAACGCGACAACGCGCTGTACATGGCCGAACGCGGCGCCGCGCGCCACCTGCCGCAGACCGAGCTGACGCCCGAGCGCCTGGCCGCCGAGCTGCGCGCGGCCACGCGCCCGAACCTGCTCGCGATGGCGGAACGCGCGCGCTCGCTCGCGCGCCCGCAGGCCGCGGCGCGCGTGGCGGACGAACTCGAAAGGCTCGTGGCATGACATCGAACGGCCGCCCGAAGATGGCATGCTCCCGCTCGGCGGGGAGGCGCGCAGCGCCAGGGGTGCCCACATGAAACACGCCGTCAAGAAAATACACTTCGTGGGCATCGGCGGCGCGGGCATGTCCGGCATCGCCGAGATCCTGCACAACCTGGGCTACGTCGTCTCCGGCTCCGACCAGTCCGACAGCGCCACCTCGCGCCGCCTGGCCTCGCTGGGCATCCGCGTGTGCGTGGGCCACGACGCGGCCAACATCGCCGACGCGCAGGCGGTGGTCACGTCGACGGCCGTGAAGGGCGACAACCCCGAGGTGATCGCGGCGCGCACCCGGCGCATCCCGGTGGTGCCGCGCGCGGTGATGCTGGCCGAGCTGATGCGCCTGAAGAAGGGCATCGCCATCGCCGGCACGCACGGCAAGACGACCACGACGTCGCTGGTCACCAGCGTGCTGGCCGAGGCCGGCGTCGACCCGACCTTCGTGATCGGCGGCAAGCTCAACTCCGCCGGCGCCAACTCGCGCCTGGGCTCGGGCGAGTACATCGTGGTGGAGGCCGACGAATCGGACGCGTCGTTCCTGAACCTGATGCCCATCCTGTCGGTGGTGACCAACATCGACGCCGACCACATGGACACCTACGGCCACGACTTCGCGCGCCTGAAGGCCGCGTTCGTGGAGTTCCTGCACCGCATGCCGTTCTACGGCTCGGCCATCGTGTGCGGCGACGATCCCGGCGTGCGCTCCATCATCCCGATGATCTCGCGCCCGGTGATCACCTACGGCATGAACGACGACGTGCAGGTGCGCGCGGTGAACGTGCAGGCGCTCGAGGGCGGCCAGATGCGCTTCACCTGCCAGCGCCGCAATGGCGTGCAGATGCCGGACTTCGACGTGACGCTGAACCTGCCCGGCGAGCACAACGTGCGCAACGCGCTGGCCGCGATCGCCGTGGCCACCGAGCTCGAGCTGCCCGACGCCGCCATCCAGCGCGCGCTCGAGGGCTTCACCGGCGTCGGCCGCCGCTTCCAGCGCTACGGCGAGCTGCCGGTGGACGCCGACAAGGGCGGCGGCGAGTTCACGCTCATCGACGACTACGGCCACCATCCGGTGGAGATGGCCGCCACATTGGCTGCGGCGCGTGGCGCGTTTGAGGGCCGCCGCCTGGTACTGGCCTTTCAGCCGCACCGCTACAGCCGCACGCGCGATTGTTTTGAGGATTTTGTCAGGGTCATGGGGCTGGCGGACTCGGTGCTGCTGGCCGAGGTGTACGCCGCGGGCGAGGCCCCGATTGTGGCGGCCGACAGCCGCGCACTCGCCCGCGCTTTGCGCGTCCATGGCAAGGTCGAGCCTATTTTTGTCGGTGATATCACCAGCATGGCGCAAGCCGCCATTGACAACGCCCTAGCGGGTGATGTGCTGGTGTGCATGGGTGCTGGCTCGATGGGTAGCGTCCCTGCCAAATTGGTGCAACTGCTACAAAAAAAGGGGCCTGCTGGGCAGGAGGGACCTGCGCTATGAGCCAAACCAGGTAACCAGCGCGGGGGCCACACTGGGCAAAGTCGCGGTGTTAATGGGCGGTGCGTCGGCCGAGCGCGAGGTGTCTTTCATGTCAGGCACCGGGGTGCTCCAGGCTTTGCTGTCCAAGGGTGTGGATGCACACGCCTTTGATCCCGCCGAGCGCGACATGGGGGATCTGAAGCGCGAGGGCTTTGCGCGCTGCTTTATCGCGTTGCATGGCCGCTTTGGCGAAGACGGCACGGTGCAGGGTGCACTCGAATTGCTGGGCATTCCTTACACCGGCTCCGGGGTCATGGCGTCCAGCATTTCCATGGACAAGGTCATGACCAAGCGCATTTGGATCTCTGAAGGGATTCCGACGCCAAAGTACACACTGCTGCGCCGGGGCTTGTTTGACCGGCGTGCCGTCATCGAAGTGCCGGATACGTTGGGGCTGCCGGTGATTGTGAAGCCCGCCCGCGAAGGTTCGTCAATTGGCGTGACCAAGGTAATGGGTTATTCCGGCATGACGCAGGCGGTAGATCTGGCGGGCGAGTGGGATGCCGACATTCTGTGCGAAGCCTGCATTGAAGGCGACGAAGTGACTTGCCCGGTGATTGGCAGTGGTGACACGGCACAGGCCCTGCCGGTGATCCGTATCGTGGCGCCTGAAGGCAATTACGACTACCAAAACAAATACTTCACCAACACCACCGAATACCTGGTGCCGTGCGGCTTGCCTGCGGGTGAAGAGCAAGCGATTCAGGCCCTGGTGCTAGACGCCTACCGCGTGCTGGGCTGCCGTGGCTGGGGCCGCGTCGACGTGATGATCGACGGCGACACGCGCGCGCCGTTTTTGCTGGAGGTCAACACCTCGCCGGGTATGACCAGCCACTCCCTGGTGCCGAAGTCGGCGCAGGCGGCTGGCATCCGTTACGAAGACCTGTGCCTGCAATTGTTGGCCAGCGCCGCGCTGGATGGGGGAGCGCCTGCATGAATCCCACTGTGGCCACCCCGCTGGATATCAAGCTGATGAACACGACCGCAGTGGTCTTGCTCGTCGGCTTTGGCATCCTGGGCGCGGTGGCAGCCGCCAAATGGGCCGCACGGCTGCCCATTTTTGACATTGGTGGCATCACGGTGACCGGTGAGGTCAGCCACAACAGCGCGCTCAATTTGCGCGCCAATGTGGCGCCCCGCATTCGGGGTACGTTTTTCACCGTGGATTTGACGCAGGTGCGTGGCGTGTTTGAGTCCGTGCCGTGGGTGCGCCAGGCGGTTGTGCGGCGCGACTTTCCGAATCGCCTGCTGGTCAAGCTGCAAGAGCACCAGGCCGTGGCCTATTGGGGTGGCGAAGGCGATTCGCAGTTGATCAACAGCTACGGCGAAGTGTTTGAGGCCAACGTCGGCGAGGTGGAGCAGGACATGCTGCCGCACCTGAGTGGTCCGGAAGGCCAAAGCGTAGAGGTACTGAACATGTACCGCACGCTCAAGCCGCTGTATGCGGCCTTGGACCTGGATCTGGAGCAGGTGGAGCTGACGGGTCGGGGAAGCTGGCGCGTTCATTTGAATAACGGTGCAGACATTGAAATGGGGCGCGGGTCGGTGGATGAGGTGGCCGCCCGCGTGCAGCGATTTTTAAAGACCCTGACCCAGGTGGCCGCACGCTACGGTCGGCAGGCTGATGCCGTGGAGTCGGCCGATCTGCGGCACGACAACGGCTATGCCGTGAAGCTGCGCGGTGTACGCACCCTTGTGGCGGACGTCCCGAAGAAATAACGCAAGCATCGAGCAGGATTTACAGGACAGAAAATGGCAAAAGAATACAAAGATCTGGTCGTCGGCCTCGATATCGGCACTGCCAAAGTTATGGCTGTAGTGGCCGAAGTGATGCCGGATGGCAAGCTCAAGCTGGCGGGTTTGGGCGTGGCCCCGAGCAATGGTTTGAAGCGTGGCGTGGTGGTCAACATTGATGCCACGGTGCAAAGTATTCAGCAGGCCCTGCGCGAAGCCGAACTGATGGCCGACTGCAAGATCACGCGGGTCTACACCGGTATCACCGGCAGCCATATTCGGGGCATGAACTCCAGCGGCATGGTGGCCATCAAAGACCGCGAAGTGACCGCTGCCGATGTTGCCCGTGTGGTGGAAACTGCCAAGGCCATCAGCATCTCGGCGGACCAGCGTTTGCTG
>JBBQYL010000073.1:0-21789 GCA_038208735.1 Burkholderiales bacterium
GTGCTGCCGATGCCGTGGCCGCCGTCGTACTGGAGGCGCAGCAGCACCGGCTTTTCCGAGGTGGAGGCGGCCTGCACGCGCGCGGCCATCTTCAACGCCTGCCAGGCCGGCACGCGCGGGTCGTTCATGCCTGCCGTCAGCAGCATGGCCGGATACTTCATGCCGTCCACGACGTGATGGAACGAGTCCATCTCCAGCAGGCCGTTGAACTGCGGCTTGTCGGAGACGGTGCCGAACTCGGGCACGTTGGCCGGGCCGGCCGCGGTGGTCTCGTCACGCACGGTATTGAGGTCGCCGACCTGCGACACGACCACAGCGAACAGGTCGGGCCGCGCCGTCATGGCGCGCCCCACCGCGATGCCGCCCGCGCTGCTGCCGTCGATGGCCAGCCTGGTCCGGCTCGTGTAGCCCTTCTCGACCAGGTACTCGCCGCAGGCGACCAAATCTTTCCAGGTGTTGGGCTTGCTCAGTTCCTTGCCCGCCAGGTGCCACTGCTCGCCGTAGATGCCGCCGCCGCGCACATGGCACGTGGCCATGACGCCGCCCATCTCGTACCAGCCGAGCCAGCGCGTGATGTACACGGGGTCGTCGATGGCGCCGTAGGCGCCGTAGCCGTCGAGCTCGGTCGGATTGCTGCCGTCCAGCTTCATGCCCTTGCGGTGCACGATGGACAGCGGCACCTGGAGGCCGTCGTGGCTCTTGACCAGCACCTCCTCGGCGACCAGGTCGTCCGGCGCGCCGAACGGGCCGGTGACCTGCAGGCCCGTGTCGGCCGTCTGCGCGTCCCTGGCACCGACGCCCACGATGACCTCGTCGTGGGTCCACGAGTCGATGGTGACGATCACGCCAGGTCGGCGCACGTCGACATCCACGATGGCGAGGGCCCCGGTGGCGGGCAACGGAACGGCCACGGGCTGCGCCCCCTTCGCATAGGCCACCCGGTACAGCCTGCCGGTGGTGCCGTCATGCGAACGCACGTACAGCGCGTCCTGCGCGGCGGCGATCTGGTCGACCACCTCGCGGCCTGGCGCCACCACCACGTCGGCCAGCGCCAGGTCGGGTTTCGCCATGCTCGTGCGCAGCACCTTGTAGCGCGAGGCGCCCTGGTGCGTCAGCACGTACAGGTCGTCGCCGTGCACGGCGAAGGACGTGACCTCGGCGTCGCGGCCGAACAGCTTGCGCCAGCGCGTCTTCGCGCCCGGGGGCTGTCCGGCGGGCGCGGCATAGAGTTCGTTCTCCGCCTGCACGCCGTTGGTGGACCGCGCCACGGTCCAGCCCGTCCCCGCCAGCGGGTTGACGAACGGAAACTCGTCGAGCGACACCTTCAGCGACTCGTTGACCCCGGCCCCCAGCACGAGCGTGTCGGCAGCCTTGCCGGCCATTCGGTGCAGCCAGACGCCCGAGTTGCGCAGCTTCTCCATGTCGGCCGCGCCGGCCGGCAGCGCCTGCAGCCGCATGTAGACGAAGCCCTTGTCGTCGGGCAGCCAGTTGACCCAGCTGAACGTGGCGCGGTCGATGGGCGCGATCAGCTCCTTGCCGGTGGCCACGTCGACGACGTGGATCACGGCCTCCTCGGAGCCGCCCGCGGACACCCCGTAGGCCACCGACCTGGCGTCGTTGGACGGCGAATAGAACTCGAGCGCGTGCGGGCCGCCGCCGGCGCCGGACTTGTCAGGATCCACCAGCAGGCGCTCTTCGCCCTGGAAGCCCTTGCGCACGTACAGCTTCAGCTGCTCCTCGCCGGCCCTGCGTTTCTCGTAGAACACCAGGCCGCCGGCGCCGCGCGTGACGTCGACCACGCGTTCCTTCACCGAGTCGTCGAGTTGGCGCAGGCGCGCCAGCAGCGCCGCGCGGCCCGGGATCGCGTCGAGCGTGGCGCGAGCGAAGTCGGCCTGGCCGCGTGCCCATTGCCGCACCTCGGGCGCCGCCAGGTCTTCCATGTAGCGATAGCCGTCGGTGACGGTGGTACCGAAGTAGGTATCGGTGACGGGCTTGACGGCGGCGACCGGGGGAGCCACCGGGGCGGCGGTCGGGGCGGCTTGCGCGAAGGCGCTGGCGCTGGCCAGCACGGCGCAGATCATGCGCGGCGTCGGGATCGAACGGGGCATCGGCAAGACTCCACTGCGACAGGAGCGCGGAGTATGCCAACGCCCGCAGGGCACGAGCCTCAGCAATTACGCGCTGTCGGCGCGCCTCAGGCGATCGCCGCGTAGGCGCCGGTGCCCTCGGGCCACGGTGTCAATACCTCGAATCCGTCATGCGTGACGGCCACCATGTGCTCCCACTGGGCCGACAGCGAGTGGTCGCGCGTGACCACCGTCCAGCCGTCGGCCAGCTCGCGCGTGCCCGGCTTGCCCACGTTGACCATGGGCTCGATGGTGAACACCATGCCCTCCTGCAGGCGCCGGCCGTCGCCGCGGCGGCCGAAGTGGCACACGTCCGGCTCGTCGTGATAGACCTGCCCGATGCCGTGGCCGCAGTAGTCGCGCACGATGGAGAAGCCCGCCTTCTCGGCCACCTGCTGGATGGCCGCGCCCACGTCGCCCAGCGTCGCGCCCGGGCGCACCGTGCGGATGCCGGCGCGCATGGCCTCGTAGGTGGTCTCCACCAGGCGCTTGGCCAGCACGCCCGGCGTGCCCACGAAGTACATGCGGCTGGTGTCGCCGTACCAGCCGTCCTTGATGACGGCCACGTCGATGTTGACGATGTCGCCGTCCTTGAGCACCTTGTCGCCCGGGATGCCGTGGCACACCACGTGGTTGACCGACGCGCACACCGTCTTCGGGTAGCCGCGGTAGCCGACGTTGGCGGGAATGGCCTTCTGCACGTTGACGATGTGGTCGTGACACAGGCGATCGAGCTCGTCGGTGGTGACGCCCGGCTTCACGTGCGGCACCAGCATGTGCAGCAACTCGGCCGCCAGCGCGCCCGCGGCGCGCGCCATGGCGATCTGCTCGGGGCTCTTGATGGGATTGAGACCGCGCCTCATCGCGCCGCCTTTCGGATGACCTTGCGCGCCGTGGCGGAGGCCGAGGCCGCCGCCTCGGGCTTGACGAACGACAGCTCCGCGCCGCCGGTGCGCGCGCTGCGCAGCATCAACTGGCAGATGTCGCCGTAGGTGAGTTCGGGGTGCAGCTCGGACAGCATGCCCACGCGCAGCCAGTGCTCGGCCTGCGCGTTGATGGAGCGGCTCAGCGCGTTGCTGGCGTCGCGCAGGTTGTCGTGCATGAGGTCGGAGATCTTGACGATGCCCATGGCGTCGTTCCTTATACGGTCTATGTATGGAACGTATATTACCTCAAGTGCGAAGGACCTCCGCCGGGCGCACCGTGAAGTACATCGGCGCGGGCGTTCGCACGCCGCGCAACGCCTTGAGCACGCAGTCGCGGTTGACGCGGCTGGCGTCGAGCGCCTGGTGCAGCGCGTCGACGCTGGCGATGGCCACGCTGTCCAGGCCCACGATGACGTCGCCCTCGCGCACGCCCACGCGCGCCGCGGGACTGTCCGGCTCGACGCTCATCACGCGAACGCCGCTCGCCTGCGGCAGCTCGTAGGCCAGCACCACGCGGCGGTGCAGCGCCTGCGTCTGCCCCGCCACGCCCAGGTAGCCGCGCCGCACGCGGCCGTGCTGCAGAAGCTGCGGGATGACCCAGCCGGCGATGTCTACCGCCACCGCGAAGCAGATCGCCTGCGCGCCGCGGATGATGGCCGTGTTGATGCCGATGACCTCGCCGCGCGAGTCGAGCAGCGGGCCGCCGGAGTTGCCCGGGTTCAGCGCCGCGTCCGTCTGGATCACGTCGGGGATCATGCGGCCCGAACTGGTGCGCATGCTGCGTCCCAGCGCGCTGACGATGCCCGCGGTGACGGTGTGCTCGAAGCCCAGCGGGTTGCCGATGGCAATCGCGATCTGGCCGCGCTTCAGGTCCGCCGAGCGGCCCAGCGGCGCGTGCGCCAGCGAGCCCTTCGAGAGCCCGTCGATGCTCAGCACCGCCAGGTCGGTGTCGGGATCGTCGCCCACCCAGCGCGCGTCGAACTCGCGGCCGTCGGCCAGCGACACCTGGTGGCGCAGCTCGGGCCGCGCCGTGGCCGCGGGCTTGCCGACGCGCGCCACGTGCGAGTTGGTGAGCACGTAGCCGTCGGGCGTGAACAGGAAGCCCGAGCCACCGCCCAGCGACTCGGCCGGACTTCCGGCGCCGAGCAGCCGGACCGCGGCCGCGCTGGGGCCCACGCGCTCCACCACCTCGCTGACCGTGCGCGAGCAGGCATCCTGCAAAAACGCATCATGGGCAGCCATGGCGGCCTCCTTCGAGCCGGCAGGTGCGTAGCGGGACGGCCGAATTCAAGGGGCACTGAAACACCCCGCCGCTTGCGATCACAATCCACCGATGGCCGCCGCCCCGACCACCGCCGTCGCACTGCCCCCGTCACGCGACCGTACGCTGCTGGCGGCCACGCTGGCGGTGGTGGTGCTCACCTGGGTGGCCCTGGCCTTCGCCAGCTGGCGCGGGCGCGAGGACGCCATCGACGACTGGCGCTTCTTCCTGTCCAACCTGTCCGAGATGGCGGCCCAGCATGCCGACCAGACGCTGGCGGCCGCCGACGGCGTGCTGGAGCGCGTGGTGGACGACGTGAACACGACCGCGCCGAAGGACGCCGCCGACCTGAAGGCCAAGGCGGGCACGCGCGAGATGTTCGAGCTGCTGCGGCGCCGCCAGAGCGACCTGCCGCAGGTGAGCGTGGTGTCGATCCTCACCGTCGACGGCGCGCTGGTGAACTTCTCGCGCGGCTTTCCGACGCCTGACGTCAGCCTGGCCGACCGCGACTACCTGCAAGCGCATCGCGCCGACGACAAGCTCGCCGTGTACCTGTCCGCGCCGGTGCGCAACCGCACCAACGGCCGCTGGACGTTCTACCTGGCGCGCAAGCTGCGCGCGGTGGACGGCCGCCTGGCGGGCATCGCGCTGGTGGGCATCGACTGCGAATACTTCGAGCGCTTCTACCAGTCGATCGACTCCACCGGCCGCGACGTGACGGTGACGCTGCTGCGCCGCGACTTCATGCTGCTGGCGCGCCAACCGCCGCGGCCGGACCTGATCGGCACGAGCTTCGCGGCCGGCCCCGTGTTCCCCCTGCTGGAGCATTCCGAGAAGCCGCTGCCGCGCACCGCCTTCATCGCCGGGGCGCGCGTGGTCGACCCGGGCGACACGCGCCGCCGGCTGGTGGCGTCCACGCTGTCGAAGTCGTATCCGACCGTGGTGATCATCCTCGTGACGGAAGACCTGATCCTGGCGCACTGGCGCCGCACCACGATGATCCTGATCGCGATGGCGCTGGGCCTGGACCTGCTGCTGGCCGCGCTCGCCACCTGGACGGCCGGCCTGCTGCGGCGGCGGCGTGACATCCTCCAGCAGCTCAGCGCCGCGCTGGCGGCGGCCGACAGCGCCAACCGCGCCAAGACCTCGTTCCTGGCCAACATGAGCCACGAGATCCGCACCCCCATGAACGGCATCCTGGGCATGACGGAACTGCTGTTGCGCACGCCGCTCGCGCCCGCGCAGCGCGAACTGGCCGCGGCCGCGCACGCGTCGGGCCAGACGATGCTGCACGTGCTCAATGACGTGCTGGACGTGTCGAAGATCGAGGCCGGCAAGATGGTGCTGGAGCAGCTCGACTTCGACCTCCCCGCGCTCCTGGCCGACCAACTCGCGCTGTTCCAGGCCACCGCCAGCGGCGCGGGCATCGCGCTGGACGGCGAGATCGACCCCGCACTGCCGCCTCGCGTGAACGGCGACCCCACGCGCCTGCGCCAGGTGCTCGCCAACCTGCTGGGCAACGCCGTCAAGTTCACGCCACGTGGGGGGCGGGTGACGCTGCACGCCAGCGCCGCCGACGGGCCGGCCGGCCTGCATGCGCTCACGTTCGAGGTGTGCGACACCGGCATCGGCATCAGCGAGGCCGCGCGCCAGCGGCTGTTCGAGCCGTTCACGCAGGCCGACGAATCCACCACCCGCCGCTTCGGTGGCACCGGCCTGGGCCTGGCCATCACCCGCGAACTGGTCGACCTGATGCACGGCAGTCTCTCGGTGACGAGCACGCCGGGCGCCGGCTCCACGTTCCGGGTCGAGCTCGCGTTCGCGCCCGCGCGCGACCTCGCGCCGTCCGTCGAGCCCACCCGCGAGGCGGCGCCCACCGACCGGCGCCTGGCCGGCCTGCACCTGCTGGTGGCCGAGGACAACCCCGTCAACATGCAGGTGGCCGTGGCCATGCTCGAAGGCCTGGGCGCTCGCGTGGGCTGCGCCGTCGACGGCGCGCAAGCCGTTGCCCAATGCCGAGAAGGCCACTTCGACGCGCTGCTGCTCGATTGCCAGATGCCCGGCATGGACGGCTACGAGGCCGCCCGCCGCATCCGGGCCGAGAGCGCGCGAAGCCTCCCCATCATCGCGGTGACCGCCAACGCGATGCCCGCCGACCGCGACCTGTGCCTGGCCGCGGGCATGAACGACCACCTGGCCAAGCCGCTCTCGCGCGAGGCGCTGGCGGCGATGGTGCTCAAGTGGGCTCGCTGAGGGGCCGCGTTCAGTCGCGGTGCCGCTCGAACAGCAGCCGATCGAACCACTCGCCGCCCAGTTGGAAGCTGCGGCGCGAGTGGCCGAACTGGCGGAAGCCGTTGCGCTCCAGCACGCGCACCGAGCCCTGGTTCTCGGGCCGCGCCACGGCCTCGAGGCGAAGCAGGCCCAGCGCGCCGAAGGCCTGCTCCAGGCACAGCGCCACGGCCGTCGACGCCACGCCGCGTCCGCCGTCGTGCTCGCCGACGCGATAGCCGAGGTCGGCCGACTGGAAGTGCGCGCGCCGCACGTTGGTGAGATTCACGCGGCCCACGAGGCGGTCGTCGTCGACGATCAGGAACTGGAAGGCATGGTCGTGGGCGCGCGCGGCCTCGGCCGCGGCGATGGCCGAGGCCACGCCACGCTCGCTGTAGAACGATGGGTCGCGGCCGTTGATCCAGCGTTCGAAATACGCGCGATGCGCCAGCTCGAAGCGCAGCAGGTCGGCGGCGTCGCGCGCCGCCACCGGCCGGATGGCCAGCCCGCTCAAGCGATCGGTCCGAACCCGCCGGCCTGGGCGTGCTCGACAAGCTGGTCGAGCGCCTTGCCCCAGCCCGCGTGGAAGCCCATCTGCTCGTGGGCCTGGCGCGAGGCGACGTCGCCGTGGCGCACGATGGCCGTGTACCTGGTGCCGCCATCGGCGTCCTCCAGCCCGATGACGGCGGACATCATGAACGGCACCGCCGCGAACAGCTCCCTGGTTTGCGGCCGGAAGCCCGGACCCAGCGTGCCCGTCCAGGCCAGCAGCTGGTGGTCGATCACCTGCAGCCAGCAGCCGGTGTTGGTGAAGGCCGGGCCCTCGGGGCCCTGCATCGTGGTCTGGAAGATGCCGCCGGGCTGCACGTCGAGCTGGCAGGCCGTCACGTTCCAGGGCAGCGGACAGAACCACTTCGCCAGGTGCTCGGGCTGCGTCCACGCGGCCCACACCAAGCGGCGCGGCACGGGCACCACGCGTTCCAGGACCAGGTCGAGTTCGGGATCGAAGTTCAGCAGGGGATGCGGCATGGCGGGCTCGTCGCGGAAGGAATCCGGGCAGTCTAGCGCGCGGGCCGGGACGCGATCGTGGTGATCCCGACCTTGGGCATACTGCGGCGCATTGCCAACCCAGGAACCCCATCGTGGCCCATCCCTTCTCCGCCGGCGCCATCGTCCATGCCAAGGACATCCAGCGCCTGGCGCGCTTCTACGCCGAGGTGGCCGACCTCGAGGTCATGCACGAGGTGGCCGACCATGTGGTGCTCGAGTCCGAGACCCACGAGCTGGTGATCGTGGCGATTCCCGCCGCGACGGCGGCGCGCATCGTCATCGCCACGCCACCGGTGCGGCGCGAGAACACCGCGTTCAAGCTCAGCTTCGCCGTGGCGAGCCTGGCCGATGCCCGCGCCGCGGCGAAGGCCGCCGGCGGCGAGCTGAACCCGCCCGAGAAGGAATGGGACTTCCAGGGCCTGCGCGTGTGCGACGGCTGCGATCCCGAGGGCAACATGATCCAGGTGCGCGAGGTGGCGGTGGAGACGGACTTGCCCACGGAGGCTTGAGCGACCCTTCTCCGAGGTGGATCCTGCGACTGCGCGCAGGATGACGTGCTGGACTGACTGGCTGACGTCGTGGACTGAGTGGCTGACCTCCTGGACTGGCTAGCCGCCGGCCTTCTTGACGTTCCTGAACCCCTGCGCCTGCAGCAGCGCCATCACGCGGTCGCGGTGGTCGCCCTGCAGCTCCACCACGCCGTCCTTGGCGGTGCCACCCACCCCGCAGGCGGCCTTGAGCTTCTTGCCCAGGGCCACCAGCTTGGGCTCGGCCAGCCCCAGGCCGCGCACCACGGTGACGCCCTTGCCGCCGCGGCCCTTGGTCTCGAAGAACAGGCGCACCACGCCGTCGGTGGGCGGCGCCACCGCCTTCTTGCAGGCGCATTGCGCCATCGGCTGGCGGCACACGGGACACATGCGGCCCGCCTCGGTCGAGTAGACCAGGCCGCCGTTCGGGTTCACGGGTTTCATGCCGCCATTGGAACCGATCCGCGTCGCCGGCTCGACCGCACGGGGATGTGAGAATCCGTGCATGCCGACGCCGCACAACGCCTTCACGACCACCTTCACGACCACAACCCGCCTTCTGGCCGCCGCCCTCGCGCTGGCCCTCTCGCAGGCCGCCCTGGCGGTGCCGCCCCTGGTGCAGCACGACGTGGTGCTGCTGCAGAAGGGCGACATCATCGAGCAGCGCGTGGACGGCGGCGCCGACGCGATGTCGGCCTACCTGAAGACGCTGGGCGCGGCGCTCACCGAGACGATGCGCGCCAACCCCCAGCAGCTTCCGACGGCGGGCTTCATCGCCGTGGCGATCCGGCCCGGCAACCAGGTGCGCAGCTGGTTCGACTTCAAGCCCGCCCTGGCCGACAAGACGATGGCCGCGCTGGCGCATGCCGTCGAGACGACGCCGACCCTGCCCGTGAAGAGCGGCGAGATCGTGTTCGCGCTGCGCGTGAGCGTGTGGAGCGACAAGCCGCCCAAGTCGTACGCGCCGGCGCCGCCGGAGTGGAAGGACGCGACGAAGGACATGCATCCGAAGCCCGACATCGACACGCTGGTGGATCTGGTGTGGCCGCGCTGAGGCGCCGAACGTGCGCCGTCCGGCTCAGCGTCGCGACGACCCCCCCGACGTGGCCGCCGACCGTCCCGCCGCCGCCGGCCATCCGCGGAATTCTTCCAGCGCCGGCGCGTCGTTCTTGTCGACCCTGTCGACGCGCGTCCGCCGCTGCCCGAACCTGCCGGCGCGCGCCAGCACGCACACGGGACACTCGATGATGCCGCTCTTCTCTTCGTGGGCCAGGTGCACCACGCCGCACTTGGCGCAGTGGCCGAGGTGGGTGTCCGCGCCCTCGCGCAGGGGCGTGAACACGTCGCGCAGCATGCGGCTGAGCGACACGCCGCAGTCGGCGTCGTAGGTGCAGGCGTAGTAGTCGTAGGCCCACACCATCGCCTCGAAGGCCTCGACGCCAGCGTCCACCAGGCGGCGCTGCAGGCAGAAGATGGCGGTGGCGCTGAGGCGGCGATGGGCGCTGCCCCACAGGTCGCGGTGGTCGCGCGTGCGGTCGCGCGGCGTGCCCTTGTCGCGCTTGGGCTTGGGGTTGAGGGCTTCGGCGATGACGCGCAGTTGCGCCGCGCGCACGTCGCTGGTTGCCAGCATGCGGTCTTCGACCTCGGTGGGGCGCATCTGGTGACGCAGCATGGCCAGGATCAGGCTGCTGGTGCCGGGCATCAGGAAGTTGGACGGCGGCCGCCCGGATCGCTTGCTGACCGGCACGCGCTCGGCCACGCGGTAGGCGGCGCTCTCCTCCTGCACGGCGTGGCGGATGAGCACGTACTCCTGCTCGCAGCACTGCGTGAGCGCGAGCAGGCCGCGCAGGGCGGGCTCGACGCCGTCGTCGTCGTCGGGGCGCAGCAGGCGGTCGATGACGGGATCGCTCAGGCGCGGCACCGCCAGCAGCGTGCCGGGGTTGCCGCCCCATTCGAGGAACGCGAACGCGGGCAGCTCCTGCAGCGCGGCGATGACGCCGCGGTCGGTGATGTCGCACACCAGCGCGGCGCTGGCCGGATCGTCGGCGTAGCGCACGAAGGTGGCCAAGGCCAGGCGGTTGATGCGCTTGACCAGGGGGCGATACACCTCGTGGTCGGGGGTGAGCATGGGGCGATGCTCGGCCAGGCGCTGCACCAGCCGCTCGGTGAGGGCCGGCCGCCAGAGCGCCACCGGCGTGGTGGCCAGGTCGTCGAGCTGCGCGTCGGGCATGGCCGCCAGCCGCATGGCCACGCCCAGCGGCACGCCGAACAACTCCACGGCGTGCTGGGGGTTGCGGCGCGCCACCTCCACCAGGCCCTCGATCAATTCCTCGTTGAGCGTCTTCTGGTCGCTCGGCCCCTTGGTCGCTCCGGTTGGTGTCATCTCATTCCCTCCGTGCCTTGCTTGGTGCAAGGACTGATGGCCAGCGAGCCATCTGTTGTGGGCCTTCGCCACACTTTTTGATCGATGGCCATTTTTGTTGGCGTGATGAAAATGTGACACACATTTTTCGCCTCATCAAGGGCCTGTTTGTGGGCATTTTGATGCGAATTGGACTAGACTGGCCGCTCCCCCTAGCTTGGCAAGCCGTCCATGACCGACACCGCGCCGACCCCCGCCTCGCCGGAAATCGATCTCCCGTCCGAGCCCGCGCTGAGCGTGGGCGTGCGCCGGCTGCTGATCTCCTTCGGCGTCAAGGAGCACAACCACGCCTCCGAGATCGCCCGCATCATCGACGTCGATCGCTCGCAGTCGTACCGCCGGTTGAAGGGCGACGTGGCATGGAGCCACACCGACCTGCGGGCGATCGCCCATCATTTCGGTGCGCCCGCCGACTGCCTGCTGCCGCACGACGACCTCGCGCGCCTCGCCCATCACGGCCCCGAGGCGGTACCGGCCGTCATTCGCGTGGCGCACCTGCCGCCCACCGGCCTGCTGGTGCCCGGCCCCGAGCTCGCGCCCGGTGACAGCAGCAACCTGGTGGCCGTCCGCGTGGGCGCGGCCTGGGAGATCCACGTGAACGGCGACGAGCCCTTCGGCGCCCGCCGCCATGCCATCGAGGCGCTCACGGTGCGCAGCCACCCGCACCTGCAGGTGGCGCTGCTGGAAGACGACACACGCGCCGCCGACGCCCTGGTGGAGGCCTTCCGCCCGCTGGGCATCGTGGCCACGCCCTTCGTCGACAGCGCCTCGCTGCGCGCGGCCATCGCGCACCGCCGCTTCGACGCCTACGTGCTCGACTGGCTGCTCGGCGAAGGCACGGCGGCTTCCGTCGTGGAACAGATCCGGCAACACCGGCCGCACGTTCCCGTGGTGGTGGTCACGGGCGCGCTGATGGCCGATTCCGAGATGGAGCAGAGCCTGCTGGCGCTGTCGGCGCAGTGGAACTTCTCCACGCTCGACAAGCCCGTGCGGCCGATGAACCTGGCCAACGCGATCAAGCAGCTGGTGGCGGCCGCGCGGGCCTGAGGCCCGCCCGCCCTCCGCCTCAGGTGCTCACAGCAGCCAGGAGAAGAAGATCAGGTACAGCCCGCCCAGGATCGCCACCCACTTCGACACGTAGTACACGCGCCGATGGCTGGCCTTGAGCTTCTTGGCCTGCAGGCGCAGCTTGTAGGCGTTCTGGAAGAATCGATTGATGCCGCCCACGCGCTCGCCCGCCTCGTTGGGCGATGCCGACGCGGACATGATGTGGTCGGCGAACCAGCGGTTGAGGGCGGCCAGCGGGCGGCCGTGCAGCGGACGCTCGATGTCGCAGAACAGGATCACGCGCTGCTGGTCGGTGGTGTTGGCGGCGTGGTGGATGAAGGTCTCGTCGAACACCACCGCCTCGCCGTCCTTCCAGAAGTAGCGCTGGCCATCGACCTCGATGTAGCAGTCCGGCGAGTTGGGCGTGGCCAGGCCCAGGTGGTAGCGCAGCGAGCCGGCGTACGGGTCGCGGTGGCGCACCAGCTTGCCCTCGGGCGGCAGCGACGCGAACATCGCGCCCTTGATGGACGGGATCTGGTTGAGCAGCTCCACCGTGCGCGGGCACGAGGTGCGCGCCGAGGCCAGCTCCTCGCCGTACCATTTCAGGTAGAAGCGCTTCCAGCCCGACCGGAAGAACGAGTTGAAGCCCATGTCGTTGTAGCCGGTGGCCACGCCGATGCGGCCCGCGTCGTTCAGGCTGAGGGCCTCGGCGCGGATCTCTTCCCAGTGGGCCTGCAGGGGCGCCAGGTCGGGAAACGCGCTCACGGGGGCGTACGGGCGCGCTTTCACGCGCGAGAACAGCACCATCAGCATGTTGTACGGCGCCAGCAGCACCGTGTAGTCGGTGAACGCCTTCATCAGGCCGAAGCGGGCGCGTCCGCGCAGGTGCACGAAGGCCGCCGATCCCATGAGGAGCACGAAGAGGCCGACGCGGATCGCGATGGAATACGGATGAGTCATGGGGTGCGCAACGCCGACGGCGCCGCAGCATCAGGAGGAAACCCGTATTTTGCCCGAAGCCTCGCCTGCCGAGTTCGAAACCCGCAAACGGCGCCCAGCCTCGATAATCGTGGCATGAACCCGCTGCTCGGCACGCTGCACCCCTACCCGTTCGAACGTTGGCGCCTGCTCGCCAGGGATGTCGTCCCCTCGCCGGCCCACCGCCCCATCAGCCTGGGCCTGGGCGAGCCGCGGCACGCCACGCCGCAGCTCATCAAGGACGCCATCACCGGCCACCTGGCCGGCTTGGCGGTGTACCCGTCCACCCTGGGAGAAGCCGGGCTGCGCCAGGCGATCGCCGACTGGGCGCGGCGGCGCTACGGGGTAGCGCTCGATCCTGCCACGCAGCTGCTGCCTGTGAACGGCTCGCGCGAGGCGCTGTTCTCGTTCGCCCAGGTGGTGGTCGATCCGACGTGGCGCGGACGACCGGGCACCCAGCCTCCCATCGTGCTGTGCCCCAACCCGTTCTACCAGATCTACGAGGGCGCGGCCCTGCTGGCGGGCGCCGGGACGGCCTTCGCCAACAGCGACCCCGCGCGCAACTTCGCGGCCGACTGGGGCGCCATCGACGCCGCCACCTGGGCCCGCACCCAGCTGATGTTCGTGTGCTCGCCGGGCAATCCCACCGGCGCGGTGATGCCGCTGGACGAATGGCGCACGCTGTTCGCGCTGAGCGACCGCCACGGCTTCGTCATCGCCAGCGACGAGTGCTACTCCGAGATCTTCTTCGGGCCCGAAGACGCGCCGCCGCTGGGCGCGCTGGACGCCGCCCGCCAGCTGGGGCGCACCGACTTCCGCAACCTGCTGGTGTTCACCTCGCTGTCCAAGCGCTCCAACGTGCCCGGCCTGCGCTCGGGCTTCGTGGCCGGCGACGCGGCGCTCGTCAAGGCATTCCTGCTGTATCGCACCTACCACGGCAGCGCCATGAGCCCGGTGGTGCAGGCGGCCAGCGAGGCGGCCTGGCGCGACGAGGCCCACGTGCGCGACAACCGCGAGATCTACCGCCGCAAGTTCGCCCAGGTCACGCCGATGCTGTCCGGGCCGCTCGACGTGCGCCTGCCCGACGCCGGCTTCTACCTCTGGGCGGGTATTCCTGCGCATTTGCACGGCGGCGACGACGTGGCATTCGCATTGGGCCTGCTGGCTCAATACAATGTGCAGGTATTGCCCGGCAGCCTGCTCGCCCGCCCGTCCCGCGGCATCAACCCCGGCGCCGGCCGGATTCGCCTGGCGCTGGTGGCCGAAACCGCCGAGTGCGTCGAGGCCGCCGAACGCATCCTTGCCTACATCCAGACCATTTCATGACCTTCAGCCAGCAAGCCCTGATCGACGCCGCGTGGGAAGACCGCGCCAAGTTCTCGCCCGCCGACGCGCCGGACGACGTCCGCGCCGCGGTGTCGTCGGTCATCGAAGACCTGAACACCGGCCGCATCCGCGTGGCGACCCGCACGGGCGTGGGCCAGTGGACGGTGCACCAGTGGGTGAAGAAGGCCGTGCTGCTGTCGTTCCGCCTGAACGACAACCAGCCGATCCACGCCGGCAACCTGCAGTACTTCGACAAGGTGGCGCCCAAGTTCGCCCATCTCAGCGAGCAGGAGCTGCGCGACACCGGCGTGCGCATCGTGCCGCCGGCCGTGGCCCGCCACGGCAGCTTCATCGCCCGCAACACCATCCTGATGCCTTCGTACGTCAACATCGGCGCCTACGTCGACGAAGGCACGATGGTCGACACCTGGGCCACCGTGGGCTCGTGCGCGCAGATCGGCAAGAACGTCCACCTGTCCGGCGGCGTGGGCATCGGCGGCGTGCTGGAGCCGCTGCAGGCCAACCCCACCATCATCGAGGACAACTGCTTCATCGGCGCGCGTTCCGAGGTCGTCGAAGGCGTCATCGTCGAAGAGAACTCGGTCATCTCCATGGGCGTGTTCATCGGCCAGAGCACCAAGATCTACGATCGCGCCACCGGCGAGGTCACCTACGGCCGCGTGCCCTCGGGCTCGGTGGTGGTCGCCGGCTCGCTGCCGTCCGCCGACGGCAAGTACAGCCTCAACTGCGCGGTCATCGTCAAGCGCGTCGACGCGCAGACGCGCTCCAAGACCAGCATCAACGACCTGCTGCGGGCTTGACGCGGGCCCCGGCCCGCCGATAGAACCTCAAGAACCCTTCGCCGCTCGTTCGCGGCACGCACTTTGACCCCGCGCCTGCAAGCCAGGCGCCACCAGGAGACGCTCGATGGACGGCGGAAACATGGAACGCGTGCTGCACCTGATGGCCGACAAGGGCGCATCGGATGTCTACCTGACGGCCAACTCGCCGATCCAGCTGAAGATCAACGGCCAGCTGGTGCCGGTGTCCGACCAGATCCTCACGCCGGGCCAGCCGCGCGCCCTGCTGGCCGAGCTGCTCACCCCGGTGCAGCTCGAAGAGCTCGATCAGACGGGCGAGCTGAACCTGGGCATCGGCATCCGCGCGGTGGGCAGCTTCCGGCTGTCGGCGTTCAAGCAGCGCGCGTCGATCGCGGCCGTCATCCGCTGCATCCCGCACAAGATCCCGTCCATGGACACCCTCAACCTGCCGCCGGTGCTGGCGTCGCTGGCGCTCGAGCGCCGCGGCCTGGTGCTGATGGTGGGCGCCACGGGCAACGGCAAGAGCACGTCGCTGGCGTCGATGATCGAGTGGCGCAACTCGCAGCTGTCGGGGCACATCCTCACCATCGAGGAACCCATCGAGTTCCTGTTCTCCAACAAGCGCTCCATCATCAACCAGCGCGAAGTGGGCCGCGACACCGCGTCGCTGCACATCGCGCTCAAGAACGCGCTGCGGCAGGCGCCCGACTGCATCATGATCGGCGAGATCCGCGATCGCGACACCATGTCCATGGCCATCTCGTACGCGCTGTCGGGCCACCTGGTGCTGGCCACGCTGCACGCCAACAACAGCTCGCATACGCTGGGCCGTATCCTGTCGTTCTACACGCCCGAGTCGCGTCCCGCGCTGCTGGGCGACCTGGCCGCCGCGCTCAAGGCCATCGTGTCGCAACGCCTGCTGCGCTCCACCGCCGGCGGCCGCGTGCCGGCCGTCGAGGTCCTGCTCAACAGCCGCTTCATCTCCGAACTGATCGAGAACGGCGACATCACCGGCGTGCGCGAGGCCATGGACAAGTCGCTGGCCGAGGGTTCGCAGATGTTCGAGGCCGACATCGCCCGACTCATCGGCCTGGGCCTGGTCACGCAGGAAGAGGGCCTGCTGGGCGCCGATTCGCCCACCAACCTGTTGTGGCGCCTGCAGAACGACATGACGCCGGTGTCGCGCGTGCAGGCCGTCAAGGTGGAGTCCGACGCACCCTCGTTCACCGAGATCACGCTCGACGTGCTGCCGGACGCCCCGCCGTCCGCGCCGCGCCAGCGCCTGGCCGGCACCGAGCACCTGCACCGCTCCAAGCACGGCTGAGTTCCAGGAAACACCTATCGATGGATGCCACGCTTGTCCTGCTCGAACAACTGATCGCCCGCGCGTCCGTCACGCCGGACGACGCCGGCTGCCAGGCGCTGATCGCGCAACGGCTGCTTGCGGCGGGATTCGTGTGCGAGCACCTGCCGTTCGGGCCGGACGACGGCCGCGTCGACAACCTGTGGGCCGTCCGCGCCGGCGCCCGCCCCGGCCCGACGCTGGTGCTGGCCGGCCACACCGACGTGGTGCCCACCGGACCGCTGGGCCAGTGGAACAGCGCGCCCTTCGCGCCCACCTATCGCGACGGCAAGCTGTACGGTCGCGGCACCGCCGACATGAAGACGTCCCTGGCCGCGATGGTGGTGGCCGCCGAGGAGTTCGTGGCCGCCCAGCCCGAGCACGCCGGCCGCATCGCCTTCCTGCTCACCAGCGACGAGGAAGGCCCGTCGGTCGACGGCACCGTGCGCGTGGTCGACACGTTGCAGGCGCGCGGCGAGGCCATCGACTGCTGCATCGTGGGCGAGCCCACCTGCGTCGACACGTTGGGCGACATGATCAAGAACGGCCGCCGCGGCAGCCTGTCGGCGCGCCTCACCGTGGTGGGCGTGCAAGGCCACGTGGCCTACCCGCACCTGGCGCGCAACCCGATCCACGTGGCCGCGCCGGCCATCGCCGAACTGGCTGCCACGCAGTGGGACGCCGGCAACGACCACTTCCCGCCCACCAGCTTCCAGATCTCCAACCTCCACTCGGGCACCGGCGCCACCAACGTCATCCCGGGCGAGGCGGTCATCGACCTCAACTTCCGCTTTTCCACCGAGTCCACGCCCGAATCGCTGAAGAGCCGGCTCGGGGAGATCCTGCAGCGCCACGGCGTCGAGCACCGCCTCGCGTGGACGCTGGGCGGCTCGCCCTTCCTCACGCGTCCCGGCACCCTCAGCGCCGCGCTGGTGCGGGCCATCCACGAAGAGACCGACGTGCAAGCTACGTTGTCCACCACCGGCGGCACCTCCGACGGCCGCTTCATCTCCCGCATCTGCCCGCAGGTGGTGGAGTTCGGGCCGGTCAACGCCACCATCCACAAGATCGACGAGCACGTGGCGGTCGACGCCGTCCCGCGCCTGAAGAACATCTACCGCCGAACCATGGAGCACCTCTTGGGCGCCACCACATCATGACTCTGAACGACTACCTGCAACGGGCCAGCGCCCGCCTCGACGAGGCGGGCGTTTCGTTTGGGCACGGCACCACAAACGCCTTCGACGAGGCCGTCTGGCTGGCATTGTGGCGCCTCGGCCTGCCGCTGGACGACCTCGACGGCGTGGCCGAACGCGTGCTGTCCGACGCCGAGATCGCCACGCTCGACGCCCTCATCGGCGAGCGCATCGCCACGCGAAAACCCGCCGCCTATCTCACCGGCGAGGCCTGGCTGCAGGGCGTGCCGTTCACCGTCGACGAGCGCGTGATCGTGCCACGCTCGCTCATCGCCGAGGTGCTCGGCGAGGGCACGATCGACGCCTGGATGCCGGTCGAGATCCACCGCGTGCTCGACCTGTGCACCGGCAATGGCAGCCTGGCGGTGCTGGCCGCGATGGCGTGGCCCGACGTGGCGGTGGATGCGGCCGACCTGTCGGCCGACGCGCTGGCCGTCGCCAAGCTCAACGTCCAGCGCCACGACCTGGGCAAGCGCATCGCGCTGCTGCAAGGCAACGGCCTGGCCGCGGTCCGGCGCGATCGGCGCTACGACGTGATCCTGTGCAACCCGCCCTACGTCAACTCGACGTCGATGGCGGAGCTGCCGCCCGAGTTCCGCGCCGAGCCCGAGATGGCCCTCGCCGGCGGCGCCGACGGCATGGACTTCATCCGCACGTTGCTCGCGGGCGCCGTCGCCCACATGACGCCCGATGCGGTGCTCGTGCTGGAGATCGGCAACGAGCGCGAGTACTTCGAGGCCGCGTTCCCCGAGCTCGACGTCGTCTGGCTGCCCACCCAACTGACCGACGACGCCGTGCTGCTCGTCACCCGTGCGATGCTCGCCGCGGGCCTGCCCAAGACTCCTTCCTGACATGATCACGCTCCGAAACCTCCAGCTGCGCCGCGGCGCCAAGATCGTCCTCGACGGCGTCAACGTCAACGTCAATCCCGGCGAGAAGGTGGGCCTGGTGGGGCGCAACGGCGCCGGCAAGTCGAGCCTGTTCGCGCTGCTGTCCGGCCGTCTCCAGGCCGACCAGGGCGACTTCGAGATCCCCGCTCGCTGGCGCCTGGGCGAGGTGGCCCAGCACATGCCCGAGACCGACGACTCGGCCACCGACTTCGTGCTCGAGGGCGACATCCCGCTGATGGAGGCGCAGCGCGAGCTCGACGCCGCCGAGGCCGCCGACGACGGCGCGGCGATGGCCGAGGCGCACATGAAGATCGGCGAGGTGGGCGGCTTCGACGCACGCTCGCGCGCGCAGGCCTTGCTGATGGGCCTGGGCTTCAAGACCGAACAGGTGGAGGCCCCCGTCAACAGCTTCTCCGGCGGCTGGCGCATGCGCCTGCAGCTGGCACGCGCGCTGATGTGCCCGGCCGACCTGCTGCTGCTCGATGAACCCACCAACCACTTGGACCTCGACGCGCTCGTGTGGCTCGAGGCCTGGCTGCAGCGCTTCACCGGCACCATCGTGATGATCAGCCACGATCGCGAGTTCCTCGACGCGATCACCAACGTCACCATCCACCTGGAAGACGCCGCGCTCACGCGCTACGGCGGCAACTACTCCACGTTCGAGGAGATGCGCTCGGAGCGCATGTCGCAACAACAGGCCGCGCACGGCCGCCAGCAGGAGCGCGTGGCGCAGCTGCAGCGCTTCATCGACCGCTTCAAGGCCAAGGCCAGCAAGGCCAAGCAGGCGCAGAGCCGCGTGAAGGCGCTGGCGCGCATGGAGCGCATCGCGCCGGTGCTCACGTCGGCCGACTTCTCGTTCGAGTTCAAGGAACCCAAGAGCCTGCCCAACCCGATGCTGGCCATGAGCAACATGGAGGTCGGCTACCTGGTGCAGGACGACGTGGATCCGGACACCGAGCCGGTGCGCAAGATCATCGTGCGCAACATCAACAAGAGCGTGCTCGCCGGCCAACGCATCGGCATCCTGGGCGCCAACGGCCAGGGCAAGTCGACGCTGGTCAAGACGATCGCCAAGAGCATGCCCGCGCTCGGCGGCGAGATCACCGAGGGCAAGGGCCTGTCCATCGGCTACTTCGCGCAGCAGGAGATGGACGTGGTGCAGGCCGACGACACGCCGCTGCAGCACATGGTGCGCCTCGCCAGGACCGTGGGGCCCGAAGGCCGCGAGCAGGAGCTGCGCGACTTCCTGGGCCAGTTCCGCTTCGTCGGCGACATGGTGCACCAGACCATCGGCACGCTGTCGGGCGGCGAGAAGGCGCGCCTGGTGCTGGCCTCGCTGGTGTGGCAACGCCCCAACCTGCTGCTCATGGACGAGCCCACCAACCACCTCGACCTGACCACCCGCGAGGCGCTGTCCATGGCGCTCAACGAGTTCGAGGGCACCGTGCTGCTGGTGAGCCACGATCGTGCGCTGCTGCGCGAGGTGTGCGACGAGTTCTGGCTGGTGTCGCACGGGGCCGTGCTGCCGTTCGACGGCGACCTCGACGACTACCAGAAGTGGCTGCTCGACACCTCGCGCGCCATCTCGCGCGGCCAGCCCGCGCCGCCGCTGCCGGGCAACCTCAACGAGCTGCTGCCCGGCGGCTCCTCGGCCCTGGCGCCCAAGGCCGCGAAGGCGCCGGCGCCCGCCAAGGCGGCGCCCGCGCCCATGGCGGCCGCACCGGCGGCCGTGCCCACGTCCGCGCCGCAGACGCGCCCCGGCGCTGCGCGCAACGACGACCGCAAGCAGTCGGCCCAGCAACGCTCGCAGGCGGCCGCGCAGACGCGTCCGCTGCGGGTCGAGGTGCAGCAGATCGACGCGCGCATGGAAAAGCTCGCGGCAGAGAAGGCCGAGCTGGAGGCCGCGATGGCCACCGGCAAGCTGGGCGGCACCGAAATCGCCGACGCCGGCCGACGCCTGGCGCACGTGGGTGCCGAGGTGGCCAAGCTCGAGGAACGGTGGCTGGAGTTGAACGAGAAGATCGAGGCGTTGCAGTCGGGCGCCTGATCCACCCTGTGGATCGACCCGATCGAAATCGGGTCCGATTCACCCGACAATGCGGCATCGAGTTCCGGAGCTCCCGAGGTTCGCAGCGTGATGGTGATGTCGATCTGTCTGTCCCGGCGCCTGGCCGGCGTCCTGGCCACCGGCCTGTTGTCGCTCCTGTCTTGCAATCTTGCGTACGCGCAGGGGGCAGGACTTCCCGCCGGCATGCTCAACGCGGGCGTGCAGGCAGAGAACGACTTCAGGGTGGAAGAAGTATCCCTGGCTCGCCGAGGCGACGTCGTGCGATTCCACCTGACGGCCGTCGCCCGCTACGCCACGACGCGCTATGACGCACGCATCGAGGTCGATTGCGTGCAACGCACGCGCCGCACGCTTTCCAGCGTGAGCGACGACGGGAACGGCAAGCTGCAGGACTACCCCGAGGAGACCAACTCGCACGGCGTCCTGCCGGGCACCCGAGCCGACACCAAACTTCGCCTCGTCTGCAACCATCCCGCCAACGCCGCCGCCGCGTGGAACGCCGACACCTGGAAGCCGGTTGCGGGCGGTTCGACCCGGCCCTACAGGGTGGCATCGGCCGATGACGTCGTCGGCGCAGGCAGCGAACACGGTACCGAGTACGCGATCCTCGCCGATACCGTGCACCACGTCGGCAACGTCACGGGGTTCTACGTGCAGAGCGCCACGCCGGATGCCACCTGGGCAGGCCGGCAGCACGTGGTCGTCGACTGCCAGCGCAAGCTCCGCGCCATTCAGCCCGACGATGCAGGCAGCGGTTCGCTGACCGGCCGCCACGTCGTCGCCAACAGCCGCGAGGCGCGGGAGCTGTCCCTCGCCTGCGGCCTGCCGGACGGGCCGCGCAAGAGCTGGTTCGCGGGCGTGGTGGTGAGCTCGGACGGCGTCGTCGTGGCACCGCATTCGCGCACTCAGGGCTGTACCTCGATCAGCACCGGCACCGGCGCGCAGCTGCGGACGCTTGCGCTGATCAGCAACGAGCAGGACATCGCGCTGCTGCGCATCCAGGGCGGCGGCCCGTGGCCCGTGATGCCGGCCAGCAACCGTTCGCCGGCGCTGGGCGGCCTGCCGGTCACGCTGCTGGGCGTCGCCGGCGTGGAGCCCCGCGTCAGCGCGGCGCTCGCCGAGCTGACCGGCGCCAACGAGGACGATGCCGGCTGGCCGCAGGTACGCACGCTGTCTGCACGATCGCAGCAGGAAGGCATCGTGTGGGACGGTTCCGGGTCGGCCATCGGGCTGGCCCTGTCGATCGGCGTGCCCCGCGACCGCCAGGGCCAGGCCTTCGTGCGCATGCTGCCGGCGAGCGAGGTTCGGCTCCGTCTCGAACGCCATCAATTGGCCTGGAAGGCATCGAGCGGCACCGGCGTCGACGCCGAGTCCGCGATGCGCGAAGCGATCGCGGCCACGATTCCACTGCACTGCAACCACTGACATCCGCGAACAGACCCAGGCAACGGGCGAGCGGCAAAAGCGACAACGAACGAGGGAGGACGCCGATGATCGTCGGTATCGATCTGGGAACGACCAACAGCCTGGTCGCCATC
>JBBQYL010000074.1:0-21646 GCA_038208735.1 Burkholderiales bacterium
TCGCCCTTCCGCAGTTGCGCTTCCCTTCGATCACTGTGGTCAGCTCTCGGCAGGACTTTCACCTACAGGATCGCGCCCATGCTGGGCGCACGGTCTTGGCATCGTCGGGCCGTCGAGGCCGCGACGATGCCCGCGGCCGGCGTGGGCACCGGGCGCCGGGTCTGACGCGAAGTACGGAGCGGGATGCCGGCGCTACTTACTTTTCGTGATGGACGCCCGGCACCACCCGTCATCCTGCGCGCAGTCGCAGGATCCACGCCTGAGACACCGTCGTTCGCCAGCATGGATCCTGCGACTGCGCGCAGGATGACACCGTTGGCGCGGTGATGCCCCGTCGGTGCGGTGATGATGCCGTTGGCGCGGCGATTACGCCTTTGCCGAGGTGACGTCCCCCTTCGTCGGTCACGAGAAGGAGCGTCGGCGTCGCGATGCGAAGTTCGCGTCAGGCCCGATGGCGTGTGGCAAAGCAGGCCGCGGGCATCGTCGCGGCCTCGATGGCCCGACGAAGCCAAGACCAACCAACAAATTCGGGGACTTCTTCCCCTGCGTATGTTGTCCGCGGGCCGCCCATGGTTGGAACGACGAACCGGGCGAGTCTCTTTTGTGAGGTCAAGGAGGAGCCGCGCCGCAGGCCGGCGGGGGACACGAACAAAAGACACTTGCCCGGTGAGTCGTGACTGACCGAGCGCCGCCCATCAGTGACCGACCGGCGCCCAGCAGTGACCCAGCGCCGCCCTACCACCCTGCGCCGTCCCATTCCCCTGCAACCCACGGAAGTCAGCGATGAACCTGATTTCAGAGCGACACGCGCACCCCGGCGTAGAACTGCCGCCCGTTCGAATAGATGCTGAGCGGCTGGCTGCGGTCGACGCCGTAGTACTTCAGCTTCGGGTTGTTGAGATTCAACGCGTCGAAGGTGAACGACAGGTGGTCGTCGAACTTCCAGCCCAGCGACATGGCGAGGTCGCCCTCGTTGTCCATGTGCTGGATCGAGGCGTTGTTCAGGCCCGCGAGGAAGGACGAACGGTACGTGTACGCCACGCGCGCATTGAACGTGCCGTCGTCGTAGAACGCGACCGCGTTGTAGGTGTTCTTCGAGTTGCCCACCATCTCGCTGCCATCCGACACCTTGCCGTCGGTGTAGGTGTAGTTCAGCTGGCCGCCCACCACGCCGAAGGTCTGCTGCCAGGCCAGCTCCACGCCGCGGTTCGTGGCGCCGATGTTGGTGGGCACCGACAGCGTGTAGGTGGCCACCAGCGGCGGCTGGCCGGGCAGGCTGTGGCTGCGGTCGATGTAGTCACGCTTGATGTTGCCGTAGGCCACGTACGACGACATGTCCATGTAGAACAGGCCGATGGACAGCAGCGCCTTGGGCGCGTAGTACCACTCGAGCGACAGGTCGGTGTTGGTGGACAGGATCGGCTTCAGGTCGGGATTGCCGCCGCTGCCCGTGTGCAGGTTGTCGTCAAGGTTGACCGCGCTCACCAGCGCGCCGTAGTCGGCCCTCGACATCACGCGCGCCATCGACGCGCGCGCCACCAGGCTCTTGGTCACGTCGTAGCGGAAGTTGGCGCTGGGCAGGATGTTGTTGAACGTGTGGTCGGTGGTCACCGGCACGTAGGTGCCGTTGGCGTTGTTCGCGCCCAGCGGCGTCTGGTCGGGATAGAGGTCGGACGGCAGGTTCGACGTCGAGGCCTCCCGGGTGCGCACCAGGCGCACGCCCACGTTGCCGCTCCACGACGTGCCTTGCAGGTTGGCCATCGCATAGGCGGCGCTGTCACGCTCCTTCAGCCGCATCTCGCCGGACCACACCTCGCTCACGTCGCCGGGCTGCAGCGGGTCGTACTGGTTGGCCCAGGCGATGATGTCGTTGCGACTCAGCTGCCACGCGTTGGCCAGCACGCCGCCGCCCAGGCCCTTGCCGAAGTTGCTCGGATAGGTGGTTCCCGACCAGTTGGGCAACGGCGCATTGGTGGTGCCGTCGCACACCGTGCAGCCCGACGCCTGCGGCAGGGCCACGGTGCGCTGGTGCTCGGCGAAGCGCGCGCCGAACTTCAGCGACTCGAGCACGCCCTTGTCCAGCGCGAGTTCGGCGTCGAGCTGGCCGTAGTCCTCCTTGTCCTGGGTCTGCACCTTCGAGCCCCAGGCCGCGCCCGTGGTCACGTTGGCCGCGCTGAAGGTGGACGGATCGCCACCCGGGAACGTGACCGACGCCACGCCGCCCGGATTGAGCGTGTAGCTCATGCCGGAGTTCAGGAAGTTGGCTTCGTAGCCGATGTCGCGCGGCGTCTTGCCCTCGCCCTTGGTGGTGCCCAGCAGGCCGGTGAGCTTGAGCGTGTCGGTGACGCGCCACTCGCCGCTCAGGTCGAGGTAGCTGCTGCTGGCGCTCGCGCCGGGACGATAGATCTGGTCGACGGTGGCGGGCGCCTCCGCGTACAGGTTCGGGTCCACCGTGGCGCTGGGCACCGGATAGCCGGCCTTGTCGAACGTGGCCTGCACCAGCGTGCCGTTGACCACCTTGTAGCTGCTGGGCACCAGGCCGACGCTCAGGTTGTTCATCGGCTGGTTGTAGAAGCTGCGGTTGTAGTTGGACGCCTTCAGGTTCGAGACGAAGCCGTTCACGTCCAGCATCAACGTGCTGGTGGGCTTGAACTGGACATCCACCAAGCCGCCACTGCGCTTGCGCGTCTGCTCGAACAGCGCGGAGTTGATGCCGTAGGGGGCCATCACGCCGGCCAGGTCGGGATGGTCGATGGCCGCCTGCCACGTGGGATCGATGGCGCCGTAGCCGAAGATCTCCTGGCCGTCGCGACGCTCGTGGCGCACCTCGTCGAACACCTGCAGCAATGCGCCGAAGGTGGACGACTCGTTCTTCCACGCGACCAGCGCGTTGCCCTGCGGATCGGTCTTGGCCGCCAGGTCGCTGTAGATGGCTTGCGCCGTGGCCTCCACCGTGAGCTGCTTCCTGAAGTCGAGCGGGCGCCGCGTGATCATGTCCACGGCGCCGGCCACGCCGCCTTCCACCAGGTCGGCCGTGGCGCTCTTGTGCACCACGGCGCTGGCCAGGATCTCGGAGGGCATCAGCGCGTAGCTGACGCTGCGGCCCAGCGAGCCGCCTTCCTGGTCGAGCACGAACCAGTCGCCCGACGAGATCATGTGGCCGTTGACCAGCGTCTGCGTGAGGCTAGGGCTGGTGCCGCGGATCGACACGCGGTCGTTCTCCGCGAAGCCGCCTTCGCCGCCGGCCGACGACGCGATGTTGACGCCCGGCACGCGCTGCAGCGCGTCGGCCACGTTCTTGTCCGGCAGCTTGCCGATGTCGTCGGCGGTGACCACCTCCACCACGGAGTTGGCGCTGCGCTTCTTGGCCAGCGAAGCCTCCAGCGAGGCGCGCAGGCCGGTGACTTCCACATGCTGCGCGTCGTCCCGTGCGGGGGCGGAAGCGGTGGGCGCGGGCGCGGCGGCCTGTGCGCATGCCTGCGTCGGCGCCAGCGCGCTTGCCAGGGCCAAAGCCGCGGCGGCGGAGATCGGATGTCGTTGAAGTTTCATCGTGCCCCTTCCAGTCAAATCAAATGAGTTGATTTAATGAAATGATACGGGGCTGCGCTGCGCCTGCAGCCATCGTTTTCACTGATGTCTCGCGTGAGAAGCGCGCGCCGCGGTGCTCAAGTCACCACTGATAGAGCTGGAACGACTTCTCCACCCCCTTCGCCGGAATGTCTTCCAGGAAGTCTCGGTGGTCGGGGAAGTTGAGGGCGCTGCGTTCGAGCAGCTGGTCGAGGCCGTCCAGGTCGTACTGCGCCTCCTGCGCCGTTGGCGCACGAAGGTTGGCGTCCGCGGGGAACAGGCCCATGCCGGCCAGCAGGCAGTACCACGACACCGTCGGATAGCCTCTGCCGATCTGGCCCTGCCGGATGCCGCCCACGATGGGCTTGCTCGCCATCCACCCGCCCAGCAGCAGGCGCAGCGGGTCGGACAGCGCCGTGTTGGCGGCGTTGTCGCGCCAGTACGACGTGTCGGTGCGGGTGTTCGTCTTGTAGTGGGTGACGATGTAGTCGCGAGTGCCCTCGAACTGCGCGTTGATCCTCTCGTTGAAGCTTGCGCGCGCCGGCGCGTCGAGCTCGCCCTTCTCGAGCGCCTCCACCAGCCACTGCGCGGTCCGCTGCACGAACAGCAGCGCCGTGGCCTCCAGCGGCTCGATGAAGCCCTGCGACAAGCCCACGGCCACGCAGTTGCGGTTCCAGTGCTGCGTGTAGCGGCCGATGCGCATCTTCAGGTGGCGCGCGGGGACGTCGGCGTCGAGCAGGCCCAGGCGCGTGCGCAGCTCGGTCTCGGCCGCGTCGGACGACACGTGCGCGCTGCTGTAGACGTAGCCATTGCCGACGCGCGAGGTCAGCGGGATCTTCCACGCCCAGCCATGGCGCATCGCAGTGGAGACGGTCTGCGACAGCAGCGCTCCCTCGGGCGACGGCGTGGGCATGGCGATGGCCGCGTCGTTGAACAGGTTCTGCGCGAACGACACGTAGGGCGTGCGCAGCGCCCTGCCGATCAGCAGCGAGGCGAAGCCGGTGCAGTCGACGAAGAAGTCGGCGGCCAGCGTGTCGCCGCCCTCGAGCTCGACGGCGCGGATGTCGCCGCTCTCTGCCAGCGACACCGACGTCATGTGGCGCGCCACGTGCGTGATCCCGCGCTCGGCCGCCTTGCGGGCGAGGAACGCGCCAAGCAGCGAGGCGTCGAAGTGGTACCCGTACCAGATGTCGAACGGGAAGCTGCGTTGCGGCCGGGGCGCGCGGCCGGACCGCGCCACCTTGTTCGAGATGAAGAAGCGGTCGGGATGCGCGTGCACGTCGGCGTCGTTGAGGCGCGCGTGCACGTTGTCCACGAACTGCGGCATAGTGAGGTTGTCCAGCGGCGACGCGAACGGGTGGAAGTAGCTCTCGAAGCCGGGGCGCGTGGACCAGCCGTCGAACGTGATGCCGCTCTTGTACGTGGCGTTGCACGCGGGCATCCACTCGCGTTCCTCGATGCCCAGCCCTTCGAAGAAGCGTTGCAGCCACGGGGTGGAGCCTTCGCCGACGCCGATGATGCCCACCTGCGGCGACTCCAGCACGGTCACCTTCAGGCGCTCGCCGAACTTCGAATTGGCAAGCATCAGCGCCGTCATCCAGCCGGCCGTGCCGCCGCCCACCACCGCGACGTGGCGGATCGGGGGCTCGGGCAGGTCGCCGGCGGGGCGGGTGCGCGCCGCAAGCTCCCGGTTGAAGGTGAGGGGGGTGTCCATCATGCCGTGGCCAGTATCAGAGGGGTGGATGGGTCAGAGCGTGCCGAGCGTGGCGCGGGTCGGGTGGTCAAAGGATCTTGCAGGCGCTCATTGCGCGAGCCGCTCGCTCAGGAACTTGCGCAGTCGCACATGATCTTCGGGACTCATGTCGCCAAGCACGCTGCGCCGGTTCGCCGGAATGTGGTCGGCGTCACCCTGTTCGGCACCGAACACGTAGTGCTCGAACAGATGGCGCCAGGCCTGCCGCTGCGCTGGCGGCAAGGCGCGCAGCGCGGCGGTGGCGTAGATGAGGGTGGCAAGCCCGGGCGACGGCGGCGGCGCCCACCAGTAATTGACGAGCATGTTCAGCTTCGCGTGCGACTGCACGTGGTGCCACCACAGCGGAGGCATGTAGATGGCGTCGCCAGGCTCCAGGTCGGCGGTCCGCGCGTGGGCCAGCGCCTCACGAAATCGCGGGAAACGGTCGAAGTCCGGCTTGGCGAAGTCCACGAGGGAGATCGGCCTGCCGGCGGGTGCGTGGTCGAGCGGGCCCACGTAGAGGTTTGCGACCTGTTCGGGCGGAAAGAGCGTGAACCGCCTGCTTCCGGCCACGCAGACAGCGATGTTGTGCGACTCGTCGAAGTGCGCCGGCGTGACCGTGGCGGTGCCGACCCAGGCGCGCGGCTCGACGCTGTCGTTGAGCAGCGGCAGCCCATGGTCGCGCTTGAACTCGGGCAGGCAGAGAGCGATCGCCGCGCTCTGTACCACCACCGCCGGCGCCCGCTCGAACTGGGCGTACCGCAGGATCTGTTCCAGCACGTGCGACACCGGCAGCTTGGCGTGCACGTAGTTGAAGCCGGTCATAGGCGCGTCGTAGAAGAGACGGGCGTCTTCCTCGGGACGCGTCATGAGCGCGTCCACGGGCGCGCCGCTGTCCATCGTCGCGAGATATTGCGCCAGCGCCAGCGGTGATTCGCAGCCCTTGGCCACGGCGGGCCAGCCGCTGGCTACCCCGCGCAGGATGACGGGAGCGTTGCCTGGCAGGATCTCGGCCTCGAACCGGGCGCGGTCGACGCCGTGCACTTCGGGCATGAAGGGGAGGGGCGCGGACATCGTGGAGACGCGAAACGTGGCGTGATCTTCGAGCATAGCCCAGCCCGGATGCGGGTCGAGATGGAAAAAAGGACGGCCAGAGGGCCGTCCTTGTCGTTCGTCGAAGCCCACCGAGGCGGGCAGCAGACGATCAGTACTTGAAGTGCGCGGTCACGTAGTACTGGCGGCCATTGTTGTAGATGGCGCGCGGCTCGGACTTGAAGTCGCCGTAGTACTTCAGGATCGGATCGTTCAGGTTCTGCGCATCCAGGCTGAAGGACAGGTGCTCGCCCATCTTGTAGCCCAGCGAGGCGGACAGCACCCCCGTACCACGTTGGTAGTAGTCGGTGCCGCGGTCCTTGCCCAGGTAGTTATCGCCGCTGTAGTTGTAGTTCAGGCGCGCCGAGAAGAAGTCGTTCTCGTAGTAGCCGCTCACGGTGCCCGAGTTCTTGACTGCGCCCTTGAGCACGTGGCCCGTATCGTCGTGCGCATCGGCCAGCGTGTAGTTGGCGCTGACACCGAAGTTGCCGAACACAGGCGTCTCGACGGCGAACTCCAAGCCCGTGACCGAGGCCTTCGTGTTGACCGACGTGGTCAGGTCGAACGGGGCCGTGATCGTCTGCCCCTTTGCGCCGTTTTGAAGGTCGGTCGTGTAGGTCCCGTGCTTGATGCCATCGGTGATGTAGCTGGCCATCTCCATGTGGAACGCACCCACCGACGCGAAGGCGCGCGGCGCGAAGTACCACTCGAGGTTGGCGTCGACGTTGGTCGAGCGAACCGGGTTGAGGTCGGGGTTGCCGGTGCTGCCCGTGCCCGTGGACTTGCCTGTCGCGTCGGTGTAGCCGCCCAGCAGCTGGGCCGACGACAAGGCCGTGTAGTCGGGGCGGGTCATCGTGCGCGACACCGCCAAGCGGCCCACGACCTTGGGCGTGATGTCGAAGCGGATGCTGGCGCTGGGCAGGAAGTCGTTGTAGCTGCGCTTGGCGTAGGTCTGGTAGTAACCAGTGTAGGGAATGGCACCGGCCGCCCACACGGAATCAACGTAGCCCGGCAAGGCGGTATTGCTGGTGGGCGTCCAGATCAGCGAGCTGGAATTGGTGTGGACGATGCGCATGCCCACGTTGCCGCTCCAGGCTTCGCCATCCAGGTTGCCTTGCAGGTAGCCGGCCTGGGTCTTTTCCTTCACCGCGTATTCGTGCGTCACGATGCGGCGCGTGGGCGGCCGCGCAGCATACTTGGCGTCGTATTGCGCCAGGGCTTCCGCCGTCGGGAAGGGAATGTCCGTGGGGAAGCCGCCGCCCAGGCCGCTGCCGAAGTTGCTCGGGTAGGTCTGCGAGTAAGCGGAAAGCGGCAGCGGATTGGCGAACGGGTCGGTACCCCAGTTCGGACCCTGGGCGATGATGGGGCCATCGGTGTAGCGCTTGTGCTGGGAGCCGCGAACGCCGAACGTCAGGCTGCGGAGCACGCCCTCGTCGAGTGAGTACTCGGCATCGAGTTGACCCCAGGTGTCCTTGTCCTTCACGTCGACGTTCTGGTCGCCGAAGATCCAGTCCGTCGCGAAGGGGCCGGCGGCCGTGTGACCCGCGGGCGGCGTGGCCGGTGCAAGGGTCATGCTGAACGCGGGAGCCTGGCCGCTGCCCCGGAGTTGATAGCCGGAGGCCGTGCCATAGATGTCGGCTTCGTAGACGTCCTGCGAGAGTGTCCTGCCCTCGCCGTTGGACACACCACCATTGCCGGACAGCTTCAGCGCGTTGCTGATCTTCCAGGAGCCGTCCAGGCTGATGTAGTTGGTCGAGGCCGACGCCTTGCGCGAGATCATGTCGTACACGCCGACGACGGTGGGCTGCGCGAAGGCGAAGTTGGCCGAGGTCAGGATGTTGGTGGTGGGGTCGATCTTGATGTTGCTGATCGTCGGCAGGTTGCCCGGCTGGCGCGAGTCGGTTAGTGCCCAGACCGGCGCCATCAAGAAATTGCGGTTGTAGTTGTTCGCGTCCATCTTGGACGAGAAGCCCGACACGGTGAAGTCCATGTCGTTGGTCGGCTTGAACTCCACGGCGAGGGCGCCGCCCTTGCGGTCGCGGTCCTGGGTGAACAGGGCCGAACCCATCAGGTTGGGGAAGAGCGTGCCGGCGGGGATGCCGGCGGCAACGGCGGTCGCGTTCTTGGTGGGATCGATAGCGGTCAGTGATTTCTGGCCGTCCAGGGCGAAGGTCTCGACGCCGTCGCGGCGCAGGTGACGCTTCTCGTCGAATGCTTGCAGCATCACGCCGAAGGTCTTGGACTCGTTGCGCCAGGCGACCATCGCGCTGGCTTGCGGGTCGGTCTTCTTGGGCAGGTCGGCGTAGACGGCGCCAAGAGTGGCTTCCAGGGTGAACTGCTTGCTGAACTCCAGCGGCTTGCGGGTGATGATGTTCACCGAACCCGCCGTGCCACCTTCGATGTCGGAGGCGACCGAGTTCTTGTGCACTTCGACGCGGCTCACCAGCTCGGACGGCAGCAGCGAGAAGCTGACGCTGCGGCCCACGCCCGCGCCCGTCTGATCCAGCACGAACCAGTCGCCGTTGGCGACGGGGTGGCCGTCGAGCAGCGTCTGCGTCAGGCTGGGACTGGTGCCACGCAGGCCCACGCGGTCGCGCTCGTCGAAACCGCCGGAGCCGCCTGAGGGGCTGTTCAGGATGGTCACGCCCGGGATGCGCGCGAGCGAGTCGGCCACGTTCTTGTCGGGCATCTTGCCGATGTCTTCGGCCGAGATGACGTCGATGTGCGTCTCGGCATTGCGCTTGACGGCAATGGCGGCTTGCAGCGAAGCCCGGATGCCCGTGACTTCGACCTTCTGCACGTCATCCGCAGCGGCGGCGGAAGCGGCAGCGGCGGGCGCGGCGGCGGACTGTGCAAATGCGGGGGCGGCGACCGCTCCGGCAATCGCGACCGCAGCTGCGGCGGCAATGGGCGTAAGTTTCGTCTTCATGGGGCTCCTCTTTTCGGGTGGACGCATTTGTTCGGGAACGCGGCCGGTTGGGATTGGGTCGTGCCGTCTCTCCATGAGCTCTGGACGGTGCACCCTCGGGCTAGAAACCTGGTATGCGATAAAGTAGTACCACTGTACAACCAGTCTAGACCAGCGCTCTATGCGTTTACCCTCATATTGCGTTATGGCAACACGGTGTTTACGAGCTGAAATCACGTGGTTTGAGGGTCCGCACGGACCCGGTGCCGTGGTTCGCCCCGGTGGTGCATTTGTCTGGCATTTGGTGCCTGAGTGGTATGCTGTTTGCGCTGCGCCCCGGTGCCGACCAGTCGACTCGCGCCTGTCGGCGACCGGAGCCGTCGCGCAGCCCCCGACAACACGAAAAAGGGCACGCAATGAGCGCGCTGGCACAACTACTCAACACGCTCGATCCCGACGGCAGCCAACCGCTCTACCAACAGCTGCAACGCGCGCTGCGCGAGGCCATCGAGAAGCGCGTGCTCGGCCCCGACGACGCGCTGCCGTCGGAGCGACAGCTGGCAGCCGATCTCGGCGTGTCGCGCATCACCGTGCGCAAGGCCATCCAGGGCCTGGCCGACGAGGGATTCCTCGACCAGCGCCAGGGCTCGGGCAACTTCGTGTCCACGCGCATCGACAAGAACTTCGCCAAGCTCACGTCGTTCTCGGAAGACATGCGCGCCCGCGGCCGCACGCCGCGCAGCGAGTGGATCAAGCGCTCCAGCGGCACCGTCACGCCGGAAGAGGCCATGAAGCTGGCGCTGAGCCCCGGCTCGCTGGTGTACCGCTTCCACCGGCTGCGCTACGCCGACGACGCGCCGATGGCACTCGAATACGCCACGCTGTCGGCCGCCGCGCTGCCGTCGCTGGAGTCGGTCGACAACTCGCTGTACGACGCGCTGGAGCGCGCCGGCAATCGCCCGGTGCGCGCATTGCAACGCCTGCGCGCGCTGCTGCTCAACGAGGAGCAGGCCCGCCTGCTCGATGCCGACGTCGGCGACGCCGGCCTGCTGGTGGAGCGCCTGGGCTACCTGCGCGACGGCCGGGCCATCGAGCTGTCGCAGTCCATCTACCGCGGCGATACGTACGACTTCGTCGCGGAGCTCAACGCTTCATAGAAGCCTGTCATCCTGCACGCAGGAAGTTTGTCCTGCACGCAGGAAGCTTGTCATCCTGCGCGCAGTCGCAGGATCCACGCCGGCGACCAACGCCGCCTCGACGCGTGGATGCCGCGACTCCGCGCGGAATGACGGGGTTTGGCGGGCATGGCAACTGCCCGGCATGGCACCCCGCCCTCTCAGCCGAACGCGTTCCGCGTTTTGAGGACAATGGCCGTCTTTTTCCTCCGCACCCGGGGCGCCGCCCGCGTGCTGTCGCGACTTCCTTTCTCGTTCGGCGCAGCGTTTCCTGGGATTGACATGAGAGCCTTCACCTCGCGCGCCTTGCTGGCGCTGACCTTCGCCGCCGGACTGAATGGCGCCGCCCCCGCCATCGCCGCCGATGCCCCGGCCGCCGCCGCGTCGCAGGCCGGCGCCTCGGTGAGCCCCGAGTTCGCCAAGCCGTTCAACGAGGCCCAGGACCTGCTCAAGGCCGGCAACGGCATCGCCGCGCTGGCCAAGCTGAAGGAACTCGACGCGCTGCCCAGCCTGAACGCGTACGAGAAGTACCTGCTCCTGCGCGTGCGCGCCCCGGCGGAATACAGCGCCAACGACAGCGTCGCCGCCGCGAAGGACTTCGAGGCGCTGCTGGCCAACGACCAGTTGCCCGCCGCCGACCGCCTGCAGATCATGAAGGCGCTGGCCAGCATCCTGTACAGCTCCGAGCAGTACGCCAAGGCCACGGTGGCCATCCAGCGCTACCTCGACGCCGGCGGCGACGACGCCCAGCTGCGCGAACTGCTGCCCCAGACCCAGTACATCAACAAGGACTACGCGTCCGCCGCCAAGGGCTTCCGCGCCCAGGTAGACGCCACCTACGCTGCCGGCAAGGTGCCCACCGAGAAGACGCTGCGCCTGCTGGCCACGTCGTACTCGCAGTCGGACAGCGACGCGGGCTACGTGTGGGCGCTGGAGCACCTGGCCGTGGCCTACCCGAAGGCCGACTACTGGAAGGAACTGATCGCCCGCGGCGCGCACACCGACAAGTTCGCCGACCGGATGTACGTCGACAACTACCGCCTGAAGGTGCGCGTGCTGGGCGGCGTCAACGACAGCGAGCGCCTGAGCTACGCCGCGCTCGCCGCGCATGCCGGCTATCCCGAGGAAGCCAAGCGCATCCTCGACGAGGCCTACGCGTCCAAGCCCTTCACGGGCGCCGACCTGGGCGAGGCGAACAAGCTGCGCACCGAGGTCGGCAAGGCCGTCGCCGCCGACCGCGCACAGCAGGCGGTGAACGAGGCGTCCGCGCGCAGCGCCAAGGACGGCAACGCGCTGGTGTCGCTGGGCCTGCTGGAGACCGTCGACGGCAACGCACAGCAAGGCGCGCAGCTGATCGAGCAGGGCATCGCCAAGGGCGGCCTCCGCTATCCCGAGGAAGCGCGCCTGCACCTGGGCTACGCCCAGCTCCTGGCCGGCCGCGACGCCGACGCCGTCAAGTCCTTCGACAGCGTCACCAGCGGCCCCGCCGGCATCGTGCCGATCGCGCACACCTGGTCGCTGTACGCGCAATCGCGGCTGCACGCCGCGGCAGCGCCGGCGCCGGCCGCCGCTGCGTCGAAGTAATCGGCGGGATCGAGTCAGCAGAGGGGTCGAGGCAACCCAGGGGTCAGGCGCTGCGCTGCAACGCCTCGCCCGCGCTGTCGAACAGCCGGCTGCGCGAAAGATCCGGCCGCAGCGCGACTCGACTGCCCGCCGCCAACGGCGCCGCATGCCCCGGCAGCCGCACGATGACCGGCGCCGACTGCCCCGCGCAGTGCACGTGCACCAGCGTGGCGTCGCCCAGCCGCTCGATCAGGTCGACGCGGCCGTGCAGTCCGGTGGCATCCCCTTCGGCGACGGCCAGCTCCACCTGGTCGGGCCGGAAGCCCAGCGTGGCGGTCGAACCGATCGCCGCAGCGCCCGAGAACGCCCGCGCGCCCAGCGCGAACTCGCCGGCGCCGTCGTGCGGCCGCACGCGCACGCCGTCGGCGTCGTTGGCGCTCACCGTGACGGGCACCAGGTTCATCTTGGGCGAGCCCAGGAAGCCGGCGACGAACAGGTTGGCCGGGTTGTCGTACAGCGCCATCGGCTCGCCCACCTGCGCGATGCGGCCGCCGTTGAACACCGCGATGCGCTGGCCCAGCGTCATCGCCTCCACCTGGTCGTGCGTGACGTAGATCATGGTGGTGCCCAGCTCGCGATGCAGGCGCGCGAGCTCGGTGCGCATCTGCACGCGCAGCGCCGCGTCGAGGTTGGACAACGGCTCGTCGAACAGGAACACCTTGGGCTTGCGCACGATGGCGCGGCCGATGGCCACGCGCTGGCGCTGTCCGCCCGACAAGGCCTTGGGCTTGCGATCGAGCAGCGCACCGATCTGCAGGATCTCGGCCGCGCGGCCCACCGCGGCGGCCACGTCGGCCTTGCTGCGGCCCGCCAGCTTGAGCGCGAAACCCATGTTCTCGGCCACCGTCATGTGCGGGTACAGCGCGTAGCTCTGGAAGACCATGGCCACGCCTCGGTCGGACGGCGACACCTCGTTGACGCACTGGTCGCCGATGAACAGGTCGCCCTCGGTGATCTCCTCGAGCCCCGCGATCATGCGCAGCAGCGTCGACTTGCCGCAGCCCGAGGGCCCGACGAACACCATGAACTCGCCGTCGCGTACCTCCAGGTCGACGCCCTTGATCACCTCGGCGCCGCCGTCGTAGGTCTTGCGGATCTGCTTGAGCGCGAGGCTGGCCATGGGGTTGGACCTTCTAGATGTCGCAGCGTTGCTGCAGGGCGCGAACGGGGGCGGGCACGGTATCCGTGCGGGGCACGTGGTCGGCGCGCAGCGCACGCACCTGGGCGTCGACGTCGGCCGGGGTCAACACGCGATCCTTGGCGTGGAACACCCAGTCGACATCTTCGTCGTACACGCGCGGCTGGCCGCCCGTGGGCAACGAGCCGCCGACGGCGAACCAGAGGTTGAACGAGATCGTCATCGGAGAGACCGGCACGTTGCGGCCCTCGTGCACCGCCACCTCGCGGCCGTCGACGAACTCGTGCACCGCGTTCTTCGTCACCTGCATCAGCAGCACGTGCCAGCCGTCGAACGACGCGAACTCCTCGTGCGGCGAGTTGTGCGCCTCCCACGGATCGATCTGCACCGTCTGCCACGACACGCCATACAGCCGGGTCTTGTCGGAGCCCCAGCCGCCGTTGGGGAGGTACTCCCAATCGAGCTCGCTGAAGTCGGGATCGAACGCGTGCGCGAGCGGCGCCGCCGCGTAGAACGACTCGATCACCGGATCGCCGTCGACGCCCGAACGCGGCGCGTCGGAGAAGCGGATGCGCGCCGCGTACGTGCCCTGCAGGTACTTGCGCTGGTGGCACAGCTGCGCCTGCACGGTGCCGGGCCCGGTGCCGTCGGTGCGCGCGGTCAGGCGCAGCACGCGGTTGCCGGGCTGCAGCGGATCGTCCACCAGCGAGAGGGCCTCGGCGCCAAAGCGCCCGCCGGGCAGGCCCGGATGGCCGGTGCCGTCGCGCAGCTGCCAGCCGGCGGCGGGCATGTCGGCGGGGGCGGCGTAGGAGAAGTCGTCGAAGAAGACCTGCGCCGGCGCGGCGACCGGCGGCCTATCGACGGCGCAACCGGCGACCGCCGACGCGGCCAGCGCGCACGACACGAGTGGCCGGCGCATCACGGCTCGACGGGTTGCGGCGCGGGCTCGGCGTCCGTCGGCGTCGACAGCGACACGAAGCGCAGCAGGATCAGCACGGGGATCGCACACAGCAGCCCCCAGATGAAGAAGTTGCGATAGCCCAGCGCCGTCTCGATGTCACCGCTGATCCAGCGGAAGAAGCTCATGCCCAGCCCCATCACGCCGGAGCCGATGGAGTAGTGCGCGGTGCGGAACTTGCCCGGCGCGACCACCTGCATCAGGTACAGGATGACGCCGACGAAGCCGAAGCCGTAGCCGAACATCTCCAGGCTCAGCGCCGAGGCGATGACGGCGAAGTTGGTGGGCATCACCACGCTGAGGAACACGAAGGCGACGCTCGGCAGGTTCATCGCGAGGATCAGCCACAGCATGGCGCGGCGCAGGCCCAGCCAGGCGGCGAAGTAGCCGCCGGCCATCGTGCCGACGATGAACGCGATCGTGCCGGCGGTGCCGTACGCCCAGCCGACGTCGTCGGTGGACAGTCCCAGGCCTCCGGTGGCACGCGCGGCGCGCAGGAAGATCGGGCCGATGGTCTGGATCTGGCCCTCGCTGGCGCGGAACAGCAGGATGAACAGGATCGCCAGCCAGACGCCGGGCTTCTTCAAGAAGTCGACGATGACGTGCCACAGCGTCTTGGCGACCGCGTCCGCGGTGGGCTTCACCGTGCGCACTTCGGTGGCCTTGGGCAAGGCCCACACGTGGTACAGGCCCAGCACCAGCATCAACGCGCTGCAGATGCCGAAGATCGTGCCCCACGCCGTGCCGAAGCCGGACGACTTCTCGAGGTTGCCTGCCAGGATCAGCAGACCGCCCGCGGACGCGTAGCGCGCGACGTTGAAGAACGCCCCTTGCCAGCCGGCGTACTCGGCCTGCTCGCGGTTGCTCAGCTGCGCCATGTAGATGCCGTCCGACGACACGTCGTGCGTCGACGAGAACAGCGACACGGCGAGCAGGGCAGCCACCGAGACTGCGAAGAACGACGGCTGGTGCGTGGCGAATGCTACGGCGGCCAGGCCGATCGAGCCGAGCCACTGGAACGTGATCACGACGGCCTTCTGGCTGGGCGCCAGCTCGAGGAACGGGCTCCACAACCAGCGAATGCCCCAGGCCAGGCTGAGGATGCCCATCCAGTGGGTGATCGTGTCGGTGGGCACCTTGCCGCTGACGAACATCTGCTGCGCGATCAGGTTCACCGCGAAGAACGGCAGGCCCTGCGCGAAGTACAGCGACGGCACCCAGGTGAGCGGCGAGCGCCGCGGCGTGGCGACGGACGCGCTGGCGGCGGAAGAAGGCAACACGGCGGAATCACTGGACACGGACGATCTCTTTCCTGGCGGTGACGGGGCGGGTAACGACACGGGGTGCGCGACAGTCTGCCCGCATTCAGATCGCGCGGGGAGAGAGCTTCACCGGAGACGTGGCCGTCGCCTGCGCGCGGCCTTCCAGCCAGGCGCGCACGGCCTCCAGCGCGCCGTCGCAGTAGCCCCACGTGACGAGCGAGGGCGCCGCGATGTCGAACAACTGGTACGGATTCCACAGCGCCACGTGCAGGTCGGGGCGTGCCGTGGCGGCCGCGTCGCCGAAGCGAGTGCGGTGGTTCGAGACGAGGATGTTGTAGCGCCCGTCCTGCGGGAACGTGGCGTCTTCGACCAGGCGCAGGTCGGCCACGCGCACCAGCTGCACGTCGGCGAAGCCGGCGAACATCTCGGCCACGCGCGACGCGGGCAGGCCGGCCTCGGACACGCCGTCGCACTCCACCGAATCCTGCGTGACGACGCGCAGAGGGGTGCCCGGCGCGGGCGGACGCGCGGTCTTGCCGGCGCCGTCGAACGCGGTCAGGCCGCGGGCCCAGGCGGCGCGCATCGCGGCGTCGTCGGCAGCGCGCCGCGCGGCGTCGTAGGCACGCGGCGACACGGGGTACGCGGTGGCCAGCGCCACCAGGCGGGCCTCGGACTTCTTCACGTCGGCGGGCAGCAGGTGGCCTTCCTGCAGCGCGCTCTCGATGGCCTTGACCGTGGCGCCCTGCTCGGCCAGCGTGCCCTGGGCCAGCGGCATGTCGGCGCCCGCCTGCAGCGCCATCACGGCGCCGAGCGCGTGCCCGTACTTGTCGTGCACGGCCTTCATCATCAGCGCGTCGGTGATGACGACGCCGTCGTAGCCGATGCTCTCGCGCAGCAGGCCGGTGAGCACCGCGCGCGACAGCGTGGCGGGATGCTCGGCATCGATCTGCGGGTAGACGATGTGGGCCGTCATCACCGACGGCGCGGCCGGCGTGGCGCCCTTCGCATGCGCGAGCGCGCGGAACGGCTTGAGCTCCAGCGCCTCGAGCTCGGCCACCGACTTGTCGACGGTAGGGAGCGCGTGGTGCGAGTCGGTGGCGGTGTCGCCATGGCCGGGGAAGTGCTTCACGCAGCAGGCCACGCCCTCGCGCAGCGAGCCGCGCATCCAGGCGGCGGCCAGGCGCGCCACCTCGTCGGGATCCTCGGAGAAGCTGCGCTCGGCGATCACCGGATTGCCCGGGTTGTTGTTCACGTCGAGCACCGGCGCGAAGTTCCAGTTGATGCCCAGGCTGCGCAGGCCGCGCGCCACCGTGGCGCCAACTTCTTCGCACAGCGTCTCGTCGCCGATCGCGCCGAGGGCCATCGCCGCGGGCGCCTGCGGCAGGAAGGTGGCGCGGATGGTGGAGCCGCCTTCCTGGTCGATGCCGATCAGCGAGTACGGGCCCATCACCTCGCGCAGGTCGGCCGTGAGCTTGCGCACCTCGTCCTCGGTGCCGAGGTTGCGGCGAAACAGGCAGATCGCGCGCACATGATTGCGGCGCAGGAATTCCGCGGTCTCGTCGTCGAGCGACGTGCCCGGGATATCGACCATCACGAGATGGCCAGGATGGAAGGTGGGCACGGCGCTCATGTCGACGGTGAGGGGCGGAAAGGACGTGACGCGTCAGTGCGTCAGCGTGACCTTGTTAAGGTGGCGCGGCTTGTCGGGGTCGAGACCCTTGGCGCGGGCGAGGGCTTCGACGGCCAGGTAGTAGCTCTGGATCGCGGAGATCGGATCGAGGTCCTCGTGGCCGGCGGCCACCAGCGGCAGCTCGGCGCCGGGGGTGCCGACGGGCGCGGCGACGAGCACGCGCGCGCCACGCTTGCGCATCTCCTCGGCCAGGGCGAGCAGGCCGGCCTGGGCCGGGCCGCGCGGGGCGAAGATCAGCAGCGGGTAGCCTTCTTCCACGAGCGCCATCGGGCCGTGCTTGACCTCGGCGCCCGAGAACGCCTCGGCCTGGATGCCGCAGACTTCCTTGAACTTCAGCGCGGCCTCCATCGCGATGGCCAGGCTGGTGCCGCGGCCGATCACGAACAGCTTGTCGGCGTTGACGAGCGCGTCGACCAGCGGCGACCAGTCGGTGGTCGCGGCGCGTTCCAGCACCTCGGGCAGCGTCTCGAGCGCGGCCAGCAAGGCCTTGTCGTCCTTCCAGTGCGCGACGATGCGCGCGCCGGCCACCAGTTGCGCGATGTAGCTCTTGGTGGCGGCCACGCTGGTCTCGGCGCCGGCGTGCAGCGGCAGCACCCATTGGGCGGCCTGGGCCAGCGGCGATCCGGCATCGTTGACCACGGCCACGGTGCGCGCGCCGCCTTCGCGGAAGAAGCGGATGGGGGCGATCAGGTCGGGGCTCTGGCCCGACTGCGAGAAGCCCCACGACACCAGGCCGTTGCAATCGAGCTGCGACTGGTACAGCGTGACCAGCGACATCGGCAGCGACGTGACGAGGCGGCCCAGGCGCGCCATCACCAGGTAGGCCATGTAATGCGCGGCGTGATCGGAGCTGCCGCGCGCCACGGTGAGGGCGGATCGCGGGGGATCGGCACGGAGTTGCTCGCCGAGCGAGGTGTAGGCGGCGTGGTCGGCCGCCATCAGACGAGCCACGGCCGCAGGGGCTTCGCGCGCTTCGTCAAGCATCCGTGAGGTCAATGGAGTCTCCTTCTACGATCACTTGGGTCAGTTGCAGGTCGGCGTCCAGCACGCAGAGGTCGGCGCGCGCGCCCACCAGCAGGCGGCCGCGATCGGACAGGCCGAGGAAGTCGGCGGCGTGGGTGGCCACGCGGCGCGAGGCGTCGTCCAGGCTCAGGCCCATGCCCACCAGGTTGCGCAGCGCCTGGTCCATGGTGAGCGTGCTGCCGGCCAGCGTGCCGTCTGGCAGTCGCACGCCGCCCAGGCACTTGGTGACGCGGTGGCTGCCGAGGTTGTAGTCGCCGTCGGGCATGCCCGCCGCGGCCGTGGAATCGGTGACGCAGTACAGGCAGGGAATGGCGCGCAGCGCGGCGCGGATGGCGCCCGGATGCACGTGCAGCAGGTCGGGAATGATCTCGGCGAACTCGGCATGCGCCAGCGCCGCGCCGGCGATGCCGGGCTCGCGGTGGTGGAACTTGCTCATCGCGTTGAACAGGTGCGTGAAGCCGGTGGCCCCGCGCTGCAGCGCCGCCACGCCGTCCTCGTACGTGCCGGCGGTGTGGCCGATCTGCACGTGGAAGCCGGCCGCGCGCAGCGGGGCGATCAGGTCGAGGTTGCCGGGCAGCTCGGGCGCCATCGTGATCAGCTTGATGGGGGCGATGGCATGCAGCGCCTTCACCTCGTCCACCGACGCGGGGCGGGCGAAGTCGGGCTGGGCGCCCAGCGCGCCCGGGTTGATGTACGGGCCTTCCAGGTGGACGCCCATCACGTGCGCACCGCCGCGGCGGTGCGTGCGCACGGCGTCGCTCAGCGCGGCCATGGCCTGCGAGATGTCGGCCATCGGCGCCGTCATCGTGGTGGCCAGCATCGACGTGGTGCCGTGGCGCGCATGCACGCGCGCGATCTCGGCCACGGCGTTGCCACCCTCCATGGTGTCGAAGCCGCCGCCGCCGTGCACGTGCAGGTCGATGAAGCCCGGCAGGATCAGCGGTTCGGCCGACACGCGGGCCTGGCCTTCGCTGATGGGGGTGCCCTCGATGCCGGCGATGCGGCCGTCGACGATGGTCAGCGTGCCCCGCACGAAGCCCTGGGGCGTCAGCACGTGGCCGCTGATCTGCTGGCGCGAAACACCACTCATGCGACGGCTTCCTTCATCTGCTGGCGCACGAGTCGGTGCGCCCCGTCGACGGCGTCGCCGGACGCCTCCACCAGTCGGGCCTGCAGCGCCGGCGGCAGGCGGTCGGCCATCCGCAGGCCGATGCTGCCCAGCAGCACGATGGGCAACTGCAGCCCGGGGTCGAGCGCCAACGCCATGTCCTCGATCTCCTGTCCGATTTCCTGCACCATCGACTGCGCCGCGGGGTCGGTATCCGCACACTCGAAAACGAGCGGCGCGAGCTGCGCGTATTCGTGCTGGCGGGCCGTGGAGCACCATTCGAGCAGCATGTCGCGGCGATCGCTCACCTGGCGCCACACGGCCTGGGCCAGCGTGCCTGCGATCGCCCGGCCGTCGAGGGCGCGATGGGCGACCTGCATGGCGCGCAGCCCCAGCCAGGCGCCGCTGCCTTCGTCGCCCACCGGAAAGCCCCAGCCGCTGACCGCCACGCGACGGCCGTCGGCGTGCAGCGCCTCGCCGACCGCGCCGGTGCCCACCGCCACGATAGCGCCGGCGCGACCGGCGTGGGCGCCCATCAGCGCGGTGCGCGAATCGGTCTCCAGCACGATCAACGCATATTCGGGCGCCGCGCGAAAGAACGCGGCGGCCAGGTGCGGCGCCACGGCGCCGGCCAGCCCCAGGCCCAGCACGCACTGCTTGGGCACCGGCACGGCCAGCCCCGCCGACGCGAACGCGCGCTCGACGGCCTGACCGACGTGCCTCCACGCCTGCTCGATGCCCTGGGCCAGCGCAGAGGGGCCGGACTCGGCGTGGCCGACGAGGGCGCCGGCGCTCGTCCAGAGGCGCACGCGGGTGCCCGTGCCGCCACCGTCCACGCCCAGGGCGTAGCGGATGTCGGCCTGTTCATAGGCGGGGTGATAGCAGGTGTGGCTCATAGGTGTGATACCACTATAGTACCATGACAGGCCGCTGTCAACGAATGCTCAGCCGTCCGGCATGCCCATCCCCGTATCCAATTTCACTCGTGGAATCTAGGCAGAAACCCTGGGGCAACCCTGCCGTTCGTGCGGCGCGCAGATGAACCAGTCGTAATACCAATTACGTCCGGTTATGGTGCCCAGCCCTCAGTGCGTATCGCCGGGCTGCAGCGGGTGGTCGATGAGGCCACCCAGCAGCTCGAAGCGCGTGTAGGGCCGGTGGTGGCCCGACAGCTTCAGCGCGATCGACACCACCAGGCTGTGGGTGCGCGACGGGGGCGCCTTCATGGGCAGCAGCGTGAGCCACGCCACCAGCACCAGCGGCAGCCACCAGGGCGCGCGCACCGCGCCGGGGTGGGCCAGGTAGTCGGCCAACGTCCAGCCCGCGGCGGCGGCGCCCAGCACCAGGCCCGAGATGGCCTCGCTCCAGGAGTGCGCGCCCAGCTTCACGCGCGACCAAGTGATCAACAAGGCCAGCAGCACGCCGACGATCGCGCCGCGGCGTCCGGCAATGAGCGCCACCAGCACCGGCAGGATGGCCGTGGCGTACATCGAGTGACCGGAGAACCCGGTGAAGTCGAGCGCCGCGATGCCCAGGCCGAAGCCCAGGAACGCCACCTTGCTGGCGGTGACGAGCGCGGTGGTGGCGACCACGGCGGCCACCCAGCGCAGCGCCGAGAGGCGCGCCGGATGGTCGTGCGCGTGGGCGTTGCCCTGCGCGACGCGGCCGCGCGCGCCGGCGGGACGCGCGAACGCGAGCCACAGCGCGCCCGCGACAAAGGCCGGCAGCAGGATCTGGGCCTCGCCCAGCCGCGTGACGGCAACCCAGAACAGCGAATGAATCTCGAGGCCTTCTTCCATGCACCCTTGCAGACGGAGTCGATAGCGATGAACCCATCCTATCGGCAGCCGGTGAGGTCAGTGTGAGGCGAAGCTGTCGCTTTCAGTCGATCAAAGCGCCGCGGCCAGGCGAGTGCCTTGATCGATGGCGCGCTTGGCGTCCAGCTCGGACGCCTCGTCGGCCCCGCCGATCAGGTGCATCTTCACGCCGGCGGCGGCCAGCGGCGCCACCAGCTCGCGCAGAGGCTCCTGGCCGGAGCACAGCACGATGGTGTCCACCTCCAGCAGCGTGCCGTCCTTGCGCTCGGGGCCGAAGGTGACGAACAGCCCCTCGTCGGTGACGCGCTCGTAGTTCACGCCGGCCAGCATCTCCACGTTCTTCATCTTGAGCGTGGCGCGATGCACCCAGCCCGAGGTCTTGCCCAGGCCGGCGCCGTGCTTGCCGGCCTTGCGTTGCAGCAGCGTCACCTGGCGCGACGGCGGCGTGGGCTGCGGGCGATCGAGGCCGCCCGGTGTCCTGGCCGGATCGCCCACGCCCCATTCGCGCCGCCATTCGTCCAGGTGCAGCGTGGGCGACGGCTCGCCGCGGTCG
>JBBQYL010000075.1:0-21555 GCA_038208735.1 Burkholderiales bacterium
GCCTGGGCCTGTCCAACATCTGCCTGAACGAGGCCGACGAGCAGTCGCGCCGCCTGTGCACCTCGCTCGCCGAGTGGGTGCTCGAGCTGCCGCGCCCGGTGGGCGAGGAGGCCGTGGCGCTGGCGCATTCGCTGGCCGGCAATTCGGCCACCGTGGGCCACGCCGAACTGTCGTCGCTGGCCCGCCGCCTGGAGCACGCGCTCGAGGTGTCGCAGTCGCGCCAGGTGACACCGGACGAGGCGCGCCTGTACAACGACGTGGCCGAAGAGATCCGCCGCCTGCTGCACCAGTTCGCCGCCGGCTTCCTGCAGGGTCCCGCCCCGGCGCTGGTGGCGCGTTTCGACGCGTTCCAGGCCTCGGTGCAGGCGCAGGTGGCGCAGGCCGCGCACGACGAGAGCGTGCAGCGCGCCCGCGACGTCGAGGCCGCGGCGCAAGCCGAAGCCCAGTCCAGGGCCGACGTGCAAGCGAAGGCGGACGCGGAGGCTCGAGCCGCCGCTGCCGCGAAGGCCGCGGCGGAGGCCCAGGCCGCCGCCGAGGCGCAAGCCCGCGCCGATGCGCAGGCCAAGGCCGCGGCGGACGCACACGCCGCCGCACAGGCGATCGCCGCCGAGGCCCAGGTCGCCGCGGATGCGAAGGCCGCGGCCGACGCCAAGGCTGCCGCCGATGCCCAGGCCGCCCTCGCGGTCGAGGAACACCATTTCGCCGAGCCGCCCATCGCCGCTGCCGAGGTGATCGACTCGCCCGACACCGAGATCGGTGCCGACGAGTTCGAGGCGCTCAACGCCGCCGCCGACGCGGCCGCGATGCCCGCCGAACCGGTCGCTCAGCCGGCCGCCGTCGGCGCGCCGGAATCCGGCCTGGGCGCCGTCCGCTTCAGCGTGCTGGACGACAGCGTGCGCGCCGAGACGGGCCAGCGCCACGAAGTGGCCGAGCCGCAGAACGACGGCACGGGCTTCGCGCAGGATCTGGACGCCCAGGACGCGATCGATCCCGAGCTGTTCGAGATCTTCACCGAAGAGGCGCAGGAGCTGCTGCCGTCGCTCGCCTCGCACCTGCGTGCGTGGGAAGAGTCGCCGGAGATGCAGTCCGAGGCGTTCGGCGCGCTGCGCGCGCTGCACACGCTCAAGGGCAGTGCCCGCCTCGCCGGCGCCATGCGCCTGGGCGAGCTGGCGCACCGCCTGGAATCGGCCTTCGAGGAACGCGTGGGGGGCCGTTCGGCCAACCCGCCGACGATGGCCACGCTGCACACCGGCGTCGACGCGCTCGACGAAGAGTTCCAGCGCCTGCAGCGGACGCCGCACGCGCTCGCCCCCGAGCCGGTGGCCGCGCAGCCGGTGGCCGTGAAAGAAACGAAGCCGGTCGCCGAACCCGAGGCTCCTGCCGTCCAGGCCGCCGCCCCGGTCGCCGAGGCGCCGGTGCCGGCCCCCGTCGCGCCCGAGTCGACCATCCGCCAGTTCGTGCCCAAGGCGCTGTCCGACGCCGCCCCGGCCACGATCGACTGGGCCCGTTTCTCGGCCACCAACCCGTCGCGCGTTCAGCGCGTCGTCGAGACGGCCACCGGCAACCCGGCCACCGCCACGGTGCGCGTCAAGGCGCCGCTGCTGGACCGCCTGGTCAACCAGGCCGGCGAAGTCTCGATCACGCGTTCGCGCCTCGAGAGCGACGTCACGCAGATGCGCGTGTCGCTGCGCGAACTCACGGAAAATCTGGATCGACTGCGCCGCCAGCTGCGCGACATCGAGCTGCAGGCCGACACGCAGATCGCGTCGCGCCTGGAGGCCAGCAAGAGCTCGTCCGTCGAGTTCGATCCGCTGGAGATGGATCGCTTCACGCGCTTCCAGGAACTCACGCGCATGATGGCCGAGTCGGTGAACGACGTGGCCACGGTGCAGCGCAGCCTCACGCAGACGGTGCAGTCGGCCGAAGACGAGATGGCCGCCCAGGCCCGCCTCACCCGCGCGCTGTCCGAAGACCTGTTGCGTGCGCGCATGGTGCCGTTCGACGCGCTGTCCGAACGCCTCTATCGGGTGGTGCGCCAGGCCGCCAAGGAAACGTCGGTGCAGGTGCGCCTGAACGTCGAAGGCTCGTCGATCGAACTCGATCGAAGCGTCCTCGACCGCATGGCCGGCGCGTTCGAGCACTTGCTGCGCAACGCGGTCGTGCACGGCATCGAATCGCCGGACGTGCGTCGCGCGCAGGACAAGGATCCGATCGGCACGATCGACGTCACGCTGGCCCAGCAGGGCAACGAAGTGCGGATCCAGATCCGCGACGACGGCCATGGCCTCGACCTGCAACGCATCGAGGCGCGCGGCCGCCGCAACGGGCTGATCGCGCCCGACGCCAGGCCCACCGACGCGGAACTGGCCAATCTCATCTTCACGCCGGGCTTCACGACCACGGACGAAGTGACCGAACTCGCCGGCCGCGGCGTGGGCATGGACGCCGTGCGTACCGACGTCACGGCGCTCGGCGGACGCATCGAGACCGCCTCGGCCCCGGGCCGCGGCACGGCCTTCACGCTGCTGCTGCCGCTGACCACGGCCGTCACGCGCGTGGTGCAGCTGCGCTGTGGCGCGCTCACCGTCGCGATGCCTGCCTCGCTGGTGGAGGTGGTGCGTCGAGTTCCCAACGCGGAAGTGGAACAGGCCTACCTGAGCGGCAGCTACCGCGACGGCGCGCACGATGTGCCGTTCTTCTGGCTCGGCGCGCTGCTGCAGTCCAGCTCGCACGGCACCCTGGCCGGCAAGACCACCTCGGTGGTGCTGGTGCGAAGCGCGGAACAGCGCGTCGCCCTGCACGTCGACCAGGTGGTCGGCAACCAGGAAGTGGTCGTCAAGAACCTCGGGCCTCAGTTGGCGCGCCTGCCGGGCCTGGCGGGCATGTCGCTGCTGGCCACCGGCGAGGTGGTGCCCATCTACAACCCGGTGGCGCTCGCGGCCGTCTACGGCCAGCGCCTTGCTGCCGAGGCCGGCGCGCCGCTGGTGCCGGTGGTGGTGGAAGAGGTGCAGGAGGTCAAGGCGCCGCTGATCCTGGTGGTCGACGATTCCCTCACGGTGCGTCGCGTCACCCAGCGCCTGCTCACCCGCGAAGGTTTCCGCGTCACCGTGGCCAAGGACGGCCTGGATGCGCTGGAGCAGCTCGAGGTCGAACGCCCGGCCGTGATGCTGACCGACATCGAGATGCCGCGCATGGACGGCTTCGACCTGCTGCGCAACGTGCGCCACGACCCGCGCTGGCAAGGCCTGCCGGTGATCATGATCACGTCGCGCATCGCCCAGAAGCACCGCGACCTGGCCGAACAGCTGGGCGCCGACCACTACCTGGGCAAGCCCTATGATGAGGAGCAGCTCATCGGCCTGATCCGCGAGAATGTCGCGAAGAAGATGCCCGCGTGAGAATTCGTGAGGGTTTCTGGCAATCTCGCCGGAAGCCTTCACGGATTCAGAGGTTCAGTCGGCGAGATACTCGACCGATAATCAGGCATCACCGATTCAACCACCCATGCCTGAAATCATTGATCACCTTGCCTCGCTGACCGGGTTGCGCGATCGCGACACCCTAGACGTCAGCCTGGCACACGCCATGCGCGACTTCCTCACGCCGCAGCGTGTGGCCGTCTATCGGCTGGTGGGTGACCAGGGCGAGGAGTGCTGGCTCACGCGTGCGGCGCTGCTGGCCAACTCGCCGGCGGCCACCGCCGATCCGGCCTGGGTCGATCTGACGACCCTGCCGCGCGCCGTCGAGCGCCCGACCTGGCTCGAGTGTCTGACCACGGGCAAGATCATCGAGACGCGCGGCGAAGGCACCATCACGACGCTGTTCCCGGTGATGTCCGACACCGGCGCCGTGGGCGTGATCGAGCTGGTCACCACGCGCGGCATCGGCGTCAAGTCGCGCCGCCTCGTGTTCGGCGTGCTACGCATCTACCGCAACGTGCAGACGCTGCTCGACTACAGCGAGCGCGACACCCTCACGGGCCTGCTCAATCGCAAGATCTTCGACGACAGCTTCTACAAGGTGTCGTCGCTGCCGCTGCTCGACGCCAAGCTCGACGAAGGCGAGCGCCGCCACGCGTCGGGCTCGCGCTATTGGCTGGGCGTGGTCGACATCGATCACTTCAAGACCGTCAACGACCGCTTCGGCCACCTCATCGGCGACGAGGTGCTGCTGCTGCTGTCGCGCATCATGCGCGGCGCGTTCCGCTTCTCCGACCAGCTCTACCGCTTCGGCGGCGAGGAGTTCGTGGTGCTGCTGCTGTGCAACGACGAGGCCGACGCCGTCGTCGCCTTCGAGCGCTTTCGCCGCGTGGTGGGCGAGTACCCGTTCCCGCAGGCCGGCAAGATCACCGTCAGCGTGGGCTTCACCGCCATCGAGGTCGGCGACACCCCTGCCGCCGCATTCGAACGCGCCGACCGCGCCGTGTACCACGCCAAGCACAACGGCCGCGACCAGGTCAGCAACCACGCCGAGCTGATGCGCAAGGGCATCATCGAGGATGGCACGCGCGTCAGCGACGTGGAGCTGTTCTAAGGTTCATCGCCGATTTGCGGGGGTTGCTGGGGCATGGGGCATGGGGCGTTGCCGGGGCATGGTCTGTCGCTGGTCACTGCTGGGCGTCGCAGGGTCAGTCACGACTCACCGGGCAAGTCTCTTTTGTTCGTGTCCCCCGCCGGCCTGCGGCGCGGCTCCTCCTTGACCTCACAAAAGAGACTCGCCCGGTTCGTCGTTCCACGCCCGGCCTGCCAGCGGACAACATTCGCGGGTGGAAGAAGTCTGCGAATTTAGGGTGGTCTTGGCATCGTCGGGCCGTCGAGGCCGCGACGATGCCCGCGGGCAGCCGGCTCACACGCCGTCGGGCTTGACGCGGACTTCGCGTCGCGACGCCAGCGCTTCTTCTCGTGACCAACGAAGGGAGATATCACCTCGGCAACAGCGTCATCGTCGCGCGAACCGGGTCATCACCGCGCCAACTGGGTCATCACCGCGCCAACTTCGTCATCACCGCGCCAACCGCGTCATCACCGCGCCATCACCGCGCCAACCGCGTCATCCTGCGCGCAGTCGCAGGATCCATGCTGGCGAACGACGGTGTCTCAGGTGTGGATCTTGCGAAAGCGCGCAGGACGACAGGACCGTGCAGTTCGTCCATCACGAAAAGTAGCGCCGCCATTCCGATCCGCAATTCGCGTCAGGCCCGATGGCATGTGAGCCTGCCGGCCGCGGGCATCGTCGCGGCCTCGACGGCCCGACGATGCCAAGACCGCCTCACAAATTCGCGGAATATTCCCCCGCGAATGTTGTCCGCTGGCAGGCCGGGCGTGGAACGGCGAACCGGGCGAGTCTCTTTTGTGAGGTCAAGGAGGAGCCGCGCCGCAGGCCGGCGGGGGACACGAACAAAAGAGACTTGCCCGGTGAGTCGTGACTGACCCATAGACACCCCACAATCCGACACCCCACAATCCGACGCACCCCACAATCCGACGCACCTGGCAATCCGACGCACCCCACAATCCGACGCACCTCGCAATCCGGCGATGATCTTCCCTTAAGGGGCCTCGCCCCGTTCGGGGCCAGATCCCTGCACCTGCGGGCTGCCGCTGCCCTTCGATCCGAACCGCGCCAGCGTCTTCTGGCGCGCCACGTCGTGATCCACGATCGGTCTCGGATAGTCCACGTCCAGCGCCACCTTCGCCGCCGCCAGTTCCGCGGGCTTGGCCGTCCACGGCGCGTGGATCGCCTTCGCGCCCAGCAGCTTCAGCTCGGGCACCCAGCGCCGGATGAACGCGCCTTGCGGGTCGAAGCGCTCGCTCTGCGTCACCGGGTTGAAGATGCGGAACCACGGCTGCGCATCGCAGCCCGTGGACGCGGCCCATTGCCAGCCGCCGTTGTTGGAGGCCAGCTCGAAGTCGTTCAGGTGCAGCGCGAAGTACGCCTCGCCACGCTGCCATGACACGCCCAGGTCCTTGGTGAGAAAGCTCGCGGTGATCATGCGCAGCCGGTTGTGCATGTAGCCCGTGGAGTTGAGCTGGCGCATGCCGGCGTCCACCAGCGGGTAGCCGGTGCGGCCGCCGCACCAGGCCTCGAACTGTTCCTCGGCCTGCTCGCCGGTCTCCCAACGCAGGCCGTCGCAGTCGGCGCGATAGGCATGGTCCACCACGTGCGGGTGGTGGAACAGCACCTGGTGGTAGAAGTCGCGCCACACCAGCTCGGACAGCCACGTCTGCGCGCCGCGGCTGCCGCCCTCGGTGCGCTGGGACGCGATCGCCACGAGGCGGCGCAGCGACAGCGTGCCGAAGCGAAGGTGGATGCCCAGGTGGCTCGGGCCGGGCTTCGCGGGGAAGTCACGCGTGGCGTCGTAGTCGTCCATGCGGTCGAGGAACTCCGCCAGCAGCTCTTCGCCACCACGGCTTCCCGCGCGCAGGCCGGGGTCGTCCTGATGCACGGCCGCCTTTTCCGAGAAGCCGATTTCCTCGAGCGTGGGCACCACGGCGTGGCGTTTCCAGCCGCTGGACGGAGCCTTGGCCAGCGCGCTGCCGTCGACGTCGCTGCCGCAGTCGCCCAGCAACTTGGGCCGCGCGTGCAGCGCCTTCAACCAGGCGTTCTTGTAGGGCGTGAACACGCCGTAGGGCGTGCGCGACCCGGTGAGGATCTCGGCGCGCTCGAAGATCACGTGATCCTTGGACGTGCGCAGGTCGCGGCCCGCCGCGGCCAGGGCCTCGCGCACCTGGACGTCCCGCGCGAGCGCGGCCGGGTCGTCGTCGTGGTGCGCATACACCGCCTGCACGTCGAGCTCGGCGGCCAGGCGCGGGATCTCGTCGGTGGCGACGGCGTGGCGCACGATCAGCCGCGCGTCCTCGCCGCCGAGGGCCGCGAGCTGCTCGTCCAGGTCGACGAGGCTGGCGCGGATGAACGCCACACGCCGGTCTTCCCAGGGCAGGCCGTCGAGGATGGCCTTGTCGAGCACGAACACGCACCACACCGATTCGGCGTCGCGCAGGGCCTGGTCGAGCGCCGGGTGGTCGGACGTGCGCAGGTCGCGCCGGAACCACACCAGCGCGCGCGCCACGGATTTGGGGGGGGAGATCTCCATGGCGGCCGATTGTGGCCCCGGCGCTGTCCTAAAATCACGCGATGGCCTCCGAACCCATCAACCTGACCAACCAGTTCCTCATCGCGATGCCCGGGATGGTGGACGAGGCGTTCGCCGGCTCGGTCGTCTACCTGTGCGAGCACAGCGAGAAGGGTGCGCTCGGCCTCATGATCAACAAGCCGGTCGACATCCGCCTGCGCAACCTGTTCGAGAAGGTCGACCTCACGCTCAGCAGCGAAGACCTGGCCGACCAGCCGGTGTTCTACGGCGGCCCGGTGCAGACCGAGCGCGGCTTCGTGCTGCACGAGCGCCTCGACGGCTCGGTGCAGTACAACTCCACGCTGTCGGTGCCCGGCGGCCTGGAGATGACCACCAGCAAGGACGTGCTCGAGGCCATGGCGCTGGGCAACGGCCCGCGCCGCGTGCTGGTCACCCTGGGCTATAGCGGCTGGGCCACCGGCCAGCTGGAAGACGAGCTGGGCCGCAACGGCTGGCTCAACGTCGACGCCGCGCCCGAGATCATCTTCGACACCCCCATCGGGCAGCGCTACGAACGCGCCCTGGCCTTGCTGGGCATCGACCCCCGAATGCTCAGCCAGGAGGCGGGGCACGCATGAGCGGCGCGGGCAACCGCGCGGTGCGTTCGTTCCTGGCATTCGACTACGGCACGAGGCGCGTCGGCGTGGCCACCGGCAACACGCTGATGCGCCTCACGCAGCCGCTGCGCACGCTGGCGATGGAGGGCGACGCGCGCTTCAAGGCGATCGAGGCCCTGATCCAGGAATGGACACCCGACGCCCTGGTCATCGGCGTGCCCTTCCATCCGGACGGCGCCGAGCACGACAATACGACGCGCGCCCGCAAGTTCGGCCGCCAGCTGCACGGCCGCTTCCGGCTGCCGGTGCACGAGGTCGACGAGCGCTACACCACGGTCGACGTGGAAGCCGCGGGGGCCCGCGACGCCGATTCGGCGGCGGCGGCGCTGATCCTCGAACAGTTCTTCAGAGAAAACGAATGACCAATCTATTGCTCGATGCCGAGGCGCTCTATGGCGAGCTCCGGCTCGGCGTGGCGCGCCTGCTGACGCCCGACACGGTGCTCGTGGGCATCTGGTCGGGCGGCGCCTGGCTGGCCCAGCGCCTGAACGCCGACCTGGCCACGGGCCGCCCCGTGGGCACCCTCTCCAGCACGCTGCATCGCGACGACTTCGGCGAGCGCGGCCTGGGCGGCGTCGAGGCCACCACCAGCCTGCCGTTCGAGATCGATGGCGCGCGCATCCTGCTGATCGACGACGTCGTGGCCAGCGGCCGCACCATCCGCGCCGTCGTCAACGAGCTGTTCGACTACGGCCGCCCGGCCTCCGTCGAGCTGGCCGTGATGGTGGACCGCGGCGGCCGCGAGCTGCCTGTCGCGCCCGTGTTCGCCGCCGCCAAGCTCTCGCTGCCCGCCACCCAGCGCCTGTCGCTCGCGCGCGGCCCCGACGGGCGCTTCACCTTCGCCGTCAAGGAGACCACCTGATGCTCGCGCGACGAAATCCGCAGCTCAACGCCCACGGCGAGCTCATCCACCTGCTGTCCATCGAGGGCCTGCCGCGCGCCATCCTCACGCAGATCCTGGACACCGCCGGTACCTTCCTGTCCGTGAACGACCGCGACGTGAAGAAGGTGCCGCTGCTGCGTGGCAAGAGCGTGTTCAACCTGTTCTTCGAGAACTCCACGCGCACGCGCACCACGTTCGAGATCGCGGCCAAGCGGCTGTCGGCCGATGTGATCAACCTCGACATCGCCAAGTCGTCGGCCTCGAAGGGCGAGAGCCTGCTCGACACCATCGCCAACCTGTCGGCCATGCACGCCGACATGTTCGTGGTGCGCCACAGCGAGTCGGGCGCGCCGTACCTGATCGCGCGCCACTGCGCGCCCCACGTGCACGTGGTCAACGCCGGCGACGGCCGCCATGCCCACCCCACGCAGGGGCTGCTGGACATGTACACGATCCGGCACTACAAGAAGTCGTTCAACGAGCTCACCGTGGCCATCGTGGGCGACATCGTGCACTCGCGCGTGGCACGATCCGACATCCACGCGCTCACCACGCTGGGCGTGCCCGAGATCCGCGCCGTCGGTCCCAAGACGCTGGTGCCGGGCGACCTGCGCGAGATGGGCGTGCGCGTGTGCCACGACATGAAGGAGGGCGTGAAGGATGCCGATGTCATCATCATGCTGCGCCTGCAGAACGAACGCATGAGCGGCGCGATGCTGCCGAGTGCCGGGGAGTACTTCAAGAGCTACGGCCTCACCGAGGACGTGCTGGCGCTGGCCAAGCCCGACGCCATCGTGATGCACCCGGGCCCCATCAACCGCGGGGTGGAGATCGACTCGCGCGTGGCCGACGGACCGCACAGCGTCATCCTGCCGCAGGTCACGTTCGGCATCGCCGTGCGCATGGCCGTGATGTCCATTCTTGCCGGGAACGACGCATGAAGATCCTCATTCGCAACGGTCGCGTGATCGACCCCGCGAGCGGCCGCGACGAGCTCGCCGACGTGGCCATCGCCGCCGGCCGCATCGTGGCCATCGGCCAGGTGCCCGCCGACTTCACGCCCGAGCGCACGATCGAGGCCGACGGCTGCGTCGTGGCGCCGGGCCTCGTCGACCTGGCCGCCCGCCTGAAGGAAGCCGGTGCCGGGGCGCTGGAAAGCGAACTGGCCGCCGCGGCCGCCGGCGGCGTCACCAGCCTCGTGTGCCCGCCCGACACCGACCCGCCGCTCGACGAGCCGGGCCTGGTCGACATGCTCAAGTTCCGGGCCCGCAAGCTGAGCCGCTGCCGCCTGTTCCCGCTGGGCGCGCTCACTCGCCATCTCGACGGCGAGGAGCTGACCGAGATGATCGATCTCACGGAGGCTGGCTGCATCGGCTTCTCGCAGGCCGAGCGTCCGATGAAGGACAACCTCACGCTGATGCGCGCGATGCAGTACGCCAGCACCCACGGCTACGCCGTGTGGCTGCGGCCGCAGGACGCGTCGCTGGGCGGCGGCGTGGCCGCCAGCGGCGCGCTGGCCACGCGCCTGGGCCTCTCGGGCGTGCCGGTGGTTGCCGAGACGATCGCGCTCAACACCATCCTCGAGCTGGTGCGCCAGACGGGCACGCGCGTGCACCTGTGCCGCCTGTCCAGCGCCGCGGGCGTCGAGCTGGTGCGACGCGCCAAGGCGGAGGGCCTGCCCGTCACCGCCGACGTCAGCATCAACTCGCTGCACCTCACCGACGTCGATATCGGCTACTTCAACGCCGACATGCGCCTGGTGCCGCCGCTGCGCCAGGGCAAGGACCGCGACGCGCTGCGCGCCGGCCTGGCCGACGGCACCATCGACGCGCTGGTGTCCGACCACACGCCCGTCGCCAACGACGACAAGATGCTGCCGTTCGGCGAGGCCGTGCCCGGCGCCACCGGCCTCGAGCTGCTGCTGAGCCTGGCGCTGAAGTGGGGCGAAGAGAGCAGGCTTACGCTGGCGCAGGCGCTCGCTCGCGTCACGAGCGATCCCGTGCGCGTGCTTGGCGAGGCGCTGGGCTCGTTGGGCCAGAGCGCCGGCCGGCTGGTGGAAGGCGGCGTGGCCGACATCTGCGTGTTCGACGCCCACGCCGAATGGCAGGTGACGGCCGGCACGCTGCGCAGCCGCGGCAAGCACACGCCGTTCGACGCGGCCAGCAGCGGCACCCGCATGCCCGGCCGCGTGTGCCACACGCTCGTCGCCGGCACACTGGCCTACAGCGCCACGGACGCGTCCACCGCTTGAGAACGCTCGTCGCCCTCTGGCGTATCCTGTGCGTCGTCGGCATGGTGATGCGCGGGCTCTGGCTCGCGGGCGTGGCAATGCCGAGCCTGGACGCGGCGGGTCGGCACGCCATCGTCCAGCGCTGGAGCGTGCGCATGCTGCGCTGCCTCGGCGTGGAGGTGCGCGTGTCGGGCACGGCCCACGCCGGCGCGGTGCTGATGGTGGCCAACCACGTGTCGTGGCTCGACATCCCGGCCCTGCACGCCAGCGCCCCGCAGGCCCGCTTCGTATCCAAGTCGGACATCGCCCACTGGCCTTTGCTGGGCAAGCTGGCACGCGCCGGCGGCACGCTGTTCATCGAGCGCGAACGCAAGCGCGACGCGCTGCGCGTGGTGCACGAGGTGGCCGACGCGCTGCGCGCGGCCGATGCCGTGGCCGTCTTTCCCGAGGGCACCACGGGCGCCGGTTACGGCGTGCTGCCGTTCCATGCCAACCTGCTGCAGGCCGCCATCAGCACGGCCACCGTCGTGCAGCCCGTGGTGATGCGCTACAGCGAACCGGGCCACCGGGTCAGCGTCGCCGCGCAGTACACCGGCACCACGACGTTGGGCGAAAGCCTGATGAAGGTGTGCCGCGCGCGTGGCCTCGTCGTCCACGTGCGTTTCCTGCCGGCCGAGTCGGTGGGACAGGCCGACCGGCGCGTGCTGGCCGAGACGCTGCGCGAGCGCATCGCCGCCGAGCTGCGCGCCATCGACCAGGCCGCCTGAGGCGGCTTGCTGCAGCGCGGCGGTACGGCGCTTGCCCTTCGAAGGTCGAAAGGGCATCCATCATGAACGATAGCAACTCCCAGACGGCCTACGGCGTGTTCAAGCCGGTCGGCCACGTGCTCGCCTCGTTTCCCACCGAACGCGACGCGCGTTCGGCCGTGGACGCGCTGAAGCAGGCGGGCTTTCCCGACGTCGCCTTCTATCCGGCCGCGGAGGTGCGCGAGCGGGCCGAACGTGACATCGCCAACGCGGGGCTGCTCGCAAGCATCGGCCAGGAACTCAACCTCGTTAAGCAGCAACGCGACCTGGCCGAGCAGGGACATCCGTTCGTGTCGGTGCTGGCGCCGGAGGATGACGCGGCGCGCCGAGCGGCCGACATCGTCGCGCGCTACAACGCCGACCGTGCCCAGAAGTACGGCCACCTCATCATCGAAGAGCTGATCGAGCCCGGCACCGGCCAACGCCAGGCCAAGGAATCGCCCGACACCGGACTGGATCCGCAGACGCACGCGGGCCGCGAGACGGGTACGGACCCCCTGGCGCACTGAATGCGCGTGTCGAGCCTGCGAGCGACGTGTCATCCTGCGACTGCGCGCAGGATGACGGTTCAAGGTGCGACGCACGCGCTCCGGGGAGCCGTGCCATCCGCACCGCGATCGCCACGCAACCCAGCCAGAGCACGCCCAGGAACATCAGCACCCCGGGCCACGCGCCGGCCTGCCATGCGTGGCCGCCGAGCCAGCCCATGAAGCTCGCGCCGAGGTAGTACGCCGTGAGGTACACCGCCGATGCCAGCGCCTTCGACCGCTGCGCCAGGCGGGCCGTCCAGCCGCTGGCCACCGAGTGCGCGGCGAAGAAGCCGAACGTGAACAGCGCCACGCCCAGGATGATCAGCGGCAGCGCCGACGACAGCGTCAGCACCAGCCCCGCTGCCGACAGCGCCAGCATGCCCGCCAGCACGCGCGACGGCCCGAGGCGGTCGGCCTGGCGACCGGCCCACGGCGACGAGAACATGCCTACCACGTACAACAGGAAGATGGCGCCGATGCTGGAGTGCGACAGCGAGAACGGCGCCCCCACCAGGCGGAATCCGAGGTAGTTGTAGAAGCTCACGAAGCTGCCCATCAGCAGCAGCGCGAGGCCGAACAACGGCAACAGGCCGGGCTCGCGGAACACGCTGGCCAGGTCGGCGGCCGCATGGCGCGGATGCAGCGGGCGCGGCCGATGGCGGCGCGAGGCCGGCAGGCTGCGCCAGAACTCGAACGCGGCGATCGCGCCGAGGCCGCCCAGGCCGGCGAACGCGACGCGCCAGTCCACCAGGTCGCCCAGCACGCCGCAGACCAGGCGACTGGACATGCCGCCCGCCGCGTTGCCCGCGATGATCAGTCCCACCGCCTGGCCCAGCGCCTTCGGACCCATCTCCTCGGCCAGCCACGCCGATGCCACCGCGGGCAGGCCGGCCAGGCTCAGCCCGAGCAGCGCGCGCAGCGCGATCAACGACGCGTAGTTGGGCGCCAGCGCGCACAGCAGGCTGCACATTGCGCCCAGCACGATGGCGGTCAGCATCACCGGCTTCGGGCCGAAGCGCTGCGCCAGGAAGCCGGCCGGGATCAGGCCCAACGCCATCGCGCCGGCGGTGGCCGACAGCACGCCACTGGCCTGCGCCGCGTCGAGGCGGAACGCGGCGGCGAACAACGGAAGCAGCGGCTGCGGCCCGTAGAACATGGCGAACACGGCGAAGCCACCCACGAACAGCGCCCACTTGGCAGAGCGGTGCGCGGCGCTGCCGGCCTCGAGCGGCGGCGGAAGCGGGGCATCGTGCCGGGCCGTGCGCGACGGCGAGGTGGCGGGGGCGCGAATCGCGGACATGACCCGAGCTTAGGGATTCGTTCTTAGTCAGTCCAATATATGATTCTTGCACTACTGAGACTTTGAAAGACTCAATGGAGTTGCGCCACCTGCGCTATTTCGTCGCCGTCGCGGAAGAGCTGCACTTCACGCGCGCCGCGCTGCGCCTGAACATCGCCCAGCCGCCGCTCAGCCAGCAGATCCGCACGCTGGAGGCCGAGCTGGGCGTGCAGCTCTTCGTGCGCACACGGCGCTCGGTGGCGCTCACCGACGCGGGGCACGCGCTGCTGGCGAAGGCACGCGAGGTGCTGTCGGCCACGCAGGCGCTGCCGCAGCAACTGCAGCGCGTGGCACGTGGCGAGGTGGGCGTGCTGCGCATCGGGTTCTCGTCCACGCTGCCGCTCACCAAGGTGCTGCGCGACGTGGTGGCCGACCATCGCCGTTCGCATCCCGACGTGGCGCTCAACCTGCGCGAGATGCACTCGCAGATGCAGTTCGACGCCCTGCGCCGCCGCGAACTCGACGTGGGCCTGGTGCGCTACAACGAGCGCGCGCCGGACGGCATCCGCCTGGCCTTGCTGCGGCGTGATCCGCTGCGCCTCGTGGTGCCGGCCACGCATCGCTTCGCGCGTCGCAAGTCGGTGGCCATCGCCGACTGCCGCGACGAGGCCTTCATCGGCTTTCCCGGCGACGCCGGCACCGGCACCGGCCCGCTGCTCAAGCGCCTGTGCGCGCAGGCCGGCTTCGAGCCGCGCATCGCGCAGGAGGCGCGCGAGGCCACCACGCAGATCGGCCTGGTGGCCGCCGGCCTCGGCGTGGCCGTGCTGCCCGCGCCGCTGGAGGCGGTGCGCATCGAGGGCGTGCACTACGTGCCGCTGGAAGGCGAGGGCGCGCTGCTGGTGATGTCGGCGGCCACGCGGGCGGACGAGGCGTCGGAGCGGGTGCTCAGCTTCGTGCGACGGGTCAGCGCGCTCGCCGCACGCGCCTGAAGCGCTGGCCGGCGTTCAGCCCTTCCTGCCCTGCGCCGCCACCGCCGCCGCGGCCTTGGCGGCGGCCTCGGCGTCGCCCAGGTAGTAGCTCTTGATGGGCTTGAGATCGGCGTCGAGCTCGTAGACGAGCGGGATGCCGTTGGGGATGTTGACGCCCACGATGTCGGCGTCGCCGATGTTGTCCAGGTACTTCACCAGCGCGCGGATGGAGTTGCCGTGCGCGGCCACGACGATACGTTGACCAGACTTGATCGCGGGCGCCAGCACCTCGTTCCAGCACGGCAGCACGCGCGCCACGGTGTCCTTCAGGCATTCGGTGAGCGGGATCTGCGCCGGGTCGAGCTTGGCGTAGCGCGGGTCGTGGCGCTGGCCGCGCGGGTCGTCGGCCTCGAGCGCCGGCGGCGGCGTGTCGTAGCTGCGACGCCAGATGAGCACCTGCTCGTCGCCGTATTCCTTGGCCATGTCGGCCTTGTTCAGGCCTTGCAGGCCGCCGTAGTGGCGCTCGTTGAGGCGCCAGTCCTGCTTGACCGGCAGCCAGGTGCGGTCCATCGTGTCGAGGCAGTGCCACAGCGTCCAGATGGCGCGCTTGAGCACCGAGGTGTAGGCCACGTCGAACTCGTAGCCGGCCTCCTTCAGCAGTTCGCCCGCGGTGCGCGCCTGCGCCACGCCGGTGGCGGTGAGCTCGACGTCGGTCCAGCCGGTGAACCGGTTCTCGAGGTTCCAGGTGGATTCGCCGTGGCGGATGAGGACGAGCTTGTACATGGTGGAGGCCTTGCGCCGCGCGGCGCCGGGTGGAGGGTCGGAAGCGCAAATTCTATGCGTGCGGGTCGGCGCGAAGCCCCGCGATGCGGCAAGCCAAGGTTGCAGCCGCCCGACCTTCCTATAATCCAGAGTCTTTCCCCGCCTCGAGACGCCCCTTGCAATTCTTCACCGACCCCATCGTCTGGCTCCTGATCCTGGCCGCCCTCGTCTCCGGCGGCCTGTTGCTGTGGCCCACGATCAGCGGCGCCCGCGACGGCGGCGTCGCGCCGGCCGAGGTGGTGCGCCTGATGAACCGCGAGAAGGCCACCGTCATCGACGTGAGCGAGCCTGGCGAGTACGCGGCCGGCCACATCGTCGGATCGCGCAACATTCCCATCGGCCGCCTCGAGGTGGCGCCCGAACTGCCCAAGAACAAGACGTTGCCCGTGGTGCTGGTGTGCGCCAGCGGCAAGCGCGCGGCGAAGGCGGCCAAGGCGCTGGAGGCCAAGGGCTACACCAAGACCGTGCTGCTGGCCGGCGGCCTCGCCGCCTGGAAGACGGCCAACCTGCCGGTCGAGACCTCTGCCGTTTGAGGGTTGACACCTGATCGTGCAAGGTTGTACGACCTGCGCGAAAATCAGGCATTCCCAGTTCCAGAGCGCGCTCGACGCTGCAAGAAGCCATGAACCAGGTTCGCATGTACACCACGCAGGTCTGTCCGTACTGCATCCGCGCCAAGCAACTGCTCAAGCAGCGCGGCGTCGACGCCATCGAAGAGGTTCGAGTCGACCTGAATCCGTCGGAGCGCGACAGCATGATCGCCAGGACCGGACGCCGCACCGTGCCGCAGATCTTCATCGGTGACACGTGGGTGGGCGGCTGCGACGACCTGATCGCGCTCGACCAGAAGGGCGGCCTGATCCCGCTGCTCAACGGCTGAGGATCATCCCTCGCGGGCGGGCGGCAGGCCTGCGACATAATGCTTCGTGCAGCCCGCACCGTCCCGGTTTGCGGGCTTTGTTTTATTCGAGACACCTCCATGGCTGAACAAGACCAATCCCCCGTTTTCCAGATCCAGCGCATCTACCTGAAGGATCTGTCGCTCGAGCAACCGAACTCGCCGCAGGCGCTGCTGGAGCAGACGCAGCCGCAGGTCGACATCCAGCTGGCCATGGCGGGCGAGGCGGTCGGTCCGGGCCTGTTCGAGGTCACGGTCACCGCCACGGTCACCACCAAGGTGGGCGACAAGGTGCTGTTCCTGGTGGAGGCCAAGCAGGCCGGCATCTTCGAGATCCGCAACATCCCCGCCGAGCAGCAGCAAGGCATCCTGGGCGTGGTCTGCCCGCAGATGTTGTACCCGTACCTGCGGGCCATCGTCTCCGACATCTGCACGCGCGCCGGCTTCCCGCCGATCCTGCTGGCCGAGGTCAACTTCCAGGCCATGTTCGAAGCGCAGCAGCAGGCGCAGCTGGCGCAGACTGCTTCGGCGACTGGCGCGCCCAACTGACGAACCCGGCGTGCGCATCTCGGTCATCGGCGCCGGTGCCTGGGGCACCGCCATCGCGATCGCTGCGGCGCGGCGCCATCGCGTGCTCCTGTGGGCGCGCGACGCCGTGCAGGCGCAGCAGATGGCGATCGATCGGCGCAACGAGCGCTACCTGCCGCACGCCGTTTGGCCGGATCAGCTCGCCGTCACGTCCGACCATTCAGCCGCGCTCGCGCATGCCGAACGCGGCCTGATCATCGTGGCCACGCCCATGGCCTCGCTGCGCGAGCGGCTGGCCGCGCTGCCGTCCGACGCCTGCGTGTTCTGGCTGTGCAAGGGCGTCGAGTCCGCCACCGGTGCGCTGGGCCACCAGATCGCCGCCAGCGTGCTGCCCCACGCGTCGGTGGGCGTGCTGTCGGGTCCCAGCTTCGCGCAGGAGGTGGCGGGCGGCAGCCCCACCGCGCTGGTCGCGGCCAGCGCCGATTCCGCGCTGTGCGACCTCGCGGTCGACGCGCTGCATGGCGAGTCGCTCCGCATCTATCGCTCCACCGACGTGGTGGGCGTGGAGGTGGGCGGGGCCGTCAAGAACGTGCTGGCCATCGCCACCGGCATCGCCGACGGGCTCAACCTGGGCCTCAACGCGCGCGCCGCGCTCATCACGCGCGGCCTGGCCGAAATGACGCGCCTGGGCGTGGCGCTGGGCGCGCACGCCGACACCTTCATGGGCCTGTCCGGCCTGGGCGACCTGGTGCTCACCGCCACGGGCGATCTTTCGCGCAACCGCAAGGTGGGACTGATGCTGGCGCAAGGGCTGTCGCTCAGCGGCATCCTCGAGCGGCTGGGCCACGTGGCCGAGGGCGTCTACTGCGCCGAGACGGTCACGCGCATCGCGCACGACAACGGCGTGGCCATGCCCATCGCCGACATGGTGTCGGCCGTGATCCATCGGCGCATCGCGGCGCGGGATGCGGTGGCGTCGTTGATGCGGCGCGACTCCCGCGACGAAAGTGTCTGATACGCCTCCTCGCGCCGACCCTGCTGACGCCTCCACTTCAGATAACGCGTCGGTCGAAGAACCACGCGAGCGGATCTGCTGGCTCGTCAACTTCCGCCCCCATACCCATTCACCCGCCACGCCTCGAACACCGCCACCGCCACCGCGTTGCTGAGGTTCAGGCTGCGCTGCCCTGGCAACAGCGGCAGGCGAACCAGCCGTTCAGGCGGAAACGATTCGCGCAGCGCCGGCGGCAGGCCGGACGACTCGCTGCCGAAGACCAGGCTGTCGCCCGGGCGCCAGTCGACGCTGGCCAGCGTGCCGGTGCCGCGGGTGGAGAAGGCGAAGCAGCGCGCGAGATCGGCGCCGGCCGCGTAGTCGGCCCAGCTCGCGTGGCGGCGCACGTCGGCGAACTCGTGGTAATCGAGGCCGGCGCGGCGCAGCAGCTTGTCCTCCATCGAGAAGCCCAGCGGCTCGATGAGGTGCAGCTCGCAGCCGGTGTTGGCCGCCAGGCGGATCACGTTGCCGGTGTTGGGCGGGATCTCCGGGTGGACGAGGACGATCTTGAACATAGGTCGCCGATTGTCATTCAATGGGCGTGCGCGGCGGGCGACATGGGGCCGTCAGGCCTCGGGCGTGCGCGCCACCACCCACACCTGCACGTCGCGTGCGCCCGCGGCGTGCAGCGTGCGCGTGGCCGCGCGGGCGGTGGCGCCCGTGGTGAGCACGTCGTCCACCAGCGCGATGCGCGCGCCGCGCACCCAGCCGGCGTGGCGCGGGGCGACCACGAAGGCGCCCTGCAGGTTGCGCGCGCGCTCGGTGCGGTGCAGTCCCAGCTGGTGGCTGGTGTCGCGCACGCGGAACAGCGCGTCGGCCCGCGCGGGCAGCGCGAGCGCGCGGGCGAGCCGGCGCGCGAGCTCCCACGACTGGTTGTAGCCCCGCTCGCGCAGCCGTTCGCGTGCCAGCGGCACGGCCACCACCCGAACGTCGCCATGGCGCACGTCGCGCAGTTGCGCCAGCAGCGGCCGCAGCAACACGTCGATGGCCTCGAGGCGGTGGTGGAACTTCAGGTCGGCGATGGGGCGATCCCACGGGTAGCCGTAGTCGACGCCGGCGACCACGCGCGACCACGCGGGCGGCGCGAGGCGACAGCGCAGGCAGCGCGGCGTGTCGTCTTCGGCGGCGTGCGCCCAGGGCAGGGCGCAGCCGCTGCAGCGAGGCCCGGCCTGCGCGAAGCGGGCCGCGCAGAAGACGCACAGGCCGTCGGCGCACCAGCCGCGGCACACCACGCAGCGCCCGCCGGCCTGGCGGCGCCAGCGTTCGAACAGGCCGCGAGTGGCGCGAACGGCCCGCGTCAAGGGCCCGTCGCTTGGCCCGGCGCCGCCGGCGGGCATCTGGGAGCCGTCGGGCCGCGAAGTCATCGGCTCAATATACTGCCGCATGGCCGCCGCACCCACCACCGAATCCCGCCCGGAACGCCTCGATCCGCGAGCGCTGGATCGCGCCTGGGCCGCGCTCGCGGCGCGGCCGGCGCCGCCGTGGCTGCACGCCGAGATCGCGCGCCGCATGGGCGAGCGGCTGTCCATCGTCAAGCAGGTGCCGCAACACGTGTTCGACTGGTGGAGCGAGCTCGGCGGTGGCGCCGCGCTGCTGGCGCAGGCCTATCCCAAGGCCACGGTCACGGGCGTGCTCCGGCCGGAGTCCGTGCCGTGCTCCGCGGCGGGCGCGCCCGTGGCCGAGGCGCCCGTCTCCACGCCCGCCTGGCGCCGCTGGCTGGGCCTGGGCACCGGCGGGCCGCGCGCGATCGCGCAGTCGGCCGTGCCGCCGGGGCAGGCGCAGCTCGTGTGGTCGAACATGAGCCTGCACTGGGCGCCCGACGCGCCCGCGTTGATGCGCGAGTGGCAGCGCGCGCTGGTGGTGGACGGGTTCCTGATGTTCACCACGCTGGGCCCCGGCACGCTGGTGACCTTGCGCGACCTCTACCGTGCCCACGGATGGGGCACGCCGTATGCACCGTGGACGGACATGCACGACCTGGGCGACATGCTGGTGGAGGCGGGCTTCGCCGACCCGGTGATGGACCAGGAGACCCTGCGCCTGACCTGGAGCACGCCACAGGCCGCGCTCGACGAACTGCGCACGCTGGGCATGAACACCGATGCCGCCCGCTTTGCCGGTCTGCGCACCCCGCGCTGGCGCGACCGCCTGCTGGCCGCCCTCGGCGCGAAGGTCGATTCGCAGGGCCGCGTGGTGCTCGAGTTCGAGATCGTCTACGGCCACGCGTTCCGTCCGGTGCCGCGCGTCAAGCTCTCCGAACAGACCCAGGTGGGCCTCGACGACATGAAGGCGATGCTGTCACGGGGCCGTCAACCCCGGTGAGCGAGGGGCGGGGCAGGGCTTACGCTGAGTCCCGCAGGCACTTTTTTGGCATGAACAGGCCCTAGAATCGATTGGGTCTTGTGTCTGAAGTGCACCTCTCCTGTGCAGGCCCACCTTTCGAGGGGCTGCACGCGACCTCTGATCAAGCCGATCCGGACCGCGCTGGCGGTCCTGGCCCGACAAGAAGGATCGAACTACGTGACGACAATGATGACGATTCGAAAGCTGGGGACCGGCGCGGCGCGCGCGACCCTGGCGATTTCCACGATGGCCGCCACCGGCGCGGCCATGGCGCTCGGTGAGTCCGTGACAGACCTCCCCGGCGGCCCCAGGGTTCTCGGCCTCGACTTCCAGCCAGCCGTCACCGAGATCGCGCGGCAGCAGAAGGAACTGCACTACTGGATGCTGATCGTCTGTACGCTGATCTTCGTCGTCGTGTTCGGCTTCATGTTCTATTCGATCTTCAAGCATCGCAAGAGCGTGGGCCACAAGGCGGCCAACTTCCACGAGAGCGTCACCGTCGAGATCGCCTGGACCATCGTCCCCTTCGTCATCGTCATCCTGATGGGCGCGTTCGCCACCCGCACGGTGGTGGCGATGAAGGACACCACCAACGCCGACATGGCCATCAAGGCCACGGGCTACCAGTGGAAGTGGGAATACGAATACGAGAACGGCGAAGGCGCCGGGCTCAAGTTCTTCTCCACGCTCGACACGGCCCAGCGCCAGCTGTCCGAGGACGGCAAGCCCGCGGGCAACGACTACCTGCTCAAGGTGGACAACCCGCTGGTGGTGCCGGTGGGCAAGAAGGTGCGCATCATCACCACCGCCGACGATGTCATCCACTCGTGGAGCGTGCCGGCCTTCGGCGTGAAGCAGGACGCCATCCCCGGCTTCGTGCGCGACACCTGGTTCCTGGCCGACAAGGTCGGCACCTACTACGGCATGTGTTCCGAGCTTTGCGGCAAGGAGCACGCGTTCATGCCGATCCGCGTCGACGTGCTGTCCGCGGCCGACTACACAGCCTGGGTCGACAAGCAGAAGAAGGCGCTGGCCGCCGCCCAGGACGATCCGAAGAAGGTCTGGGACATGGCCCCGCTGGTGGCCCGTGGCGAGAAGGTGTACCTGGCCAACTGCGCCGTCTGCCACCGCCCGGACGGCAAGGGCGCCGGCCCGGTGAAGCCGCTCGACGCGTCGCCCACCGTGCTCGATCCCGACAAGAATGCCCAGATCATCACGGTGCTGCACGGCCGCCTCAACGGCGCCATGCCGGCGTGGCAGGGCAAGCTCTCGGAAACCGATATCGCCGCGGCCATCACCTACACGAAGAACTCGTGGAGCAATCACACCGGCCAGCTCGTCGAGCCGTCCGACGTGGTCGCCGCCGAAGCCAAGTAAGTCGCCGCTCGATCCGCAAGGTCTACCGACACACGCGTTCGCTGAAGGATTTCCTCTCATGAGTGCTGTTCTGCCCCATCCCGCTGACCAC
>JBBQYL010000076.1:0-21332 GCA_038208735.1 Burkholderiales bacterium
AAGGCCGGCGGGGGACACGAACAAAAGAGACTTGCCCGTTGAGTCGTGACTGATCAAACGCGCCCCGCAACGCCGCAACGCCGCACACTCGCACGCCAGCAACCCAGCACACCAGCAAACAGCCGCCCAAGCATCCGGGCCCACTGTTTGCCGTCGAGCAGCACGATCGATAACTGGAGTGTCGAATGAACACCAACATCCTGAAGACAACGTTGGGCGCCGTCGCGCTCGCGTGCTCCGGCCTGGCGATGGCCGATGTCACGTTCTACGAGAACGACAACTACGGCGGACGCGCGTTCACCGTGCACGACCCCATCGACAACTTCCAGCGCATCGGCTTCAACGACCGTGCATCGTCCGTCGTGGTCAGCGGCCGCCCGTGGGAGGTCTGCGACGATGCCGGCTTCCGCGGCCATTGCTACGTGCTGCGGCCCGGCAACTATCCGTCGCTGAGCTCGATGGGCCTGAACGACCGCGTGTCGTCGGCGCGCGAGGCCGACCGCAACGGCAACATTCCCGACAACCGCTGGGCCCCGCCGCCGCTGCCGGGCCAGGTCACGTTCTACGAGCGCGACAACTTCCGTGGCCGCTCGTTCAGCACCACGTCCGACATCGGCGACTTCCGTCGTTCGGGCTTCAATGATCGTGCCTCGTCGGTGACGGTGGTGGGCGAGAGCTGGCAGGCCTGCGACGACACGGGCTTCGGCGGCCACTGCGTGTTCCTGCGCCCGGGCAACTATCCCAGCCTCGCGGCGATGGGCATGAACGACAGCGTGTCGTCGGTGCGCATGGTGCCTCCGGGCATGCCCGTGGCCAACACGGGATGGGCGCCGAATCCGCCGCCGGCCTATGACGCGCGACCGCGTCCGCAGGAGCAGTTGTTCTCGGCCCAGGTGATCGCCTCGCACGCGGTGTTCGGCACGCCCACCCAGAAGTGCTGGGTGGAGCAGACCGAGGTGCGCGACAACCGCAACCAGGTGGGCGGCGCGCTGATCGGCGGGATCCTCGGCGGCATCCTGGGCCACCAGGTGGCGCACGGCAACGGCGCCGTGGCGGTCGGCGCGATCGGCGGCGCGGTGGTGGGCGGCGCGATCGGCAACGCCAACAGCGGCAGCCGCACGGAAGACGTGCAGCGCTGCCGCGACGTGCCGGCCTCGGGCCCGCCGCAGTACTGGGACACGGTCTATACGTTCCAGGGCGTGGAACATCACGTGCAGACGACGGCTCCTGCCGGCGCGACAATCACGGTCAATCGCTTCGGCGAACCGCGGGTCTGACGCTCGCGCAGGCGACGATGACGGTGGCTTCGGCCACCGCTTTTTTTGGCCTCAGGCAACCTTCAGTGCGCGTTGGCGCGAGCCGGCCAGCGCCGCAAGCGCCAGCACGATGGCCGAGCACACGAAGCCGCGCTGCAGGCCGCCGGGCCCGTCGGCCAACCGACCCGACAGCCCCGGCCCGACGATCTGGCCCAGCGCGAACACGATGGTGAACGCGCCGATGCCGGCGGCCCACGCGGGCGGCGGCAGGTTGTGGCGCACGAAGGCCGTCGTCGAGGCCACCACCGACAGGAACGTGCAGCCGAACATCGCGCACGACAGCGCCACCACCACCGGCTGGGCGCTCATCACGGGCAGCAGCGTGGCCACCGAGAGGATGGCCGTGAGCAGTGCCAGCGCCTGGCCGCCGCGAAAGCGCTGCAGCGTGCCGGCCCATATCCACGACGATGCCACGGTGCCGGCGCCCAGCAGCGCGTAGAACGCGGCCACCCAGCCTGGAGCGATGCCCTGCTCGCGCAGCAGCGTCACGATGAAGGTCATGTAGCCGATGTAGCCGAAGCCGAACAGCAGGTAGCCCAGCAACAGCATCGCCATCGGCGGCCACGCCACGCGCAGCCGGCCGGTCGAGACCGCGTCGGGTCGGGTCTGCACCAGGTCGCGTGACGCCCGCGTCACCGCCCACGTGACGAGCGCGCACGCGAGCGAGGCCGCGCCGAGCGCCATCCAGGCCTCGCGCCACGGCAGCGGCGGCACCAGTGCCGTGGCGCCGAGGATGCCCAGCCCGGCGCCGCCGTAGTAGATGCCCACCACCAGGCCAGGATGCGGCGAACGCGCCGACAGCCGCGCGGCCAGCAGCCCGCCGCCCACGAAGGTGGCCGCGCTGGCCACGCCGGCCAGGGTTCGCAATGCATACAGCAGGCCGTCGCTGCCGGCGAAGGCGTGCGCCACGAGGATCGCGGCCGTGGCCACGCCGCCGGCCGTCAACACGCGCAACGCGTCGAAGCGGGCGAACCAGCGCGGCGCCAGCAACGCGCCCGCCAGGTAGCCGGCGGCGTTGGCGGTGTTCATCGCGCCGGCGGTGAAGTAGCTCCAGTGCAGCTCGGCGCGCATCGGCGGAAGCAGCAACGCGTACGAGAAGCGCGCCAGGCCCAGCGAGAGGGCGGCGGCCAGCGCGAGGGCGAAGGCTAGCAGCAGCGGCGTTTTGGTCATCCCCGTCCGAAGATCTGTCATTTCCGTCGAGAATAGCGGGGTTCTCCGATCCCTGCCCTCCCGGCCCAGCCATGACCACCATCCTCCAGCACCTGCCCGCCCAGCAAAAGGTCGGCATCGCCTTCTCCGGCGGCCTCGACACCAGCGCCGCCCTGCACTGGATGCGCCTGAAGGGCGCGATCCCCTACGCCTACACGGCCAATCTGGGCCAGCCCGACGAGCCGGACTACGACGAGATCCCGCGCAAGGCGATGCAGTACGGCGCCGAGAAGGCGCGCCTGATCGACTGCCGCGCGCAGCTGGTGGCCGAGGGCATCGCCGCGCTGCAGGCCGGCGCGTTCCACATCACCACCGCCGGCGTCACCTACTTCAACACCACGCCGCTGGGCCGCGCGGTCACCGGCACGATGCTGGTGGCGGCGATGAAGGAAGACGACGTCAACATCTGGGGCGACGGGAGCACCTTCAAGGGCAATGACATCGAGCGCTTCTACCGCTACGGCCTGCTCACCAACCCCGCCCTGCGCATCTACAAGCCCTGGCTGGACCAGCTGTTCATCGACGAGCTGGGCGGCCGCGCCGAGATGTCGGAGTTCCTGAACAAGGCCGGCTTCGGCTACAAGATGTCCACGGAGAAGGCGTACTCCACCGACTCCAACATGCTGGGCGCCACGCACGAGGCCAAGGATCTCGAGCACCTGAGCTCCGGCATGAAGATCGTGCAGCCCATCATGGGCGTGGCGTTCTGGCGCGACGACGTCGTCGTCAAGGCCGAGGAGGTGCGCGTGCGTTTCCACGAAGGCATGCCGGTGGCGCTGAACGGCGTCGAGTACCAGGATCCGGTCGAACTGTTGATGGAGGCCAACCGTATCGGCGGCCGCCACGGCCTGGGCATGAGCGACCAGATCGAGAACCGCATCATCGAGGCCAAGAGCCGCGGCATCTACGAGGCCCCCGGGCTGGCGCTGCTGTTCATCGCCTACGAGCGCCTGGTCACCGGCATCCACAACGAGGACACCATCGCGCAATACCGCGACAACGGCCGCGCGCTGGGCCGCCTGCTGTACCAGGGCCGCTGGTTCGACTCGCAGTCGCTGATGCTGCGCGAGACGGCGCAACGCTGGGTGGCGCGCGCCATCACCGGCGAGGTGACGCTGGAGCTGCGCCGCGGCAACGACTGGTCGCTGTTGAACACCGAGTCGGCCAACCTCACCTACAAGCCCGAGCGCCTGACGATGGAAAAGGGCGAGCTGAGCTTCACCCCGGTCGACCGTATCGGCCAGCTCACGATGCGCAACCTCGACATCCAGGACACGCGCGACAAGCTGATGACCTACGCGAAGGCCGGGCTGCTCGGGTCGGGCACGGGGACGTCGATGCTGCGGCTGGACGACAAGGCCGACTGACGTCCGGGATAACCCCGCGTCGAAGGAAGGAGCGCCGCGGCGTTCCTTTTTTTTGGTTCATCGTCGGATTGCGGGGCACGCGGGGTCCAGATTTCGGGGCGCGTTGGGTCACTCACGACTCACCGGGCGAGTCTCTTTTGTGAGGTCAAGGAGGAGCCGCGCCGCAGGCCGGCGGGCGACACGAACAAAAGAGACTTGCCCGGTCAGTCGTGACTGATCCAGCGCGCCCCATGACCCAGCGACGCCCCATAGTGACCCCGCGACGTCGCATGCCTCAACACCCCCCGGCAATCGGCGAAGAACCTATTTTTTTTCGGGCGACGCTGCCGTTTCGAGGCGGCGAGGCCTCCCCCAATCCGGTTAACTTCGGCCGTTTCGGGGCATTGGAGCACCCGCCTTAGGGGGGCCTCGGACCGCACATTTCTGCTGCAACCCGTTAGTATTTGTCAACAAGTGCTCGCCGGCTCCGGACAGCACGAAAGCAATGCAAGAGGGACGACACATGCCTGTTGCCGACAGCGTCACGCTGGGCAAGGACGTCAGGATCTTCCAGCCGACGCTGGTCAATCTCTACGGCTGCACCATCGGAGACGAGACCAAGGTCGGGGCGTTCGTCGAGATCCAGAAAGGCGCCAGCATCGGCGCGCGCTGCAAGATCTCGTCGCACACCTTCGTCTGCGAAGGCGTCGTCATCGAGGACGAGGTCTTCGTCGGCCACGGCGTCATGTTCACCAATGACCTTTTCCCGCGCGCCACCAACGACGATGGCAGCCTGCAGAGCGAGAGCGACTGGCACGTCGAGCCCACGCGCATTCGCCGCGGCGCCTCCATCGGCAGCAACGCCACCCTCATCGCCGGCGTGACCGTCGGCCTGAGCGCCCTGGTCGGCGCCGGCGCGGTGGTCACCAAGGATGTTCCGGACTACGCGATCGTCGCGGGCGTACCGGCCCGAGTCATCGGAGATACGAGAGAGCCCGGCAACGCATCGGGGTCGTCGACGGGAAGGTAACTGATTCCAATCTGGAGGGTGCGGCATGATCAACATCGGCGTCGTCGGATACGGCTACTGGGGCCCGAACCTGGTTCGGAATTTTGCGGAGACGAAGGGCATGAACGTGGCCTCCGTCGCCGACCTCGACGAGGCCAAGCTGGACGTCGTTCGACGACGGTTTCCCGCCGTCAAGACCACCAGCGACTTCCGCGAGTTGCTCAACGATCCCGGCGTCGATGCCGTCGCGATCGCCACGCCGGTCAACACCCATTTCGAGCTCGGCATGGCGGCGCTGAAGGCCGGCAAGCACCTCTGGCTCGAGAAGCCGATGTGCGAGACCGCCGACGAGGCCCGACGCCTCGTCGACGAGGCGGCGCGCCGCAACCTGGTGCTGATCGTCGACCACACCTTCATCTACACCGGCGCCGTCGAGAAGATGGCCGAGCTGATCCAGGCGCAGGAACTCGGCCGGATCTACTACTACGACTCGATCCGCGTGAACCTGGGCCTGTTCCAGCGCGATGTCAGCGTCATCTCCGACCTGGCGGTGCACGACTTCTCCATCCTCGACCACCTGCTCGGCGAGCATCCCGTGGCCGTGACGGCCAGCGGCATGAACCATTTTCCAGGCACGCCCGAGAACCTGGCCTACGTCACGCTGTACTACGAGTCGGGCACCATCGCCCACGTCAACGTGAGCTGGCTCGCGCCCGTGAAGGTGCGCCAGATCATGGTGGGCGGCAGCAAGAAGATGATCACCTACGACGACCTCGAGCCGAGCGAGAAGATCAAGATCTACGACAAGGGCATCAGCTTCACCGACGACCCGCAGAAGATCCATGAAATGCGCGTCGGCTATCGCACCGGCGACATGTGGGCCCCTCGCCTGGCGGTCACCGAGGCGCTGAGCGTCGAAGGCGCGCACTTCGTCGACTGCATCGAGCACGGCAAGGCGCCCAAGACCGACGGCCGACTGGGCGAGCGCGTGGTGAGCCTCATCGAAGCGGCCAACAAGTCGATGCGCCGCAAGGGCGAGACCGTCTACATCGTGCAGGAGAAGCAATCGTGATCCCGTTCGTCGATCTCAAGTCCCAATACCTGTCGATCAAGCCCGAAGTGGATGCCGCGATCCAGGGCATCCTCGACACCTGTGCCTTCACCCTCGGCCCCGAGGTGGTGGCTTTCGAGAAGGAATTCGCGGCCTACAGCGGCGCTGAAATCGGCGTGGCCGTCAACACCGGCACCAGCGCCCTGCACCTGGCGCTGCTGGCGGCCGGCGTCGGCCGCGGCAACGAGGTCATCACGGTGCCGTTCACGTTCGTCGCCACCGTCTCGGCCATCGACTACACCGGCGCCACGCCGGTGTTCGTCGACATCGACCCGGGCACCTACACGATGGACGTGACGCAGCTCGAGGCCGCCATCACCGACAAGACCAAGGCCATCATTCCGGTCAGCCTGTACGGCCAGCCGGCCGACATGGGCCCGCTGCTCGAGATCGCGAAGCGGCATGGCCTGGTGGTGATCGAGGACGCCTGCCAGGCGCACGGCGCGGAATACCATGGCAAGCGCTCGGGCAGCCTGACCGACATGACCTGCTTCAGCTTCTATCCCGGCAAGAACCTGGGCGCCTACGGCGAAGGCGGCATGGTCGTCACCGACAACCCCGACTACGCCCGCACCATCCGCATGCTGCGCGACTGGGGCGCCGAGAAGAAGTACCACCATGTCCTCAAGGGCTACAACTTCCGCATGGAGGGGATGCAGGGCGCCGTCCTGCGCGTGAAGCTGCGCTACCTCGAGGGGTGGACCAAGGGCCGTCGCACCGCGGCCGCGCACTACGATCGGCTCTTCCAAGGCACGAGCATCGTCGCTCCCAAGGCCGCGTCGTATTCCCGGCACGTTTATCACATCTACGCGATCCGCACGAAGCATCGACAGGCGTGGCAGGAAGCGTTGCTGGCCCAGGGCATCCAGACGGGCATCCACTATCCGACGCCGGTGCACCTGCTTCCGGCGTTTGCCGAACTCGGCTACAAGGCTGGCGACTTCCCGCACGCCGAGCAAGCCGCCAACGAGGTGTTGTCGCTGCCGATGTTCCCGGAACTGACGGCGGCCCAGTGCGAGGAGGTGGCCCATGCCGTGGTGAACCTGGCGGGGGGCGAGATCGCGGCGTCGACCTCGGCGAAGGCGCTTTGAGGCAAGCGATCCGTGTCGACGGCTGAAGCGCCGGCTGCGCGCCCGGCGGCGACGCCGCTGCTCGTGTTTCCGTTCAACGGCAACGCGCTGGAGGCCATCGACTGCCTCGGGGACGCGTTCGCGCTCGTCGCCTTCATCGACGACACGCCTGGCAAGCAAGGCGTGGGTCCGCTCTTGGTACCCGTGCTCGCGCGCGAGGCGCTGCTGCGCTGGCCCCAAGCGAAGGTACTTGCGGTGCCGGGCAGCGCCACCACCTACCTCGGTCGCCGCGCGGCGATCGAGTCGCTGCAAGTGCCGGCCGATCGCCTCGCGACGGTGGTGCATCCGATGGCACGCGTGTCGCCGCTGGCGAGCATCGGCCGCAACGTCCTCATCATGGCGGGCGCGGTCGTCACCAGCAACGCCGTGATCGGCGACCATGTGTGCATCCTGCCGAACACGGTGATCCACCACGACGTGACGATCGGCGACTGGACACTGATCGGCTCGAACGTGACGATCGCCGGCGGCACCCGGATCGGTGAGAACTGCTATGTGGGCAGTGCATCGAGCGTCATGAACGGGCTGCAGATCGGCGACCGCTCGCTGATCGGGATGGGCAGCAATGTCATCCGCAGCTGCGCTGCGGACGCGCGGCTGGCAGGCAACCCCGCTCGCGCGCTGGGCTGATCCGGCGCCCGCCAGCGCACGCGCGCGGGACTCCTGCGACACGAAAACGGCTCCATTGGGGAGCCGTTCTCTTGCGTTGCCGACAGCAGCCTTCGGGCTTTGCACCCGGCGCGCTCGGGCGCGACGGGCTGCCCCTCGCCGCCTAGTTCGGCGAGAAGATCATGTCCACGTAGTAGTTGGAGCCGAGCCAGGTCGCGTTGGGAAATCCCCTGGACGACTGGTACAGGTAGATCCCGTTGCCGCCGTTGACGCCGTCCTTCAGCGCATGCAGCGGTGCGTTGTCGACCCCCGCCGTCGAGAAGCCGTTGTTGTCACCGGCGTAGTGGCCGAGCGGCGCATAGTACGAAACGACATACACCGTGTTGGCGGCTATCTGGATCGGACTTGCGAAGCTCATGGTCTGCCAACCCGATGCGGTTTCACCGGAGAAGGTGACCGAACCCAGCAGCGTGCCCGACAGGGACCACAGCGCGCCGATGTGCGTGCCGGTGTTGCCTGCCCCCTTGTAGAAGCGCACGCCGCTGACCAGACCCTTCACGTCCGACGTGAACTTCATGCCCAGGTTGACCGCACCCGAGTCGTCGATGGACGTGCTGCCCGGGACGACGGACGCCGGCCAGAGGCTGCAGGGACACGCCTGCGATTTGACGGTGACGGTGTTGCCGGCACTCGGCGTCTCCACATTGGCGCTGTCGTCGGCGGCGCGCGACTTGATCGTGACGGTCGCCGCGCCCACAGGCAGCCAGCTGTAGCTCCAGGTACCACGCCCGGTTGCCGGATGCCAGGTGACGCCGCCGTCGACCGAGACCTCGATGCCGCCGACCACGCCGCCGCCCGAGTCGGTGGCCGTGCCCGAGATCGTGACCGCCGTCCCTGCCGTGACCGTGGCTCCGGCCGCCGGCGACACGATGGTCGAGGCGGGTGCGACGCTGTCGGCGGTGGCCGTCGCCGGCAACAGGCCGGCCATCAGCGTGGCCGGTTGGGCGTTCATGTCGGCCAAAATGTTCACGGTGGCTTGCTGCATGCTCGGATCCGGCGCCGCGTTGCCGCGGTCGTGATTCGAGTCCAGGCCCCAGGCCCACTGGATGGTGCCGGCACCGAAGACACGGGCGCCGCTCGCCTGCTTGTACAGCGTGAGGTAGTGCGTGAGCGTTCCCTGGGCGTAGTTGGTGCCGTAGTCCTGCAACACGCCGATCGACGAGATCGTCGTCGACGAATTGCGCACCAGGCCGACCGGACGGACGCCGTTGTCAGCATCCGTGTCCCATTCGTAGCCGAGCGTTCCCACCGGCAGCGACGCCACGCCGCCAGGCGCCTGGTTGGCCAGCGCGGTATTGCGCCACAAGCGCATCTTGCCGTCGGCAGCCGGCACGGTGATCGCGTATTCGACGCCGGTGTCGTTGTTCATGAACAGCGTGCCAGTCAGCTGGTTCTCGGGACGGTTGCCATCGGCCGGAGGCGAGAAGCGCGGATCGCGCCAGGTGCCGGTCCAGACGGCGGTCGGATCGATCTTCGCGTTCGCCGTCGTCTCCTTGTAGGTGACCAGCGTCCGATAGGGCGTGGAGCTGCCGTCGATGCTGTTTTCCCAGCGCGTCTTCCAGAAGACCTCGTTGCCACTGAAGAACGCCAGGTTGACGCCGGCGGCTCGGGCGGCCTCGACGTTGGCGCGCTGCGCCGCCGACCAGTATTCGTCGTGGCCGACGGACAGGAAGGTCGGATGGCGCAGGATCAGCGAGCCGGAGCGATCGGCATCGATGCCGCTGAAATAGCTCACGTCGTAGCCGTTGGACTCGAGGAACCGCACCATCGGGTACTCGGCGTTGAAGACCCAGTCCTGGCCGCTGGCGGTGTTGCGTGTCGTGAACGGGCGGTTGTAGCTGACCTTGTAGGCGCGGCCGGCCGGGTTGCCGACATACAGGCTGTTGCCGCCGTATTCGTTGTAGGCCTGCCAGGTGGTGTCCGAGGTCTGGAACAGCAGCTTGGACGTGCTCGAGTCGTCGCGCACCACGAAAAAGATGTGGCTCGCTCCGCCGGTGTCGGCGCGAACGACCTTCGCGAAGTAGATGCCGGAAACAGCGTTGGCCGGTACCGTCCAGGAGCCCGAAACGGCCCAGTTGCCGCAGTCGAGCAGGCCCGTGGATGCATCGCTGATGCAACTCGGTTGCACCTGCGGCAGCGTGCCCGACGGCGTGACGGTGGCCACCTTGCGCGCGCCATTGCCACCGTAATACCCCATGCGGTAGATGTCGAAGCGATAGTTGGTGGCGGTGGTGTTGACCTTGAAGGTGATCGGATTGCCCTTGTTCACGCTGATCTGGGTGCCGAACCCGAGGATCGTCGTGTCCCCCGCCCCGCTCACGTCCCAGTCCGTCGACGGATTGCCGGGCAGGCAGTTCTCGGCGACGATCGCGTTCGCCGGCGTGGTGCACGCCGACGCCGCAGCGGCGGTGGTGAAGCTCCACGACACCGTGCTCGCCATTGCAGTGCCGGTGGCGTCCTTGATTCGCGGATCGGTCGACCCGCCCAGGAGCAGGACGTTGAACGTCGACCCCGCCGGCAAGGCAAAGGACGGCGTGAACGTGGCCGTGCGGGTGGTGCCGTTGTAGGCCACCGTGCCGCCGATGGGCGCGCCGAGCGACGTCGTCATCGACATCGTGGTCGCGGTCACGGTCGAAGGATCGATCGCCTCGCTGAAGGTGGCCGTGATGGACGACACCGCCCCTTCGGAAGTGGCATTGCTGCCAGGGGAGGTCGCCAGCACGGTCGGGGCCGTGTTGTTGTCGTTGCTCTTCGTGAACACCGGCTCGACCCAGTAGTTGGACGAGTTCCAGGTCGAGGACGGGAACGAGCTGGCGCCATACGAGTACAGGCCGTTGCCGCCCGACACCCCGTCCTTCAACAGGTGCAGCGGTGGGTTGTCGACGCCCGACGATGCAAAGAATCCGTTGTTGGCCGAGTAGTTGCCGGTCGGCGTGAAGTACGACGCGACATAGACGGTATTGGCGGCGATGGCCACCGGGGTGGCGAAGTTCACCTGTTGCCAGCCGCTGGCGGTTTCGCCGGAGAACGTGGCACTTCCCAGCAAGCTGCCGGAGTTCGTCCACACGTGGCCCAGGTGGACGCCGGTATTGGTCGTGCCCTTGTAGAAGCGGATCCCGGACACGAAGCCGGCGACGTCCGCGGTGAAGCGCACGCCGAGCTCCACCGCCTGCGGATCGGCGACCGACACCGTGCCGGGCTGGGCCGTCGGGCCGAAGACGTCGCAGGGGCAGGTCAGCGCCGCGCCGGTGGTGAAGGACCAGGTCTTGTTGGCCACCAGCGCGTTGCCGGCCGCGTCCTTGACGCGGGGATCCGTCGTGCCGCCATGCACGATGACCGTGTAAACCGCCTGCGCGGCGAGCGGCGTGGTGGGCGTCACGATCGCCGAGCGGCTGCCGGCGTCGTAGGTGATCGTCGCGGGCACCAGCGCATTGCTGGAATCGCGCAGTTCGACGGTGCTTGCGCCGATGGAGGCCGCGTTCATCGCTTCGCTGAACGTCGCGGCGACCGGCGCGCTGGTGCTGACGCCGGTCGCGCTCGCGGCCGGGGTCGTGGAACTGACTGTCGGCGCCGCCGTGTCGACGCCGTAGGTGGCGACGTACGTCCCGGAAACGGCGGGGAAGAACGCGTATTCGACGCCCTTGACGCCCGACCACGCATAGGTCACGGCGCTTCCCGCGCGCGTGAGACCGGTCAGCACGCCGGCGGCGGTGCGGGTGGGCACCATGGCATTGAGCCCGACGGCCGTGAGGTCTGCCGACACCGTGAACGTGAGCGACGTGCCATTCCACGATTGCGAAGAGAACGACGAGGCGTTGCGTCCGTCCAGCCAGGTCAGCATCTGCCGGGACGACACGACCGGCACGCCATGGGCCTTGGCCGAGTTGACCGTGGCGGTGGCCTCGACGGAGTCGACGGCGTCGGTGTGGGCGTTGATGGTGTAGACGCCGTAGTAGCCCAGCGGCCCGGTGGCGCGGTCCAGCAGGGTGTCGACGGTATAGGGGTAGACCTGTCCCGATTCGTCCGTCATCTGGGACGCCGCCATGTAGACGTCGACGTAGGTGCCGTCCAGCCTGGCGAAGCGCATCGGCATCGCCGATCCCGTGAAGACGCCCGGGACATTGTTGACCCAGCTCGGCGGCCAGTAGTAATACGACGTGTCGAGCCGGATGCCGTTGCCCAGTTCGACTTCTGCGCCCGTGGACCAGTCGCTCCAGACGATGCAGTGATGCCGCTCCGTGACCGGAGACGGCAGGCTGACGAACTTCGACTTCCAGTCGGCGAGCTGCGACGAATAGATCGACGCCAGCGACGCCGGCGTGAAGTCGAGGCAGTTGGTGTTGATGTGCAGGCTGACCTCGAAGCCCTGCGCGGTGTAGGAGGCCGCCTGCGCGTCGGTCAGGGGGGTGCCGGTGAACACGTAGGAGGTGCCGCGAATGCACTCCCAGTTGGCCACCGAGCATCCTGCGGGGCTTGCCGCGATGAACTGGTCGAAACGTCCGCCGGTGCCGCCGTTGGCATGATCGTCGCCGGTCATGACGATGGCCGCCTTCTTGGCATTGGGCAGGTACCAGAACCTGGGCAGCGGCTTCGCGTCCATGAGCTGGATCAGGTTGACCAGCAGCCGCTGTTGCTCGTCCGCCTGGGGGATCGCGATCTTGGCCGGATCGACCCAATCGACCTGCAGGTCGCCCGCGGCCGCGCCGTAGAACTTGTCGTCCGATCGGATCGGCGCCGAACCGTCGCGCTCCTGCGCCGCCCAAGCGGGGTTGCCTTGACGTGTATAGACGACCGAGGTCGCCAGGTCGAACGCGAATGCGGCGGCCCTGCCCAGGCCCGCGGCGTTGAGCGTGACCGCGGGATTGCCCGTCGACGACGTCGCCGTGCTGTAAAGGGTCGCCAGGCGCGTGGCGCCGTTCGTGGAAAACACCTTGGCCGCGCTGTGGAACTGCATCGTGTCGCCGACGATGCCGTTGCCGGGCGAGCTGGTGGTATCGACCTGCAGATAGCCGCTGGCCAGGCTCGTGCCGGACGCCGTGATGCCAAGCACGCTCGCAAGCGAGGCATCGGGCGCCATCACGATGAGGTTGCCGCCTGCGTTCACCCAATTGGTCAGCAGCTTGACCTGTGCGGATGGCACCGTCATCTGCGCCACGATGACCACGTCGTAGCCCGCCAGTACCGCCGACGTGAGTGCCGACACATCGGCGACGGCGAATTCGTTGAGACCTTCGGTGCGGAGGATCTCCGCGTAGTAGGCGGAGAACGTGGACGTGCCGGATGTCACGACCAGGATCGGCCCTCCCGGTCCCTGGCTCGGATCTCGAGCGGCGGCCGCCATGAGCGGCATCGCGAGTGCCAGGAGGAATGCCAGCGCCGCGAGGAGCAGCCTGGTCAGCCGAATCGGCCGGCGCATTGGATCGTGCAACATCTTCGTTCCTCTGTTTTTTTGTCCGCCCGTACCGACTTTCGGAAAACGGCGGGAGCCCCTTTTCAGGATCGGCGATGTCAGCGGCTCGCCTGGCGCGAAACCGTGACCGCCAGCACGCCGCTGTGCCCGTCGCCATACAGCAATTCACTTCGGTCGCGAACACCGAACGCCAGTGCGTTGACGGCCCCCGCAGACGTTCCGGACTCGGACATGACCGTGCGTGACGCCAGGTCGAACAGCTTGACCTTGCCGTCCCTGCTGCCCGCCGCCAGCGTGCGACCGTCGTTGCTGAACGCCAGGCTCAACACCGAAGGGCCGCTGTCCTCGAGCGTGGCGGAGCCCTGCCCGGCGCCGACCTGCCAGACCACGACCTTGCCGTCGTCGCCGGCGCTGGCCAGCGTGCGGCCGTCCGGGCTGAAGGCGACGGCATTGACTTCGCCCGAGTGGCCGCGCAGATTGGCCACCTGCTGACCGGTGGCCGCATTCCACACCAGCACGCGCGAATTCGCGTCGCCGCCGGCCACCCACTGCCCGTCGGGACTCACGCTGACCGAGTTGACGAAGTCGGTGGCGCCGCGCAACACGCGCTTCAACTGGCCGGTGCTGGCGTTCCAGAGCATCACGCGGGTGTCGTCACCGGAGGTGGCGATCGCGGCGCCGTCGGCACTGGCGCTGACGGATCGCAGCGGATGCTCATGTCCGTGCAGTGTCCACGCAGCGGCGCCGGTCTCGACGTTCCAGACGCGGACGGCGCTGTCGCGGTCGACACTCACCAGGTAGCGCCCTTCCGACGTGAACACCAGTCCGGCCGCGACGCGGTCACCCTGCCCGGTCAATTGCCTGGATTCGGTGCGATTGGTCGCATCGAGCAACGTGACTCGGCCATCGGAATTCGCGACGGCAACCGACTTTCCGTCGGGCGACGCCACGATGGCCGTGACGCCGACGCGCTTGTACGGTGCCGCATGCCGCGCCGCCGCCTGCGTCGTGGTGGCTGCAGCAGGCTCCCCGGGTGGGGCAATGGCATCTGATCCGCCGCCACATGCCGTGAGCGCTCCGAGAGCGATCACGAGCGTGACCCCTCCGCTGAGGCTCGAGATGCGCCTCGCCGAAAACTCCATGGCAATCTCCTCGCCGTGACCCTCTTTTGTTTTCCGCCTTGCCCTGCAAGCAGCGGGTCGCTTTCAGAAAATTGTAAGGAATTGCTGTTGAATTCCCATCCCTAGCTGTCGCGTTTGGCTTGCGGCGGTCTGTCTACTCGCCGTAGCCATAACCGTAGCCGTAGCCTTCGCCGCGCGAGCCGTCCCCCGATTTGTTCAGCACCGACATGACGATCGGGCACTGTTCAAGCGCGGCAAATGCCTGCTGGACGACGTGACGCGGCGTGCGCCCGGCCTCCACCAGCACGACGACCTGTCCCAGATGCGCGGCGAGCACCCTCGCCTGGTTGGTCATCAGCAAGGGGGGCGCGTCGAAGATGACGATCTGGCGCGGGTTGTCGTGCGCGAGGCGATGCAGCAGCTTGTCCATGGCGCTGCTCGCCAGCAATTCCGTCGAGAGATGCTGCCGGTATCCGGCGCGCAGCAACGACAGCTTGGGCACGTTCGTCCGCTGAACCACGTCGTCGAGAGCGAGGTCGGGATCGGACAGGAGGTCCAGCAAGCCCGCTCCGGGTCCGGCGCCCAGGCGCGCCATCGCGTCCTGGCGGAGGACGTCGGCATCGACGAGGAGAACGGACAGATCGATCTCGGTGGCGATGCTCATGGCCAGGTTGATGGAGAAGAAGGTCTTGCCCTCGCCCGGCACCGCGCTGGTCACCATGATCAGCGGCAGCCGCTCCGCCGCCGCGTTCTTGCTGCGCGCGTTCTTCAGCAGGGGGCGCTTGATGCTGCGCAGTTCCTCCGCCTGTACCGACCGGGTGTCGGTGGGCACGAGCTGGCCGGTGCGTTGCAACCCCTCGATGTCGAGCACGATATCGACGCGCGATGTCTCGTGGACAGGGACGGTTGGTGACGACGGCAGGGCCATGATCCGTGGCGCCTCGGCCAGGCCGGCAGGACGCGTCGTCGCCACGCCTTCGGGTCGCGCGCCGCCACCGGAGCCGTCGACGACCCGCCACGGCATCTCCACGCCGGCGCGGCCCAGTTCTTCGAGGCGCTTGGCCGCTTGTTCGATGATGCTCATGGCCGGATCATCTGGCGTGGGGATGCAGGGCCGTCAGGACGACCCAGGCAGCCTGCACCGTTACCAGCAGGCCCAGCGCCAGTCCGAAGCGCAGATTGCCGGCACGCTGGCGCGCGAGACCGGTCTCGGTCGTCAACACCGAGAGCGCCCCGAGTACCGGGCGCCCGGTGAGCTGGCGCAGGGACTCGCGGTCGTCGAAGGTGGGCCAGGCGAGGTCGGCCGCGATCGCGGCGGCGATGCCGGACACGAGCGTCACCAGCAACGCGATCATGGCGAGGTTGGACCGGCTCGGGAACGCTGGCGTGGACGTCACGCGCGGCGGCTCGACGACCTTGAACTCCGCCAGTTGCGACGACTCGTCCAGCTTGACGCCCAGGGCGGCCGATTCGCGGCGCGCCACCATGGTGTCGTAGTTCTTGCGTATGACGTCATAGTCGCGATTGAGTTGCTGGAGTTCGGCCTCGGCCTGCGGTTGGCGCCCGGCGTCGGCGCGAACCTGCTCCAGCAAGCCCTGCTTGGCCCCCAATTGGGAGCGCAACGACGCCACCAGTGCCTCGTTCTCGGCGATGGCGATCCGCAGCTTCTGGTAGACCGGACTCGTCGCCGCGCTGTTGGTCTGGCCGCTCCTGGCCAGGGCCTGGTCGTCGGCTCTTCGGCGCGCGCCCTCGGCCTCGAGTTGCGCCAGGACGCGGCGCGCGTTCACGACGTCCGGGTGTTCGTCGGTGTAGCGCCGCAGGAGGTCGTCGAGGCTTCTGCGCTGGTCGGCGATCCTTGCCGCGACGCTGCCCGGCGCGGCGCCGAGGTCGGAGCCGCGGTCGATCGGCAACTGGGGGTTCTCGCTGGTGAGCTCGCGGCGGTAGGTGTCGCGGCCTTGTTCGGCGGCGCTCAGGTCGACGCGTAACTTGCTCACTTCCTCCGTCAACGCCGAGACCCGGCTGAAGTAATCCTGGTTGGACACGCCCGTGATGCCGAAGTTGCGGACCTTGAAGTCCTTCAGACGGCTTTCGGCCTCGACGAGCTTCAGCTCGTAGCTGTGGATCTGTTCGTCGATGAAGCTGCGCGCCTCCTGCGAATCGCGCTTCTTCTCGCCGGCGCCGGAGTCGACGAACAGGCCCACGGTGGCGGCGACGAGGCGGCGCGCCCGCTCCGGGCTGGTACCGCGGTAGGAGAGATCGTAGAGGTTGCCGCTGCCCACCGGGACGACCTTGATGTCGGCCATCAGCCTCGAGACGAGACGATCGCGCTCGCCGGCGTCGCCCCCATCGAGCTCCAGCGAGGGATCGGCCGCCAGCTTCTCCACGTTGGGTCGAGAGATGAGGGTTCGCGCCAGCATGCTGACCTGCTGGTCGATGTCTGGCTGGAACGTGAGGTTCTGCATCAGAGGCTTGAGCACCGTCTGCGTGTTCACGTAGACCCGTGCCGTGGCCAGGTAGCGATCGTGGAACATCGTGATCGCAATGGCCGAACACACGCCGACGGCTGCCGACACCGACAGCGCAAGCCAGCGCCGCCGCCAGACGACGCGACAGTTCCTGCCAAACGTCACAACCATTGTGTTGCTCACGCACACCCTCCGGCGGCCCACCCATTGGGGGTCGTCTTGCTTTCAATTTCTAACAGTCTTGCATGCGTGGCGCTATTGACGATATCCCCGAAATGGGTGTTACCCGAAACTTAGGGGGAGGCGGGAACTTGGGCATTGCCTGCATCCGTCCTTGCGTGGCACCCTGCGTTACAAACAAAAACAGGCGTGTTCACAAACGCCCGGATCGCAAACCGAGTCAGCGTCATCCGGATCCACTGCGATCCGGGACGCCGATCGAGATCGATGAGGGTTGATAGCCATGAGCAACGACGGCGGTTCCACGCCCGTGATCATTGCGGAGACAGGCGGGGCAGGGGCATTCGTCGGCGCCTACAAGGCACACGAAGAGCGTCACCACGCCCGCCATCCTGGAGGTTCGGCCCACCAGAAGCCGAGGCGCGGCAGCGCGCGGATGACGCCGGCTGCGGCGTCGGCGCAATGGCAGGACAGCGTCCTGCGCGACGATGGCTTCGCCCAGGCAGTGCAGAGGGAAATGCGCCGCTCGGAGCGCTCCGGCGCCCCGCTCTCGGTCGTGCGCTATGCCATCGGCGGTGGCGCGGGCGACACCGTGCATTTCGAGCGCCTGCTCGCCATCCTGCAATGCTCCATGCGCGAGACCGACTTCCTCGGTCACGTCAGCACCGACGCGCTCGTGGTCCTGTGCCCCGATACCGATGCGGAGGGGGCGCAGGGGCTCGTGGCCAAGCTCGCGCCCGTGGTGTCCGAGATGCCGGTCCTTGCCGCCACCGCCACCTTCCCGGACCACCTGTTCGAGAGCCTGGCCGGCAGCGCGTCGGCAACCGAAGCGTTCCGGCTGTTCAAGCCGACACCCCCGCTCGACCAGAACGGCACCTACCTCTTCAAGCGATCGCTCGACATCGTCCTCGCCTGCATCGCGCTGACCGTTTTCGGGCCTCTCATGCTCGCCGTGGCACTGATCGTGCGGATCACTTCGCGCGGCCCGATCATCTTCCGCCAGCAGCGCCTGGGCCAGGGCGGCGCGCCGTTCAGCTTCTACAAGTTCCGCTCGATGGTGGTCAACGTCGACGACAAGATCCATCGCGAGTTCGTCGCCAACCTGATCCGCGGAGGCGAAGGCGCCGCACCGACCGCGGACACCGATGCGGCGTCGTACAAGATCAAGGGCGACCCGCGGGTGACTCGCATCGGCAGGCTCATCCGGATGACCAGCATCGACGAGTTGCCCCAGTTGTTCAATGTGCTGCAGGGCGACATGAGCATGGTCGGGCCGCGTCCGCCCATCCCGTACGAAGCGGCGCACTACGAGCCCTGGCACCTGCGCCGGATCCTGGTGGGCAAGCCCGGCATCACCGGACTCTGGCAGGTCGAGGGCCGCAGCCGCGTCACCTTCAGCGAGATGGTGCGCATGGACCTGCGCTACATCCGCCAGTGTTCCCTGGCGCTGGACATGAAGATCCTCGCCCGGACCGTCATCGTGGTGTTGCGCTGCAGCGGCGCACGCTGAATCCGCAGGCCAGCCCGCTCGGCGACGATGGCTTGCCCGAACAAGAACTGAAAGTCTTTCCCATGCAAATTGACGGAACCCGAATCCTGGTCACCGGCGGCGCCGGTTTGATCGGTTCCACGACCATCGACCAGTTGCTGCGCGATCATTCGCCGGCCAGGATCGTGATCCTGGACAACCTCGTCCGGGGCACGTCGGCCAACATGGAAGCGGCGCTCGACGATCCGCGCGTGAGCTTCGTCCAGGGCGACATCTGCGATCCCGACACCGTCCGCCGTGCCGTCGACGGCATGGACGCCGTGATCCACATGGCCGCCCTGCGCATCACCGCGTGCGCCGCGGAGCCGCGCGCCGCCTTGCAGACCATGTGCGACGGCACCTTCAACGTGGTGGACGCCGCCCAGCGGGCCGGCGTGCGCAAGATCGTCGCGGCGTCGTCCGCATCGATCTACGGCATGGCCGACAGCTTTCCCACGAGCGAAGACCACCACCCGTACAACAACCAGACCTGGTACGGCACAAGCAAGGTCATGTTGGAGGGCCTGCTGCGCTCCTACAAGTCGATGCACCGCCTCCCCTACGTGGCCCTGCGTTACTTCAACGTGTACGGCCCGCGCATGGACCTGCACGGCAAGTACACCGAAGTCCTCATCCGCTGGATGGACCGCATCGCTGCCGGTCAACCGCCACTCATCCTGGGCGATGGACGCCAGACCATGGACTTCGTCTACATCGACGACATCGCGCGCGCCAACGTGCTCGCGCTCGCCTCCGATTGCGTGGACGACGTCTTCAACGTGGCCAGCGGCACCGAGACCAGCCTGAACGACCTGGCGGCGGCTTTGTTGAAGGTGATGGGTTCCGATCTGCAACCCGAGTACGGTCCCGAGCGCAGCGTCAATCCGGTCGCGCGCCGGCTGGCGGACATCCGGAAGGCGGAGCGCCTGCTCGGCTTCCGCGCCAGCGTGTCCCTCGACGAAGGCCTGGGCCGGCTCGTCGGGTGGTGGCAACACAGCAAGTCCCTGGCGGTGGCCGCATGATTCCCATCGCCAAGCCTCTCATGGGCGAAGCCGAGGCCGACGCCGCCCGGCGGGTGATCCTCAGCGGCTGGATCACGCAAGGTCCCGAGGTCGTGGCGTTCGAGAACGAGTTCTCGGCCTGGGTGGGCGCGCGCCACGCCTGCGCCGTCTCCAATTGCACCACGGCCCTCCACCTGGCCTTGCTGGTGGCCGGCGTCGAGGCCGGCGACGAGGTGGTCACGGTCAGCCATTCCTACATCGCGACGGCAAACAGCATCCGCTACTGCGGCGCGACGCCGGTCTTCGTCGACATCGATCCGCGCGGCTACAACATCGATCCGCGCCGCGTGGAGCGCGCCATCACGCCCAAGACCCGGGCGATCCTGTGCGTTCACCAGATCGGCATGCCGTGCGACCTGGCCGCGCTCGTCGCCATCGGCCGCGAACACGGCATTCCCGTCATCGAGGACGCTGCCTGCGCGATCGGCAGCGAAGTGAAATGGAACGGCGAGTGGGAGAAGATCGGCAAGCCGCATGCGGACGTCGCCTGCTTCTCGTTCCACCCGCGCAAGGTCGTGAGCACCGGCGACGGCGGCATGCTGACCACCCCCCACGCCGACTGGGACGCACGCTTCCGCATGCTTCGGCAACATGCCATGAGCATTCCCGACACGGTGCGCCACGGCTCGCCCCAGGTGCTGTTCGAGTCGTATCCGATCGTCGGCTACAACTATCGGATGACCGACATCCAGGCGGCCGTCGGACGCGAGCAGCTCAAGCGACTCGACGGCATCGTGCGCCAGCGCCGCGCCTTGGCCGATCGCTACCGGACACTGCTGGCCCGAATCCCGGGTCTGCGGCTCCCCCACGAGCCGGACGACGCGCGCAGCAACTGGCAAAGCTACGCCGTGCGCCTGCCCGAGGGTCTCGACCAGCGCGCCGTCATGCAGACGATGCTCGAGGCCGGGGTCAGCAGTCGCCGCGGAATCATGTGCAGCCATCGCGAGAAGGCGTATCGCGATGCCCCGCTGCCGCATCCCCTGCCGAACTCCGAGGCGGCGCAGGACCACGTCGTCCTGCTGCCGCTGTATGCGCAGATGACGGCCGCTGACCAGGACCAGGTCGCCGCCGCACTGTCCGCCGCCTGTGGCTCGCGCCTGCACGAGGCGGATAGCGCGCGGGGCAGCGGGATCGACCTCGCAGCGACTCAGTCGACATGAACCTCGAACGCGCCAGCTCGATTGCTGCGCCGGCTGCGTCGCCGCAAGGGCGAGAGCGCAGCAGCAGCTACCTGGAGATCCTGAAGTCGAGCATGCTGATCGGCGGCTCGACCGTGCTCACGCTGTCGATCGGCGTCATTCGCACCAAGCTCATGGCCGTGGTGCTGGGGCCGGCCGGCTTCGGATTGATGGGCGTCCTGACGTCGATCGCCGACATGGCCCGCACGCTGGCGGAGATGGGCATCAACAGCAGCGGCGTGCGCCAGATCGCCGAGTCGGTGGGCTCGGGCGACAGCGCGCGCATCACGCGCACGGTCGTCGTGCTGCGCCGCGTCGCCCTCGTCCTGGGCCTGATAGGCGCCCTGCTCCTTGCCCTGCTGGCATGGCCGATCTCCAACCTGAGTTTCGGCACCGGGGCGCAGGCCGGGTCCGTGGCCGTGCTCTCCGCCGCCGTGTTCCTGCGCCTGGTTTCGGATGGCCAGGGCGCGCTGTTGCAGGGCATGCGGCGCATCGGGGACATGGCCAGGATCGGCGTGATCGGCGCGTTGCTGGGAACGCTCGCAAGCATTCCGATCATCTACGCGCTCGGCCAGGACGGTGTCGTGTGGGCCCTGGTG
>JBBQYL010000077.1:0-21236 GCA_038208735.1 Burkholderiales bacterium
CGATGCACCGGCGGCGCGCGGGCCGCCTTCGTCCCAGCGTCATCCGGGCTCGCGTTGAGCCCATGCAACTGCGGGACATCTCGCGATGTTCGCCCTCGAATAGGGTGAGCCGATCGCTCGAAATTACCGGGGGTCGTAACAATCAGGTCGCCCCACGACAGCGCACTGCCGTACTTCTGCTTGATCGGCCAGATCAGGCGACGCGACTTGTCGGTGTTGCCGTTGTCCCACCAGCTTTCGACCGGAGCAAAGCGTTGCAGAGCCTCGCCCGCACCGCCACGCCCGTCTGAAATGCGGTAGGTGCCAGCGGCGTGCCACGCCATGCGGATCATTTGCGGCCCGTAGTTGCCATAGTCCGAGGGCCACCAGGCCACCGACGTCGTCAGGAACGCCTTGATGTCCTGCTTCAGTGCTGCGTAGTCGATCGTCTCGAAGGCTGCGGCGTAGTCGAAGTCTGCACCGAGCGGATCGGCCTGCGGCCCGTTCGCGTGGAGCTGCTCGACCTTCAAGCGGTTCGGATACCAATCCGACAGCGCAGGGGGTGTCCCCAAAGCGCCCCCGACCCGGTCGCCGCCAAAAGGGCACCGACCGGTCATGTCGTGGGTCTGCGTCTCGGTCTTGTCGTCTTTGATGTCGAGCATGTCGTGTCATCCTTGTTTTATTCAAAAACAGTCTATGGCCGTCCGCCTTCCCCGGTTGGCGGAGTTGTTGATATCCCCCCGCGCCAGAATGGTTGTCGTTTCCTTTGCCCGTGTATTTGAGGGTCCAGGCTCACGCCTGGCGGCAGCAGGCTGTTGAGCTTGTGGTCGCAGGCCGATCGGTGCGCGGAGCGCTTCGCCCACAAGCTCTACAGCGTCGATGTTGACCTCGGCCGTCGTCTCGCCGGTCGCACACCACGAGTCCTTGCATCGCATGGGCATCCAGTCGGGTCGCCCGCCGAAGACCGGCAACTTTTCGACCGGGCAGCGAGGCTTCCTGGCGTATCACCGCGAGAACGTGCTGCTGCGTTCGAGCTTTCTCCAGAAGCTATGGCCCGTCGCCCAGACTCCACAGGCGCAACGCCATGTGGATCTCCAGTGCCCGCGACGCCTGCCCCCAGTGCCCCGGCAGGTGCTCGATCGTGGCCAGCCGCTGCCGCGCGGTGTTCACGTGGATCTGCAATCGCAGCGCCGTCTCCTTGGCGTTCTGGTTGCAGTCGAAGTAGCTCAGCAACGTGGTGGTGAGCTCGGCGCCGCGGTACGAACTCGTCCGCGAGGTGGTGTGCCGGCGCCGTGCCGACGGCGCCCAGCCCTGGAACTGGAACTGGAACTTCGGCTTGGCGTCGCCGCCCGTGCCTCCAAAGGCAGCCGGCTGCCGATCCAGCTGAGAACTACGGGGTAATCCTCTCTTCGTGCGTCCGCTCGCAGGAGCAAACGCCAAGTGGTTGATCTTGATAGAGATTCCAGACCAAGCGGGCGGCGTGCCGTGCCTTGTCGGGTCGCTTCCCTGCCACCGCAGAGCCGGAATTCCCTCATCTGGGGGAGGGCAGACCAAGCCCCGGCGTCCTAGACTTGGCCCCAGAACACACCGCGTCAGAAGCCACGGGTGAAGCCTCCGAAGGTCGAGAGGCACATCGGTTGCCGGAGGGACGTGGAGGGGAACGAATCATGAGCGACTTACTGACGCCCGGGCAGGAAATCCTGCGGGCACGCATCCGATTTGCGCTGCGCCGGGCCACCGGCTTCGTCTTCGACATCCATGCGATGCTGAGGAAGCCGGAGATGCGTTCGCGCCGCATCGGCCTCTGGCGTGACGTGGCCGACGACGAGTTGAGCAGCCTGCTCGACCAGCTCGAGACGGAGTTCCAAGCCGATTTCGATGACCACGACAACGAAGATCGCACTGTCGTCATGCGCCGAGTCGACGTGCACTCGCCGCGCCCCTGAGCTTGACGGCCGGCGCTTCGGCGCGTCGCGAGGTCATGGGAGCCCGTGCAGAACCATCGCGAAAAAGGCCCCGCCGCGGCGAGGCCTTCTTACGTGGCGAGGCCTCGCTCAGCGAGCCTGTTGCTGCTGCGGCTTCTGCGCGTGCAACTGGCCCATCTGCTCCTTGAGCAGGCCCAGCGCGGCGTGCTGGATGGCGCCGCCGACGCCGCCTTCCATGCGGGCCGACAGGTTCAGCTGCATCACCACCTGGGACATCTCCTCCAGCCACCACGGTTGCGGCGGCGGCGGGCTGTGGTGCAGCAGCCAGGCGATGAGCTGGCTGAGCGGCGTGTTGCCGCAGGTGTCGTCGAACATCTCCGATGCGAAGTCGCTGAGGCTGCCGCCCATCTCGGCGGCGGAGCCACCGTGGGCCTGAAGCGACTGGCCCAGCTGGTACAGGCGAACCTGCTGGAACACGACGGCCGCGGCGTCGCGCGAGAGCGGCGGCAGCGGCTGCGGATTGAGTTCGACGGCCGCGCGGGTGGCGATGATTTCCTGGATCGAGCCCAGGCGCAGCGGACCGCCGGGCCAATGCGGCCAGCGCGTGCCGCACCAGGGATCGTCTTCGAGGGCGCCGACGAGCGAGCGCAGGGTTGCAGCCATGGTGGTTCTCCTTGATGTGAGGGCAGGGAGCGCCGACGATCCTCCCGGCCGTCGGCGGCCACTATCCCTACATCAGGGCCCGCGCGAGCCGTAGCCCGGTGCGGCGCCGCATACCCCCCCACGGTTGTCGCCTCAGGCGCGCCGCATCACCACCAGGTCTCGCAATCGACGCCTGCCGATTCGAGCGCTCCGCCGCACACCATCACCGAGCCGTCGGGCATCGACGTGGCCGTGGGGTTGCTGCGCAGCACCAGCGTGGGCGCCGCGGCGCTCCAGGCTCCTGTGGCGGGATCGAACAGCTCCGCGTCGGGCAGCGCGAACTGCGTGCCGCCCACCACGAGGATGCGGCCATCGGGCAGCAGCACGGCGCCGTGCGCGGTGTGCACCGACGCGGTGGTGGCCTGCGTCGTCCAGGTGGCGGCGACGGGGTCGTAGATCTCGGTCTGCGTGGTGTTGCCGCCCACGATCACCACGCGGCCGTCGGGCAGCGGCGTGGCGCTCTGGCCGTAGTGCGCGGAGGCCATGGTCGCGGTGGCCGTGAAGTCGAGGCCGCCGGTGATGGTGGTGACGGTGGTGGTGCCGCCGTTTCCGTCCGGCGCCGTGGTGGTGGTCGTATGCAACACCGGGTCGTACAGCTCCGCGGTGTTGGCGGGCCTGAGCAGGCCGTCGACGATGTCGAAGCCGCCGGCGATCAGCACCTGGCCGGAGGGCAGCAGCGTGGCGGTGTGCTGCGAGCGCGGCGCCAGCGGCTGCGTGCGCGGCGCGGCCCAGGTGCTGGTGGCCGGGTCGTACACCTCCGCGGTGGGTTCCACCAGGTATCGCACGTTCTCGCCCCCCACCACCAGCACCTTGCCGTCGGGCAGCAGCGTGGCGGTGTGGTGGGCGCGGGCCACGCTCATCGGCGGCGTGGGCGTCCAGGTGTTGGCCACCGGGTCGTAGATCTCGGCGCTCGTGTTGTTGACGTAGCCCTTGGACGCCGAGCTCGATACCGTGGAGCCGCCCGTGACCAGCACGCGGCCGTCGGCCAGCAGCGTGGCGGCGTGCGACGAACGCATCGTATTCATGGGCGCCATCGACGTCCACGTGGCGCTGGCCGGATCGAACAGGTCGGTCGCCGCGGTGCCCGCGCCGCCCGACTTGACGCCGCCGACCACCAGCAGCTTGCCAGACGCCAGCAGCGTGGCGCTGTGGCCTGCCACGCGTTCGGTCGGCATGGTGGGCGCGGCCGTCCACGTGTTGGTGGTGACGTCGACCGTGGCGGTGGCCGACACCGTACCGAGGGTGGCCGTGGTGCCGGTGGAGCCCAGCGCGAGCCCGCTGGCCGCGCCATTGCCCACCGACGCGATGCCCGAGGTCTGCGTCGTCCAGTGGGCGCTGGCGGTGACGTCGGCGGTGCTGCCGTCGGAGAACGTGCCGGTGGCCACGAAGCGGCGCGTGATGCCCACGCCGGTCTGCAGCGTGGCCGGCGCGATGACCAGGGACTGGAGGGTGGCCGCGGTGGTGGTGAGCGACAGCGTGCCGCTGACGCTGCCCGACGTGGCGGTGAGCGTGGTGCTGCCCGATGTCAACGCATCGGCCAGGCCGGTGGCCGCGCCGATGTCGGCCACTGCGGGTGCGCTGGACGTCCACGTCACCGAGTCGGTGACGTCGGCGCTGTGGCCGTCGGCGTAGGTGCCAGTGGCCACGAAGCGTTGCGAGATGCCCAGCGGCAACGTGCCGCTGGTGGGCGTGATGGCGATCGAGGCCAGGCCCTTGACGAAGATCACCCGCGCGACGGGCGTGCTGCCGGTCTGCAGGTAGACCTTGAGCGCGCCGTCGGCCAGCGATGCAGGCGCCGCGATGGCGACGGTGTCGCCGGCGTGCAGCGTGGCAGGCTGGGCGACCACGGCGCCGTTGACGACGAGCTGGCCCGAGGTGAGCGACACGCTCGTGTTGGCGCGCGCCGCCACCAGTTCGGCGGGCAGCGCGAAAGTGGACGTGGACGTGGCATCGTCGATGCGGAACTCGTTGCGGCCGATCACGCCGTCGCCGTCCTGGTCGACCCACTGCGCGAGCGCGTTGGCGTCGAAGGGGGTGCCGTACATGGCGGCCAGGTGCGCCGCCACGACGTCGAGGTGGAGGGCGTGCGCGCCGAGCGCGAGCGCGTACCTGTTGGAGCTGCTGATGTTCGTGCCGTTGGCCCCGATGTCCGCCTGCAGGTTGTCGAGCAGCGCGTTCACCTGCGCCGACGTGCGCCCCTGCACGATGACGCTGGAAAGCGCGGCCAGGAGGTGTCCGCCGTCGGTGGCGGCGCTTGCGTCGAGCGAGCCGAACGCGCCGGGCGACGTGGCCAGCACGATGCCGAAGGTCGCCAGCACTTCGCGTTCCGCCTGCGCGCGCGCATCCGCGAACGACAGGCCGGTGGTGCTGGCGTTGAGCAGCGTGTTGATGCGGGTATACGCAAGCGTGGTGAGCACGTTGACGTCGAGCACCGTCTCGCTGGCCAGGTTGGCGTACGACTTCAGCGTGACGGGGCCGTCGGACGCCAGGCCGGTGACCTCGTCGATGTAGCCGCCCGTGGCGGTGACGGACAGCAGCGCCGACCCGAACGGGGCGTCGGGCGTGAACGCGCCGGTGGCCGAGGTGGTGGCGTACGTGTAGAGGTTGCCGGTGGCCGAGAGGTTGAGCCCCAGCTCGCGCGCGGTGACGGCCGAGCCGATGGCCAGCGGCCCCTTCTGCGCCACGCCGGCTGTGGCCGTGTAGGTGGTGGCCGGCGGCACGGGCGGGGTGTCGCCCTTGGGGGTTCCGCCGCCGCAGGCGGTGAGCAGCGCCGACAAGGCGAGCGACAAGGCGGCGGACGGGACGTGCTTCAAGCGGCGAAATGGCATGGCGCGGCGGACTCGCTGGGCGAAGGAACGGGCAGTGGCGTGCGGCCTGCGGCGCCGGGAAGGCGGCGCAGGCTCGTTGATTTACGCATCGGCCGCGGGAGGCGTCAATCGACGTTGCCAAGTGTCACGGGTGTGACCGGAGGCACCGCGGCAGGCCATCATCCTGCGCGCCGCATGCCGTCATCCTGCGCGCCGCATGCCGTCACCCGGCGCACCGCATGCCGCCATCTTGCGCGCCGCATGCCGTCATCCTGCGCGAAGTCGCAGGATCCACGCGCGCCGACGACGTGACTCTCGGAGATGGATCCTGCGACTGCGCGCAGGATGACAGCTTTGCGGGCTGGCGGCATCGCGTGACCCGCACGAGGCAGAATCGCTGCATGTCCGACGACTCCACCGTCCCAACCGCCGACCCCGCGCCTTCCGCCGACCCCACGCCTTCCGCTGGCAACCGCCCCGGCGACGCCTTCGTGCAGTCGTTCGCCCGCGGCCTGGCCGTGCTGCGCAGCTTCGGTGCCGACGCGCCCACGCAGACGCTCACCGGCGCGGCCGAGCGCAGCGGGCTCACGCGGGCCGGCGCGCGGCGCATCCTGCTGACGCTGCAGCAACTGGGCTACGTCGAGTCCGAAGGACGGCAGTTCCGGCTCACCCCGCGCGTGATGGAGCTGGGCTTCGCCTACCTCAGCTCGCAGCCCGTCTGGCACCTGGCCCAGCCGGTGATGGAGGAACTGGTGCAGGACATCCACGAGTCGTCGTCGGCCGCCGTGCTCGATGGCGAGGACATCGTCTACGTGCTGCGCGTGCCGGCCAAGAAGATCTTGGCGATCAGCCTGGGCCCGGGCAGCCGCCTGCCCGCCTACTGCACGGCGATGGGCCGCGTGCTGCTGGCCGGCCTGCCGGAGAACGAGCGGCGCGCGCGTCTCGCGCGGGCGCCGCTGGTGGCGCGCACCGCGCGAACGGTGACGGACGTCGACGCGTTGATGGCGTTGCTCGATGGCGTGCGTCGCGAAGGCCATGCGCTGGTGCATGGCGAGCTGGAGGAAGGGCTGGTGTCGATGGCCGCGCCCATCGTCAACCGCGCCGGCCGCGTGGTGGCGGCCATCAACGTGAGCGCGCAGGACCAGCGCATGCCGCCCGACCAGATGCGCAAGCGCCTGCTGCCGCGACTGCTCGAATCGGCCACCAGCATCAATACCCTCATGCGCATGCAGGACCGATAGTCGTTGCATTGGCGCCAGGGTTCGCGAACTTCCGCACGTCGCGGCGTTACCTGACCGCCCAAGGCGCGCCAATTGTGCTCAACTTGGCACCATCGATGTCGATCCGAGGGATTCGGACTGTCTTCGGCCGATTTCTCGCCTGCGAGAAACCTTCGTGCCGTCCCGCGCGACGGCTGCCACGAGCGGCCGCCGCGTTGTCCCCGTCCTGCCCCCCCATGGTTCCACAGCCTTCCATCACCGTCGCGCCCGCCCCGATCGCCGACGCGCCAGCGCCGGCGTCCGTGCACGCGGCCGGTTCGCCCGCCACGGCGCTCGTCACGTCCGAGCACGCCGGCTATCGTCTCGCCTCGCACTTCCAGCCGATCTACAGCCTCACGCACCACCGCGCCGTGGGACACGAGGCGTTGCTGCGCGCCGCCTCGCTCGACACCGGCGCCGCGGTGCCGCCGATGGAGCTGTTCGCCCGCTTCGACGGCGACGACGCCCGCGTGGGCCTGGATCGCGCCTCGCTGCTGCAGCACCTGGCCGCGTATGCCGGCAAGGACGCCGACGAATGGCTGTTCCTGAACGTGCACCCGCGCTCGCTCGCGTCCGCGTCGGGCCCGGTCATCCGAGAGATCGCCGACGCGCTGGACGCGCACGGCCTGCGCCCCGGCCAGGTGGTCATCGAGGTGCTCGAATCGACGCTGCCCGACGACGCCGACTTCGACCGGCGCATCGACGAGCTGCGCGAGCTGGGGTGTCTCGTCTCCCTGGACGACTTCGGCGCGGGGCATTCCAACTTCGACCGCGTGTTCCGGCTGCGGCCCGAGATCGTCAAGCTCGATCGCAGCGTGGTGGCGCGTGCCGAGGTGGACGCCCATGCGCGCCGCATCGCCTCGCAGATGGTGTCGCTGCTGCACGAGTGCGGCTGCCTCGTGCTGATGGAGGGTATCGAGACCGACGAAGGCGCCTACACGGCGCTGCGCTGCGACGTCGACTTCGTGCAGGGCTACCACTTCGGACGCCCCGCGCCCGTGCTGGCGGCCGGCGCGGGCCTGCATGCGCTCGGCGCGGCCTGGGATCGCTTCGACCAGCAGTCGGCCAGCGACGACCGGGTCTGGCAGGAGCAGATGTCGCCGTACAAGCAGTCCATCGAGCTGGCCAGCGTGCTGTTGGCCGGGGGCGCGTCCATGGACGAGGCCTGCCACCGTTTCCTGTCGCAGCCCGGCTCGGACATGTGCTACCTGCTCGACAAGCAGGGCCGCCAGGTGGTGGGCAACGCGTTCCGCGACGGGCTGTCGGACCTGCAGTTGCGGAGCGTGGAGCGCTTCACGCCGCTGCACGACACGCGCCAGGCCCGCTGGTCGCGCCGCGCCTACTTCCGCGGCGCCGAGGCGTCGCCCAACATCGCCCAGGTGACGCGTCCGTACATGACGCTGCGGGGCTCGCGCATGTGCTTCACGGTCTCGATCCAGTTCGACATGCGGGGGCGGGCGCTGGTGCTTTGCGGGGACGCCTCGCTGTAAAGGGGCCCTTCGCCGACAATGGGGGCATGGCCCTCAAAGCAACGATTCACAAGGTCCGTCTGCAACTCGCCGACATGGACCGCAACATCTACGGCGACCACGAGCTCACCATCGCCCGCCACCCGTCGGAGACCGACGAGCGCATGCTGATGCGCGTGCTGGCCTACGCGTTGAACGTGCCGGCCGACCGCGAGAAGGGCGACCTGGTGCTGGCCAAGAGCCTGTGGGACGTCGACGAGCCCGATCTCTGGCAGGTCGACCTCACGGGCCAGGTGATCCACTGGATCGAGGTGGGCCAGCCCGACGACCGCCGCCTGGCCAAGGCCAGCAGCCGCGCCGAGAAGGTGACCGTGTACAGCTACATCGCCAGCACGCCCATCTGGTGGGCCGCGCTGGCGGGCAAGCTCAATCGCGCGCCCAAGGTGGAGGTGTGGTCGGTCGACCCCGAGGTGTCGCAGGCGCTGGGCAAGATGGTGGCGCGCACGATGGCCTGGCAAATCACGATCCAGGACGGCATGGTGTGGGTGTCGGACACCGTCACCACCGTGGAGATCACGCCCAAGCTGCTGAAGGCGCGCGACGAGCGCGACCAGTACTCGAACTAGCTATTTGCGCGCGAGCCAGACGCCCGCCACTGCCAGCCCCATGCCGGCGAGCGCGAGTCCGGTGAGCGTCTCGCCGAACATCGCCCACGCGATCAGCGCGGTGGTGGGCGGCGTCAGGTAGAACAGGCTGGCGACGTTGACCGCGCTGCCGCTGCGGATGAGCGTGTTGAGCAGGCTGACCGCGCCCACCGACAGCATCAGCACCAGCCAGGCCAGCGCGAAGGCGAACGCGGGCGTCCAGTGCACCGCCATCGTCTCGGTGCGCCAGGCCGCCAGCGCCGTGACGACGAGGCAGGGCAGGAACTGGATCACCGAGCCGGTGCGCAGGTCGAAGCGGGGACAGAAGCGCTTCTGGTACAACGTGCCCGCGGTGATGCCCAGCAGCGCGACGACGGCGGGCACCAGCAGCGTCGCGGCCGCGGGCCCGCCGCTGCCGGCCACCTTGTGCGCCACCACCAGCACCACGCCGACCAGCCCCATTGCGAGGCCGGCCCATTGCGCGGCACGCACGCGCTCGCGCAGGAACAGGCCGGCGCCCAGGGCCGTGAGCACCGGCTGCAGTCCCACCACCAGCGCCGTGACGCCCGCCGGCAGCGCCAGCCGGATGGCGGTGAACACGCCGCCGAGATAGACCGCGTGCACCAGCAGCCCCGACACCCCGATGTGCAGCCACTGCGCCGGCGCGGCGGGCCACGGCGCGCGCGTGACGAGGGCCACCGCGCCCATCACCAGCAGCACCGCCACGTAGCGCAGGGTCAGCAGCGTGAGCGGCTCGCAATCGGGCAGGCCGAGCTTGGCGCCGATGAAGCCGGTGCTCCAGAGGACGACGAACAGCAGCGGGACGAAGGGCGCGAACGACTTCGCGCGGGCGGCCTGGATCAACCCGCCAGCACCCGCAGGATCTCGCGCCCGTAGGCCTCGAGCTTCTTGGCGCCGACGCCGCTGATGCCCGACAGCTCGTCGAGCGTGCCCGGCGCGGTGAGCGCCATCTGCGCCAGCGTGGCGTCGTTGAACACGATGTAGGCCGGCAGGTTGTGCTCGCGCGCCACCTCGGAGCGCCAGGCGCGCAGGGCCGAGAAGCGCGCGTCGCCGTCGGCGTCGAGCTTGATGGGCGCCGCCGTGCTGCGCCCGCTGGAGCCGCCGCCGCTGCTGCTGGAGCGCCGCGTGCGGCCCGATCCCTTGGGCGATTCGCGATGTTCGCGCAGCGTGACGGGCACCTCGCCCTTGAGCACGGCGCGCGCGCTGTCGGCGAGCACGAGCGTGGTGAACTCGCCCTCGGACTGCAGGTGTCCCAGCGACAGCAGCTGGCGGATGACGCCGCGCCACTGCTGCTCCGACCACTTGGCGCCGATGCCGAACGTGGACAGCGTGCCGTGGCCGTGCTGCGTGGTCTTGTCGGTGACCTTGCCGCGCAGGACGTCGATGAGGTGCCCCGCGCCGAAGCTGAGCCCCGAATGCTGGCGAAACCGGTATACGGTGGACAGCGCCATGCGCGCCGCCTCGGTGGCGTCCCAGGTGGCCGGCGGGTTGAGGCAGTTGTCGCAGTTGCCGCACGCCGTGCTGTGCTCGCCGAAGTAGGCCAGCAGGCGCACGCGCCGGCAGTCGTGCGCCTCGGCCAGCGCCAGCAGTGCGTCGAGCTTGGCGCGCTGCTGCTTCTTGAATTCTTCGCCGGCGGGGCTCTCGTCGATCATGCGGCGCTGGTTGACGACGTCGGCCAGGCCGTAGGCCATCCAGGCGTCGGCGGCCGCGCCGTCGCGGCCCGCGCGGCCGGTTTCCTGGTAGTAGCCCTCGATGTTCTTGGGCAGGTCGAGGTGGGCCACGAAGCGCACGTCGGGCTTGTCGATGCCCATGCCGAACGCGATGGTGGCGGCCATCACCAGGCCGTCCTCGCGCAGGAACTTGTCCTGGTGGCGGCGGCGCACATCGGAGTCGAGCCCCGCGTGGTACGGCAGCGCGGAGATGCCTTCGGACGTGAGCCAGACGGCGGTCTCTTCCACCTTCTTGCGGCTCTGGCAGTAGACGATGCCGGCGTTGCCTTCGTGCTCGTCGCGCAGGAAGCGCAGCAGCTGCTTCCTGGCCTCGTCCTTCTCGACGATGGTGTAGCGGATGTTGGGGCGGTCGAAGCTGGAGATGAACTCGCGCGCGCCCGACAGCGCGAGACGCTCGCGCATGTCGGCGCGCGTGTGGTCGTCGGCCGTGGCCGTGAGCGCGACGCGCGGCACGTTGGGAAAGCGCTCGTGCAGCTGCGCGAGCTGCAGGTAGTCTTCGCGGAAGTCGTGGCCCCACTGGCTCACGCAATGCGCCTCGTCGATGGCCACGAGGCTCAGCAGCCCGCGCTCGTCGAGCGAGGTGAGCATGGCCATGAAGCGCGGGTTGGTGACGCGCTCGGGCGCCGCGTACAGCAGCACCAGGCGGCCGCTCATCATCTCGCGCTCGATGCGCTGGGCCTCGTCGCCAGTGAGCGAGGAATTGAGATAGGCCGCGTGCACGCCCAGTTCTTCGAGCGCGCCCACCTGGTCGTGCATGAGCGCGATGAGGGGGCTGATGACCAGCGTGACGCCCAGGCCCGCGCGGTGGCGCGCGATGGCCGGCACCTGGTAGCACAGGCTCTTGCCGCCGCCGGTGGGCATCAGCACCAGCGCGTCGTCGCCGTCGGTCACCGACTGGATGATCTGCTGCTGTTCGCCGCGGAAGGCGCTGTAGCCGAACACTTCTTGCAAGATCGCGTGCAGATCCTGCCCGTTGGCGGAACGGCGCCGCGAAGGATCGGCGGCGACGCGCACGGCCTGGTTGGCCTCCGACCCCGCTGGACGCGTGGTGGGCAGGGAATCGAAGTCGTAGTCGTAGTCGAGATCTGACACGGAAAAGGGCCGGTGCGGGCCGCGCGGCGCAGGCCGCGGCAGGCTGTGAAAACAAGGCCTCCATGGTACAGGGCGCGGGCAAAGGCGACCGGCGCGCCGAGGTCGATTACCGACCGATCCGGCCGATCCCCTGGCCTTGGCGGAACGACTGTCCCTGCGTGGCGTCCAGACGCACCGCGCAGCCGGCCTCGAACACCATCACGAAGTCGGATCCGCCGAACTGGAAGTAGCCCATCTCCGCGCCCTTGCGCAGCACCGCGCCCACCTCGGCCGTGATCACCACCGAGGAGACCTGGGCCATGCCCACGGGCAGGCAGGCCACGAGGCCGGCACCGGTGTCCAGCACCACCAGGCCGCGGGTCTGCAGGAATTGGTAGCCGGTACCTTCCACCGCCTCGATGCGCCGTTCGACGCCGCCGTCGACGGGCGACTCCTCTACCTGCACGTCCAGCCAGGCGCGGCCCTGGATCACGCGGGTCTCCAGCACCGTGCCGGCCGCCGGCGCGTGCCAACGGTGATAGTCGAACGTGCGCAGGGCGACGTGGGTGACGACCCCGCCGGCGAAGCGATCGGCATGCGGGCTCCCGGCCAGCAATTGATGCAGCGACCAGCGCAACCCCTTCAGCGCCAGGCGCGCGTCCTCCACGACGATGCCCGACTCGTCGTCGACCGCCCATTGCCCCATGAAAGCCGCGTCCGCCGGGGACACCACGACGCGCGGGTCGCACAAGGCCTCGACGGGCCGCCGCCCCGGCTTGACATGGCGCGCGAAGAACTGGTTGAACGTGAGGTAGCCGCTGGGCGGCGGCATGTAGTCGTCCCAGCGGAAGGAGGGGTTGGTGCGGAACGTGTCCACGTGGGCCGCCGAAGCCGTCGTGTCCAGCCAGGCGCCCCAGGTGCGCGCGAAGTCGACAATCCACGCCGACAGCGGCGTCAATGCCGGCTCGGCGGCCGCCGCGTCGCGCGGCGATTGCAGCGGCCGCAGCGCCGGCTGGTCGAGCAGGAAGTGGAACGTCACCAGCTTGTCGTGCACGAGCAGGGAGTCGGTGCGCTCGCGCGGTGCCCAGGCGACCATGTCGTCGATGAACGCGAGATAGTCGTCGAGCGTGCGGATGCCCGCGAGCGCCGGGATGGCCTGGGCCACGAGTTGCTGCACGGCCGCATCGAAGCGCGGCGCCCAGTCGTGTTCGGCGATCAGGCCCCGCAGCGTGGCGACGATGGGCGTGTGGGTGCGCCCGCGCGTCACGCCGCGCCCGCGGGAATGATCTCGAAATCGATGGGTTTGAACGTGCCGTTGTTCGAGCCCTCTGCCGAGCAGGCCGTGAGCGCGCACACCATGTCCATCTCGGCACGCAGCTCGATCCGGTCCCCCGCCTTGGACAGCGGCGGCTTCACCGCGACGGCGCCGTCGGGCGCCACGTCCACGCGCATGAAGATGTTGAACGTGGTCGAGATGCGCGCCGGCTCGATGCCGAACGGCTCGAACGCGCGGCGCAGGTTCTCGAAGCAGCTCGGGTGGTGGCCGCGGTGCCTGTAGAGGATCTCGAACATTTCCTGGCTGCACGGCGTGAGCAGGAAGTCGTGCCGCCCCACGTCGTCCTCCAGGATCGTGAACATCGGCCGGCTGTCGTTGGACCACAGCACGTCGCCCTTGGACAGGTAGATCTTGCCGGCATAGTCGATCGTGCGGCCCGACGACAGGCTGCACGCCGGCTCGCCGTCGCAAAACGCGAACAGGTCGGACACCTGCTCGCCCTCGGGATCGATCACGCGCAGGACGTCGCCCTTGCTCAGCCGGAAGCCCGCGCCCGACTGCGGCGCGATCCGCGTGCAGCCGCAGGTCATCGAAGCCGCCATCACGCCGCTTGCCTCGCGATGAAGGCGACCGGGTCGGCCTCAGGTGCCGCACGGCCCGAATACTGGTGTGCCTCCGACGCCTCGCCGAACCGCCCCAGCACCGGATTGATGTCGCCTTGCAGCGCGACGTCGCGCGCGCGGATCGCGTCCTGCAGCTTGGTGTAGCGACCATCCTGGCGCATCGCCTCGAACTGGTCGTGGAAGTTGAACACCAGGCACGGGAACGGCGCCCGCCGGGCCAGCCTCGACGCATGCGGATGCAGGCCCACCACGAAGAAGGCGCGCGACGCGATGCTGAACGAGAACTGCGCGTCGTCCGCGTCGGCGCTGACGGCGTCGTCCCACGGATGGGATGCGGAGTCGATGTCGTGCATCGCCTGGAGGTGCGTCCACAGCCGGCGATGGAACTCGTCCTCGTTGGCCACCGGGTCGCGGAACATCGCCACGTACGACACCGGGTCGGTGCCGGGCTTCGGATACTGTCCCGAGAAGTCGGCCAACTGCTCGCACAGGGTGCGGGTGGCCTCTTCGCCGCTGAGCGTGTCATAGAGCCCGAAGCGCATGCGGTCGCGGTTCATGGCCGACTTCGCCCCCACGCAGGGGAATTTCGGGTTGGCGACGAAGGCCTTGAAGCGGGCGACGAATCCGTCCTTGAGCGCGCCCAATGCGCGTGTCGATGTCTGGCGCTTGTTCATGGACAGCTTCAGGCAATCGGGAAGCCGCCGGGGCCGAATCGAATGTCGAGCCTGCCGCGGGATCGCGGCGTGCCGACATCGATGACGCCGATCCGGCGCGAGACTCCTGCCGCCATGAACTCCCTCCCCCACCTTTCGTCGACGCCGGGCTGCCCGGCCGCGCCCGTGATCGTCGCGACGCGCCTGGCGAAGACGCCGCTCGCCCTCGCCGACGCCGCGGCGCCGGGCGCTCCCATCCTGTTCGCGAACGACGCGTTCGGCGCCCTCCTGGGCCGGGATCCCGCGGCGTTGGCGGGGCGGCCGTTGAGCACGCTGTCGACGACGCCGCATGCCGACCTGACGCCGGGCGGCACGCTGCGAATGGACGTCGAAACGGCCGATGGCCGCGTGTTTCCCGCCGCGTTGTCGATCGCGGCAGTGCGGGGCGCCGATGGCGCGCCGCTGTGCCTGCTCTGCTCGCTGATCGACGCTCGGGGCGACGGCGCGGACGAGGCCATCGCGCGCGACGCGACGTTGCTTGCGCAGGTGGCCCAAGCCGCGGGCGAACTGATGAGGGAATCCGGCATCGCCGCGGACGCGGCGCCGGCCGGCGATCATGACGCGACGGCCACGCGCATTGCACGCGATGCCGTCGAGCGCGCCATCGGAAACGACGGCCAGGCGCCCCGCTGAGCCGGGGCGCCTGGCCGTCGCGTTCGCTCAGGACACCGCTTCCACGACGCGGCCCGGCAGGCCGGGCTTGTCTTCCGACAGCGGCCAAGACGCCTTCAGTTCTTCCTTGCGCGCGGCGATCTGCGCGCCCAGCGCCTTCATGTCGAGCTTGGTCTTGCGCGCCTTCGGGAACATCTCGGTCTCCTCTTCCTTCACGTGATGCTTCACGTATTCGGACATGACCTTGATCTTCGCGTCGAACATCTCGCCGTCGGGCTCCTTGCCCTCCACCTGGGCCATCAGCTCCTTCAGCGTGGCGTGCTCGACGGTCGCTTCGGGGACCATTTCCTTGTCCTTCAACGCCGCCTTCACGGCAGGATAGAAGATCTCTTCCTCGGCCTTGGCGTGGATGCCCAGCTCCATGCAGATGGAGGCCACCAGGGCCTTCTTCTTCGCCGTGGAGCGCGTGTGCTCGTACTGGTCGAACAGGTCGCTGACGCGCTTGTGATCGGCCTTCAACAGCGCCGTGGCCTCCTGGACGGCGGGCGCGCGAGGGGTAACGGGCGCGCGCTTGGCGGGGGCCGCGGCGGTCTTGCGGGTTGCAGTTGCCATGATGATTTGCCTCCTGGGATCAGTGCGAGAACAGCGCAATGAGGATGATGATGGGGATGGGTACGCCAAGGAACAGAAGAAGCAGTGAACACATGTGAGTCTCCGGAAAGGGTGAGTTTGCTTAGACGAGGTCGCGCTGGCGGCCGCCGAAGGTGGCCGACAGGCTGGCCACGAACGCGCCGACCAGCAGCGAGACGAACAGCCACAGCGCCGCGTAGGCCGAGGCCTTGCGTGCCTTGTCGGCCGCCTCCTTGGCCTCCGCCTTGGCCTGGTCTGCCTTGGCCTTCATGTGGGCGAAGGCGTCGTTCACGCGCTTCTCGGCGTCGGCCTGCGACAGGCCGGTGCGTTGCGACACCTGCTGGCCGAGGTACTTCACGTCGTCGGCGGGCAGGGCGCCCGACTCGAGGCCGCTCGCGAAGATGCGGCCGGCTTCGGCGCCCATCGGGGCGGCCTCGGTCGCGGGTGCCGAGGCCGCGGTGGCCGGGGCGCCGCCGACCACCGAACCTGCCGCGCTGGCGCCGGTGCCGACGATGGAGCCGACCGCCGACGTCAGCATCGCCGCCGTCGCCAGCGTGGCGACGGACCAGGCCAGGAAGCCGTGCGCCGTGTCACGGAAGTACACCTCGTCGACGTGGGTCGCGGCCCAGCGCGTGCGCAGGCGCCCGGCCAGGTAGCCGCCGATGCCCGCCGCGGCCAGTTGCGTGAACGTGATCCAGACGATCGTGGAGACCCCGAACGTGGTGGCGCTCGCGCCCGAGTTGGCGAACGGCGAGACTGACGACAGCCCCAGGCCCACGCCCAGGATCAGCAGGATCAGCGACAGCGCCGCGGCGCCGGCCGCGCCGGCGATGATCGCGGCCCACGAGACGGCCGATGCGGGACGGTCATGGGCAAGCGGCTCCGATGCGAGGGGCCGCGTGCGTGCAGGCATTCCCGCGCGCAGGTCGCTGGCCAGGGTGTTGTCGTTCATTGAGGGGAGTCTCCGATGGGCTTGACCGTGGGCGCCTGCCCACGAATTGGTCACCCTCACGGCAAGATTTATTCCTGAACGAACGCCAAGCGCAGCGTCACCCTGCGCGAGGTCGCGAAATCCACGCGTGCCGATGCGCCATCAGACCAGCGCGAGATCCTTCGGCTGCCCGCCCGGAAACACCCGCTGCAGTGCCGCCGCATCCAGCCCGTACATCCGCTGGAACAGCCCGCCGAACATGCCGCGGTACTCGTTGAGCACGGGCCAGTCGCGGCCCTCGTTGAGCGCACCCGGACCCGTGAGCGCCACCTGTTCGCCCTTCACGCCGCCGCGCACGCCACCGCCCAACACCCAGTACGCGGTGCCGTGGCCGTGGTCGGTGCCGCGGTTGCCGTTCTCTTTGAACGTGCGGCCGAACTCGCTGATCACCACCACCACCGTGTCCTTCCACGCCGGGCCCATCTCGCGCGCGAACGTCTCGAGCCCGCGGCTCAGGTCGGTGATGCGGCCGGCCAGCGCGCCGGTGGCGCCGCCCTGGCCGACGTGGGTATCCCAGCCGCCGACATCGATGAAGCCCACGCGCACCTGGTCGCGCATCAGGCGTGCGATGCGCGTGGCCTCGAGGTCGAAGCCCTTGGACGAGATCGCGTTGCGGCTGGCCTCCTGCATCTCGGCGGCCATCTCCAGGGCGACCTGCTTCTGCGTGTCCAGGCCCTCCACCACGCCGCGCTCCAGCGGCGTGCCGGCGTACATCCGCTGCAGCAGCGCGGCCTGGCGCGCGTCGGTGCCGGGCTTGCCGGTGCGTGCCAGGCTCGTGTTGACCACCATGTGCCGGCCCTGCATCACCATCGGCAGGCGATCGGTGAACGCCATCACGCGCTGGTCGGAGTCGAGCCGCGCGCCCAGCTCCTGCGCCAGCCGGTTCAGGAAGCCCTGCGTGGTGTCGGCGCGAGGCGCGGAGGTGTCGGCGTGCTCGCCCGGCAGCGGCAGCCCCAGCTCGACGCGATCCTGCGTCTCGAAGTGGCTGCGCGTCAGGTCGTCGATGCCGGCGAACGGCACGAACGCCACCTCGCCGGCGCGGATGCGCGGGTAGAGCGTGGACTGCAACGCGGGCGCCAGGGCCCAGTCGGCATCGAGCGGTAGCGCGGCGTCCTTGCCTGCGCCGGGACGCGCAATGCCGATGTTGGGGCGCGACTCGGCGTAGAACGAGGTCTGCGGCACCAGCACGTTGCAGGCATCGTAGGCGCCGCGCAGGAACACCACCAGCAGGCGGATGTCGAGCGTCGATCCCGCAGGGGTGGCCCACGTGTGCGTGGCATTGAGCGACAGGGCGGCCGCCGCGCCGGCGTGCAGGAAATGGCGTCGTTGCATGGGGTGTCCTCGACTCAGTTGAGCACTCGGTTGCGCCCTCAGTTGCGCATGAACTCGGGCGACACGATGGCCACCCACGACCAGTCGCCTGGATGCGACTGGAGCGTCTCCAGCAGCGCCTGGCGCGTGGCCTCGGACTCTCGCGGCGCCTGCGTGCGCAGCCACGCCGCGCTCTCCACCCGGGCCCTGGGCAGCGGCGCCGGCGCGGCCAGTCCGTCGACGCGGAACAGCCCGCCGTTGCCATTGCCGTTGCCGCCCACGAGGTTGCGCGCGACGTCGAAGCGCGCGGTCATCTGGCCCGGGCTGGCCCACGCGGCCTCGGTCATGGACCAGCCGTCCGGCGTCTCGCGCCCGAACGGCATCTCGCCCAGCTGGCGCAGCGCGTTGACCAGCGGCGCCGGGTTGACCACCACGTCGCCGTCGTAGGCCAGGCGCGCGGCCGACACCACGTAGGCCCACGGATCCTTGAAGCGGGTGCCCAGCGACGCGTCGTATTCGGGCGAGGTGAGCAGCTGCTTCATCACCTCGGCGATGTCGCCGTCGGTGGCCAGCCAGCGGCGCGCCATCCGGTCGACGAGCGCCGGCGGCGGCACGTCGGCCACGAAGTACTGCGCCAGTTTCGCGCTCACGTGGCGCGCGGTGGCCGGGTTGCGCGACAGCCGATCGAGCATCAGGTGCACCTCGGCGATGCCCGCCGACGGCACCTGCAGGCCCAGCACCCCCTTGGTGCCCTGGTCGTGGCGGTTCGGGTTGAACTCCAGCGCGCCGACGTGCAGGTATTGCGCCTGCAGCTGCGGCTTCACCTTCGAATCGGTGGCGTCGATGCGGATGCCCAGCCCGGTGAGCACGCGCGCCATCTCCTGCACGTCGGCCTGCGAGTAGCCGCCGTCAACGCCCAGGGTGTGCAGCTCCATCAGCTCGCGGGCGTAGTTCTCGTTGAGCTGGCCGGCGGCGTTGCGCTCGTTGTCCAGGTAGCGCAGCATGGCCGGATGCATGGCCGAGGCCTCGAGCAGGTCGCGGAACTTGCCCAGCGCATGCGCCCGCAGCGTGGCCTCGTAGTCGCCTACCAGCACCCGCAGGTTGGCCTTGCCCTGCGCGATGGAGAAGTGGTTCACCCAGAACCACACGAGGCGCTCCTGCACCTGGTTGGGCGAGTTCACCGCGGTCAGCAGCCAGCGTTGCGTGGCCTCGTCGGCCTGCACGTACAGGTCCTTCTGGTAGGCCTGCTGCGCCGTCTTCTTCTGCTCGTCGTCGGCCACGCCATCGGCGGCCTTCTTCACCGCCGCCTCGTCGCGCAATCGAACCAGCAGCGGCTCGCGCACGATCTTCATCCGTGCGATGCGCTCGACCACCGGCGCCGGCGGCGCGAACGGAGCGGGATGCAACTGCTCGTCGACCCAGCGCGCATAGCCCAGGCGGCCGACCTGTTGCAGCGAGAGCGCGTCGACGCCGAAACCGGCGCGGTCGACGCGGCGGGCATCGAGCGTGCTCACGCGCATGGCGTCGGCCTCTCGATGCGTGTCCGGACTAGCGATCACCGGCGCCGGTCCGAGCGGGGGCGGCGACGCGGCGGGTGGCGTGCCGCAGCCCGCCAGCGCGGCCGCCGCGAGCGCGAGCGCGGTCGCGCGCACTGACGCGGTCGTGCACACGAACGCGGGAACGCGCGCTCGCGTGCGCGGGGCGGGATGGTGAGCGGTCATTGGGTTGGGATCGGACCTCTTTGCAGATCAACGGCCGGCGGGGGCCATCGGTTGATAGGGATCTTCGCCGCGGCAGGGTAAAGCTGTGTGTCGCAGAATGGCTTGCACGACCCTGAACCCGCCGCCCAACCTCCAACAGGAGCGCCATGTCCGCCAAAGCCGAAGAACTCCGCGCCAAGCTCATCCGCAACTTCAACGAGGCGCCGCTCACGCGCGACACGCGCGAACCGCACTACGACGGGATGGGCGCGCGCCTGGCGCGCGGCACGGCCGCCCTCAAGATGGGCGCCAGCGTCGACGTGCTGGAGCCCGGCAAGCGGGGCTGTCCGTATCACCTGCATCACGCGCAGGAGGAGATGTTCATCGTGCTGGAAGGCCACGGCACGATGCGCGTGGCCGGCGAGATGCTGGCGGTCAAGGCGGGCGACATCGTGTTCGTGCCGCCGGGGCCGGACTACCCGCACCAGATGATCAACACCTCCGACGCGCCGCTGAAGTACCTGTCGATCTCGACGAAGGACACCCCGGAGGTGGTGGAGTACCCCGATTCCAACAAGGTGCTCACCAACGCGCGCGTGGCCGGCAACGACTTCGGGTTCGCCCGGATGAACCGGCTGGATACCGATCTGGACTACTGGGACGGCGAACCTTGAACCGCGGCAGCGGCGCGAACCCTGGCGAAATCCCGGGGTTCGCGCCGGCCGCCGACCGGGGCGCCCCGGCATAATCCAGGTTCACCCAAGTAGCCGCCTTTTTTCAGGCGGCCGGCCACGGGGGAGCCGTCCCCCAACATTTCCTGGAGCACGCACATGGCGTCAGTCAACAAGGTCATCCTCATCGGCAACTGCGGGCGCGACCCCGAAGTTCGCTACACGCCCGGCGGCACCGCCATCTGCAACGTCTCGGTGGCCACCTCCAGCCGCCGCAAGGACAAGGCCAGCGGCGAGAGCATCGAAGACACCCAGTGGCACCGCGTCACGTTCTACGACCGCCTGGCCGAGATCGCCGGCGAGTACCTGAAGAAGGGCAAGCCCGTCTACATCGAAGGGCGCCTGAAGTACGGCAAGTACACCGACAAGGACGGCATCGAGCGCAACACGGTCGACATCGTCGCCGAACAGATGCAGATGCTCGGCGGCCGAGACAGCGGCGGCGATGAAGGCGGCGGCGGCGGCGGCGGTGCCAGCGGTGGCCGCTACCTGGCCCCGCGCGACGGCGTCGACGGCAACGAAGACCGCAACGCCGCCCCGTCGCGCCCGGCGGCCCGTCCGGCCCCGGCCCCGTCGCCGCGTCCGGCTCCGAAGGCCTCGACGGGCTTCGACGACATGGACGACGATATTCCGTTCTAGAGCCTACTAACCGCATTTCTTGTTGATAGAGGCTTGGTTCCCGAGAGGGATCCAGGCCCCTTTTTCGTTATCAAAATGAAAATTCGAAGTTGACTCCCCGTTGGCTTAGCGCCTACTTGCTGCAGTTTGTGGATAGAAGAAGCTCCTACAGCACCGACTTTTGGTCAACATGATTTCGCTGGCCAATTACGCCCGGACTCGCTGCCAGGTCCTCCCGGAGGTCGAGCGGTCTTGGTGTATTGATTCGGCTGACCAGTCCGCAGTGTCGTGGTCCAATCAAATCGGACAGCTCGATAAGGGCTTGAAACCCCGAGACTGAGACGAGCATGACAGACAAGACGATACGCCGACCACGCCGCCCGATGGACCCTGCGTTCAAGCTTCAAGTGGTGAAGATGATCAG
>JBBQYL010000078.1:0-20734 GCA_038208735.1 Burkholderiales bacterium
AAGAAGCTATTCGGTGCGTTTCGCGCGTCGAGAAAATACACGCACCCCAAGTTCTACCTTCTCAACGGAAGTCTGCCTGATGCCAGTCCTTAGCAAGAATCCGCGCGCAATTCATGACGCCTGCAAGGAAGCTGTTGTCGACAGCTTGCTGAACAATCTCTCAGCAAGACTTTCGGGACGGGCAGAGTTCTACCAAGTAATCTACGGGGGAAAGCCAAGCTCTGTCCTGATGTCAGAGTTCATCGTGCCCATGCCCGCAGACGAGCGAGACGGCGACGAAGAAGCGAACCCAATTCAAATCAGCGCCCATGGACTCGACTTTCAGATTTTGAGCAGCGCCGTGAACGAGCAGGTCAGCGTCGCGGTTCGGGGTGCTGTTTATGTGCGAATCTTATCTACTGAGGAGGAGACCAAAGAGGGTGGCACCCTGTATCCGAACTTTCCGCTAACGAAAGAGGCGTCCAAGGAGCTGAAGTCCCGCATCAAGAATGCTCTGAATGCATTGCGTACGGAGCTTGGCTTGAGCAAAGTGACCCGTACGCACCCGGACTGGCCCGTAAGGAGTGAACAGGCGAGACGCGATGCGCATGAGTCAATGGGCATCCCTTTCGACAACACGCTGGACAGGTCGCCTGCAGACGATGCGGAGCCCGATGAGTCGGCCCTAGCCGCTGTCGACGGTGATGATGAGACGCCCCCTGAGCACGAAGCAGCGGCGGGCGCGACTTTGCCTGACGAACTTGCTCAACCCATCGCGCCACCCCCGAAGTGGTACCGCATCGACCTGTCACTTCCGTCGTTTGAATTTACACCCGCAAATTGTCAGGCGGACGCGGCGCTGGCGTCGAAGCTTCTGAACGAAAGCATAGCCCTTCAACTGGACGCGTGGGCTCAGTCCGAAGACGACCCGTTCGGAGGAAAGCAGTGGGGATTCCGTCATGGTCTCCCGATACGGCCCTCAGACACCCGAAACTGGAACGCATACCTTGCGAGAGTGCGTGCTTCGAAGCTCAAAGTCGTGGTGCCAAAAATCGACTTGCTATGGGATATCCACGCACTGCCGGACCCTCGAAACGCAGACTTGATGACCGTACACGTCGCACTCGAAAATTGGAGCGAGGGGCTGACTTCGACCAACCAAAAGGAAGTGGAGCCGGGATTCTTTCAGGTTGAGGTTTCGCTCTCATTGCTTCCGGCGAACCATCAAGCACTGCATTTGGACCGAGTCAAGCCATCCTACCGCTACAACGAATATCTCAAATACGCGGCACTCGGCTTCAACGGGGGCGTTACTTCCGAGGACTTGGAGGGCGTCAGAATCCTCAAGACGACATGGTCGCCACGCTATGTTCTGCCGCGCATTGTTCCTACTGACTGCGGAGCTACTCAGAACATTGAACGACTTTCGCATCCGGACTCGTTGGAGGAGTTGCGTCCTCTTGTGACCTCGTACGCCGCCTGGCTTGATGAAGTCAAGGACCGGCCGGTTGGCGCTGGCATTGAAGGGCCCTTTGCGACGGAGCAGCTTGTCAAGGAGCAGGAGAAGCTTCAACTCGATATTGTCGGTTGGCGTGCTGAGCTTGCCGCCATCCAGTGTGGTCTGGCTATCTTGACCAAGTCCAAGGCTAATTGGAGCGGACCAGGAGCGCAGAAATCGCGGCTGGGCATTCCCTTCGAGGCATGGCTCTCGATGAACACTGGGATGGCCGTTGTGGCTAAGAACAAGGGCTACCAAGACTGGCGGCTATTTCAGCTCGCGTTCATTCTTGCATCCATTCCGACATTTGCGACTCGGATGGAGGAGTTTCACGATTTCTACGATGCCAGTACATCGCAACATGCCAACTCGGTAACGCTTCTGTACTTCGCTACAGGGGGCGGCAAGTCCGAAGCTTTCCTGGGCTTGTTGCTCTTTGTACTTTTCATCGACCGACTCCGCGGAAAGCAACACGGCGTTAGTGCATTGATGCGGTATCCCCTCCGACTGTTGACGCTTCAGCAAGCTCGGCGGACGTTTGCGGTGATGGGTGCAGGCGAGGCTGTGCGCTTTGCCCGAAAGCACCCAGGGGAACCGTTCTCGCTGGGCTTCTGGGTAGGTGGTGCGAACACTCCGAACTGGCACACCACTGAAGGCTACTCGGACGTCCCCACCGAGCAGGATGTCGCTCCATCGAAAGAGCCGACGTACAAGAGTACGAATCCGTACAAACAGTACAAGGAAAGTTGGCAAAAACTGGAGACATGCCCGTTCTGCAACGTCAAAGGCCGACTCGCACTCCGGCGCGCGTCAGGCACCGGTGGCAATGCGCTTGTGCACTACTGCACATCCGCCCGAGAGAAGTGCTCTTGGAACGCCCGCTACGACGCTCCTACTGCCTTGCCGTTCTACATCGTGGACGAAGACATCTACGACTTGGCGCCTTCAGTTTTGCTGGGAACAGTGGACAAGCTGGCGGCACTCGGACAATCGCAGGGAACTATTCGCAAGTTCTATGGGATGTTCGGCTTTGCCCCGCTCATCGAAAAGGCGACAAATCGCCTGTTCGTTCCGACAAAGGCGAAGGATTGGGACGGAGAGCCTGGCACCTCGATGCGAGGGCTGTTCCCGACCTTTTCGGACGGAGAACAGCGGTTTTTTGACCCGTTTCCTTCACTGCTAATTCAGGACGAAGCGCACCTCTTGGATGAGTCGCTTGGAACGTTCGCCGGTCTCTTCGAGTCAGCTTTGGAGGCATCCTTCAATCGGCTAGGCAAGCTTCTGCCCGCGCAGCTGTCATATGAGCCCGGAACGAAGGTGCGACGCAAGATAAAGGTCGTGGCGGCGTCGGCGACGGTTAGCGAACCCCAGCGGCAGATGCGAAACCTCTACCAACGGGTGGGTACTGTCCAGTTTCCGTACCCGGGGCCGAGCCTCTACACGTCTTTCTATGCGACGCCCCAGTTGCCCGACAACGCACCGGAAGATGCTGAACGCAGAACTTTGTCAACAGACAACGTTGAGGTAATCAGCCACTGGGCGCGGGTCTACGCGGCCGTATTGACCAATGGACACCGGCACACGGTAGCCATGGCTGCCGTACTCGGCCACTACCACTTGATAGTTACGGGCCTGTATGAGCGGCTCCGGAGCGGCGACGCCATTTTGCAAGTCCAAGCCAAGGCCGAACTGGTGCGGTGGGTGTCAAACGGCCAACTCTCTGCGCAGCACACGCGTGCGCTGCAGGAATGCGACCCTGAGACATTGTTGACGCTCGTCGACCTGCATCGCATCTCCCTGACGTACGTCACGAACAAGAAAGGCGGCGACCAAGTCATTGATACCGAGAAAGTGCAGTTCGAGAAATTGCACAAGGCGAACGGCTATCCCGATGAAGCCCTTGCTTCGGAACTCCTCTCTGGAGCGGTATCAGCAGCCGGCATCCAAGATATTGTTCGTCGAGCGGAACAGCGCGTGGCTGTCGGAGTAGAATTTCCTGCGTTGAATGACACGCTGCGCTCGGTAATTGCGACGTCAGCTATCTCACACGGGGTAGACGTCGAGGAATTCAATGCGATGTTTTTCGCTGGTGTCCCGTCTGATATTGCTGAATATATTCAAGCTTCCTCACGTATTGGACGGACACATATAGGCTTTTCGCTTCTGGTTCCTGTACCCCAGAGACCGCGCGACAGGTTTGTGCTTGAGATTTTTGACATTTTTCATCGCTTCCTTGAGCGAATGATTCTTCCCGCGGCCGTTGACCGCTGGGCGGAAAAGGCTCAAATCCGGGTCATGCCAAGCTTCTTCCAAGAGTACGTATGCGGTGTCCATTCAATCGAGCTGCTGTGTGCTGCGGAAGCAGATGCAAAACGGAACTCTCCGAACTTTGCTTTCGCGCAGGATGCCCGAGATTTCATGGCAAATTCGAACAACTTTGCGGCGACTGAAAGATTTATGGCCGAAGCGTTGGGACTGAACTCCTTGCCGCCGCCTGATGGTGAAGCGTATTACAGGGCACGGTTGAAGACCGAGCTTGGGAACTATCAAAGTGACTTGGGCGTGCCGATGCATGTCAATGGAACTCGACTTGGCAAATTCTTTGAAAGCCGGTCGAAGAAGCTGCGTCCAATGATTTCCCTTCGCGACGTAGACGAGCCCGGACTCATATATGAGTCAAAATATGATGCAGCCTATAAGCAGGCTCCTGATGACACGACGGCGAAAGCGATGCTGTTCATTCGAAAAGGTTCGGGTGCCGACATCGATGACACTGCACCGAAAATTGACGCCAAGGGGTGCGACTGGTAATGACAAAAGCAAAAACAATGAGTCGCTCGCGAAATCAAATCGCGAGTTCGTACGCCCCCGAAAGCTTCTTCACATTTGAGGGAGGCAGCGGCGCATGTATCGCACGTTCGGTTCCTACCGAAGCCATCGACCTCGCGGATGCAACAGAGGCTCAAATCTTCGAACGAATCAATGAGCTCGGCAGGGCCTGGTTTGACGCTGGAATGAGCTGCCGTGATGACGATATCACGCAGGCACGGGTAATGGCACCGCAGTGCGTTGATTCGAAAATGTTGGACAACACCCGGTCTGACTTTCAGGCGCCAGGGATTGACCGCGTGCACCTGTGTAGGCCATCGCAAATGGGGTATACACCTGCACCGCTCTCATTTGTTTGCCGCGCATGTCGCCTATTCCGCGATTTCAGTTCGCTCAGAGAATTTGACAAGGCGATTCCCGCGCTGAGTGCCCTAAAGTGCCGGGACTTCGATGGCCCCTGCGACTGGGAGCAGCTCGATGTGATATTTGTCCACTGGTCAGGGGGCTGGGTGCAGCCGTTCCCGGGTCAGTATCAATGGGACGCCGTCGAGAACAAGGTTGCGAAGCGCAGGAGCAAATGCGTATGCGGCAATGAAGAGTTTCGTCTCAACAGGAAAGCAGCGGGAATTGGAGACTGGTTCTTCGAGTGTGCGAAATGCAACAAGCCGCTGTCGACAAAGTGGCGACAAAATGATGAGGAATCACTTCGCATCATTGGGCCGGCATTTACCGAACTTCGACGAACTGAAGTGAGTATGCAGGCGGCTCCGTATCGGGCGTCTAGCGTTTATTACATAAAGCAAGACCTCTTTATCGATTTCAAGGATGGAGGAAGAGACCTGCTATTGCGTCTGCGGCCTGACCGGCAAGATTCGCTCAGAGATTTCGTGGCGGCACAATATGGGTTCGGGATTTCTGAGATAACCGACGTCGAGGTGGAGGCTGCGTGTTACGGAAGGGAGGATTGCGTCAAGGACCTTCTTGAGTACCAGGGTGCCTCTAGCTCAATTAAAGCTGGCGAGATGATTGCTGCGACTGGTGACGCGTCGATGCGAGCCAGCATCCTGGGAATGCTTTCGACAATGTACGATGCCCGAAAGCGCATCGTCGCTGACCTTCGACGTAGAGCAATTCTCGTCCCGAAACTGTCGCTTCCGCCTAGCCTGGAGTTGTGCCTCCAGCAGAGGCAAACACTATTTGCATCGAAATTCGACCCGTTTAGGTTGAGTATCGAGCACGCGACTCTCGAAGCGACGCGACTCGCGGTGGAAAGCAGACTTCACGGCAAGAAACCGTATGTTTCGTTCACACGCCTAGATGAAGACTTGGCGCCGGACACCACTGTCGAACGCGACTTGCTTCAGGCAGAGACCTTACAAGACCTTGCAAAGCTTGGAATCGCCGATATGGGTCTCATCAGGGAGTTCGACCTCTGTCGATTTTCTTTCGGCTATTCACGAATGGAGTCTGGACCGGTTCTTCACGACAAGCGAGGCATGAACATGCCCGTAAGGCTGAATCTGTTTCCACCAGTCACCTATGACAGTGGTTCGAAAAATCCTATTTACGTCGTTCAGCAGGGAAACGAAGCGCTCTATGTGCGTTTGAAGCCGGAAGTAGTCCTCGAGTGGCTTAACGGCTTGGGCTGCGCTGATATGTTCACACTTCATGGTACCGAAAAAGTGGGGGCCGGCGTGCTGGGGGCGGCTCAGAGAATGACGCCTTTTCTCGACAAAATGACAGAAAGCGACCAGCCGCCTGTGTATTTCTACATATACACACTTTTGCATAGTTTCTCGCACCTGCTGATGAAGCACATGTCTGAATATTCCGGGCTGGACATGAGTTCGCTCGGCGAGTACTTGTTTCCAGCCGACCTAGCATTTGTGGTCTATCGGAATGGTACGACGATGGACTTGGGCAACTTATCGGCTATGTGGCGGAACTCTGGCACCGCGATGCTCCAGGCAATGCTTTCGACGAAGGCCACGCAATGCGGGACCGGCTCTCTTTGTTCGCACCGCGGTGGTTCATGCCCCGACTGCATCATGGTGCCTGAGACGTCCTGCTTGGCCGGCAACAAACTGCTGTCCCGCTCAGTGTTACGCGGCACAGGAAAGCGCCCCAAGTTCGACTTGCGTCCTGGTGGCATTCGCGGTTTTTTCGAGTACACGGCGCAGTAATGCTGCACCTGAGCGCATTCGAGAAGAGCGTCCTGGAAGCACTCGCCGGCCGCGCAGGTACGGCGTCCAAAATGCTGAGTGTGTGGGCGAGCATGTCGACGACAGTTCCCCAGACTGCACGGTCGTTGACCTCTGCCGCACAGCTGGGGCTGACCGAAGAGCGAGGAGCGCGAGAGGTCTTGGTCGCCGCCTGTCGGGTGGGTCTGGCGGTAGATTCGGGGGCCGGCTACGTCCTCGCAGCACCATCACCAAGCATGTTGCCTCGTATATCGCTAGCCCTCGCAGCAATCGAGCATTACAAGGCGTCGATACACGCGGATGCTACGACAGCTCACGTCGTGCTGACGAAGCCACCGAGGCCGTGCGTTCTAGAAGACAACCTTGCCGCGCTCGGGTGGAAAACGGCCGAACTTGAGCCGACTGAACACGCCTTTAAAAGACTTGTTCAGACAGCCCTGACGAGAGTCGTCGTGATGACGCCGTTCTTTGACGTCACCGGCGCGCTCTGGTTGAAGGAACTGTTCACCGATGTTCCCTCGGGCGTCCAAAAGATTTTAGTGCTGCGAAGCCTTGAAGACTCGACGCGTGCCGACTATCCAAGGGGTTTCGACACCATCGCACCATGGCTGGCCAGCACACAGGTTGAGGTCTACAACTACTCGATTTCGCGCTATCCGAGCGCGGGGCGAGAGACGTTTCACGCGAAGGTCGTGCTGTGCGACGATGACACAGCTTACGTTGGCTCAGCGAACGTAAACGCCGCGTCGTTGGAGCATTCGATGGAGATGGGCGTTGCAATGAAGGGACGCGGTGCCCGAGATGTTGCGGCCGTCATCTTGGCAGTACTGAGTTCCGCCACGCGGATGTTTTGAGGTTTGGCAGGGCTGCGGACGCGCCGGCCTGGGTGAGCGCCGAGACACGCTTACGCACAGAAATGCGAGTGGGTGGGTAAACACTTAGTCGAAATGCCACCTTCGCGTCTGAAGCTCGGCCTTGAACGGGCTGCAACCCGCATGGATGCTGGCTCTCAGCCGTTTCTGGGGCCAACAGCGTAGTAACACCCTCGAACATGAAAAAACCCGGCGTCGGCCGGGTTTTTCATGGGCGAAGTACGCTCAGACTGCGGACTTGCGGGTGGTCTTGGCGGCGGTCCCGCCAGCCTTGACGGCGTTGTTGGCGAGCGTCTGGAAGTTCGCTTCGGCGACGTCGGCGGCCTGCTTGGTGGCCTTCTGCACGCTTTCCATCGCGTTGGTGGCGGCGGCGATGGCCGACTTCACCAGGGCGGCGGCGGACTCGGTGCCGGCCGGGGCGTTCTTGACGGCGCTGTCGACGGCGCCGTTGAAGTTGGCCTGGGTCGCCGCAACCTGGGCTTCGGCCACCTTGGAAACCTCGGCGTTGGTGGATGCGGCGATGTCGTACAGGTGGCGGCCGTAGGCGGCGGCCTTCTCGGCGGCGGGTTGCAGCAGGCCGGCTTGCAGGGCCAGCAGTTCCTGGGCATCCTTGGCGCCGAGGCTGGCGGCGGCGGTGGCTTGCACTTCGCCCATCGACGCCTTGGCCACTTGCAGGTTCAGCTCGACGAGCTTCTCGACGCCTTCGAACGCCTTGTTGGTGAGGTCGAACAGGGTTTCGAGGTTGGCCTTCTGGGCAGCGACGATTTGTTCAGCGGTCAGCATGGGATGGATCTCCTGAGGTTTCTGAATGGGAAGCCGGGTTGCAGGGCGCCGCAAATGGATTGCTGCAGTGCAACATTTCACGAATTATAGAATGGCGTCAGCCTTTTGCAAGTGTTCATGCTGCGGTGCAGCATGCTTTAGGGGGGTCCCTCCAGGACCCCACCGTTTCTACACCTTTCCGTGATTGCTTTCCACTTCGATCCCCACATTCTGCCGCTGCCGCCGGGCCATCGTTTCCCCATTGGCAAGTACGGCCTGCTGCGCCGCCGCGTCGAGGCCGACCCGAGCGGCATCGAGCTGCGCATCGGCGGCCCGGCCAGCGAGGGCGAACTGGCGCTGGCCCACGATCCGGCCTACATCGCCGACGTGATGGGCGGCACGCTGAGCGCCGCGCGCCAGCGTGAGATCGGCTTCGACTGGACACCGGCGCTGGCCACGCGCGCGGTCTGGTCGGTGGGCGCCACCATCGCGGCGGCCCGCGTGGCCTTGTCGGACGGCGAGGAGGGCGGCGTCAGCGCCAGCCTGGGCGGCGGCACCCACCACGCCAACGCCGGCCAGGGCTCGGGTTACTGCGTGTTCAACGACGTGGCCGTGGCCGCGCGGCTGATGCAGGCCGAGTGGCACCGGCGCCGCCGCGCGCTGCTGCAGGTGGCGGTGATCGACCTCGACGTGCACCAGGGCAACGGCACCGCGGCCATCTTCGCTGACGACGACACCGTGTTCACGTTCTCGATGCACGGCGAGCGCAACTTCCCGTTCCGCAAGTCGCCCAGCGATCTCGACGTGGGCCTGCCCGACGGCTGCACCGACGACGTCTACCTGGACGCGTTGCGCCCCGCGCTGGCCACCGTGTGGCAGCGCCTGGCCGCCCGCCCGCCGGGTCTGGTGTTCTACGTGGCCGGCGCCGATCCGCACGAAGGCGACCGGCTGGGCCGCCTCAAGCTCACCACGGCGGGCCTGGCGGCGCGCGACGAGATCGTGCTGGACGCGCTGCGCGAGCGCCGCATCCCGGCGGTGGTGCTGATGGCCGGCGGCTACGGCCACGTGGTCGACACCACGGTGGCCGTGCACCTGCAGACGCTGCGCATCGCGCAACGTGCGCAGGCGGCATGAGCCCGCGTCAGCACGGTGTGAACCTCCTCGCTCACAATGGGCGCGTCGTCCCCTCTGCCGAAACGATGAGCGTCCCTGCCGCCGAACCGATCCGCCGCGGCCCCGAGCCGCGCAGCGCCTACGTCGCGTTCCGTCCGATCACCACGCGCTGGATGGACAACGACGTCTACGGGCACGTCAACAACGTTGTCTACTACAGCTTCTTCGACACGGCCGTCAACGGCCTGCTGATGGACGCCGGCGTGCTCGACATCCACGCGGGCGAGGTCGTCGGCCTGGTGGTGGAGACCCAGTGCAACTACTTCGCGCCGATCGCGTTCCCGCAGCCGGTGGCCGCGGGCGTGCGCGTGGCGCAGCTCGGGCGCTCCAGCGTGCGCTACGAGATCGGCCTGTTTGCCGACGACGCGCCCGACAGCGCGGCCGCCGGCCACTTCGTCCACGTGTACGTCGACCGCGCCACGCGCCGGCCGGTGCCGCTGCCCGAGCCGCTGCGCGCGGTGCTGCAGTCGTGGATGGTTTCTTCCACTGCTTCCGGAACGACCCCGCTATGAGCGATTCCTCCTCCCAGGCCGTCGACGCGGCGATCACCTCGCGTCGCTCGATCCGTGCCTTCCTGCCCACGCCCGTTGCCGACGCGACGATCCGCGAGATCCTGGACGTGGCTTCCCGTGCGCCCTCGGGCACCAACCTCCAGCCGTGGAAGGTGCACGTGCTCACCGGCGACGCGCGCCGGCGCCTGAGCGACGCCGTTCTGGCCGCGTACGACGATCCGGCCGAGCGCGCGCTGCACGCCGAAGAGTACGACTACTACCCGCGTGAATGGGTGTCGCCCTACATCGACCGCCGCCGCAAGATCGGCTGGGACCTGTACGGCCTGCTGGAGATCGGCAAGACCGACAAGGACAAGATGCACGCGCAGCACGGCCGCAACTACGCGTTCTTCGACGCGCCGGTGGGCTTCATCTTCACCATCGACCGCGTGCTCGCCCAGGGCAGCTGGCTCGACTACGGCATGTTCCTGGAGAACATCATGATCGCCGCCCGCGGCCGCGGCCTGGACACCTGCCCGCAGGCCGCGTTCACGCAGTTCCACCGCGTCATCAAGCGCGAGCTCGACGTGGGCGACCACGAGATGGTGGTGTGCGGCATGGCGCTCGGCGTGGCCGACCCCGACGCCGTGGCCAATCGCCTGACCACCGCGAGAGCCGCGGTCGACGAATTCGCGAAATTCCATTCATGAGCCGAACCACCGTCTTCATCGCCCGCTGCGTGTTCGGCGACATCGTCGATCGCCTGCGGGCCCATTTCGACGTCCGCACCCACGAGGGCGAAGCGCCGCTGTTGCAGCCCGAGCTCATCGCGGCGCTGCAAGGCTGCGCTGGCGTGTTCATCACCGGCAGCGAACAGATCGACGTCGTGCTGCTGGACGCTTGTCCGCAGCTGAAGGCCGTCTGCACGATGGCGGTAGGCTACAACAACGTCGACGTCGCGGCCTGCACCGCCCGGGGCGTGCTCGTCACCAACGCGCCGGGCGTGCTGACCGAGACCACGGCCGACTTCGGCTTCGCGCTGATGATGGCCACCGCGCGCCGCAACTCCGAGAGCGAACGCTTCCTGCGCGAGGGGCAGTGGAAGCACTGGGGCGTGGACATGTTCGCCGGCGGCGACGTGCACGGCGCCACGCTGGGCGTGCTGGGCATGGGCCGCATCGGCCAGGCCATCGCCAGGCGCGGCCACGGCGGCTTCGACATGCGCGTGGCTTACCACAATCGCAGCCACCTGGCGCCCGACGTCGAGGCCGCCCTGGGCGCCAACTGGATGACGCTGACCGACCTGCTGCGCACGGTCGACCACCTGGTCATCGTCACGCCCTACAGCGCCGAGACGCACCACCTGATCGGCGCGGCGCAGCTCGCGCTGATGAAGCCGACGGCCACGCTCACCAACATCGCGCGCGGTGGCATCGTCGACGACGCCGCGCTGGCCGCCGCGCTGGAAGCCGGCACGATCGCTGCCGCCGGCCTGGACGTGTTCGAGGGCGAGCCCACGGTGCATCCCGCGCTGCTGGCGCTGCGCAACGTGGTGCTGACGCCGCACATCGCGAGCGCGAGCGTGCCCACCCGGCGCGCGATGGCCAACCTGGCGGTGGACAACCTGCTGGCCGCCTTTGGCGTCGGACCCGACGCCGGCAAGCCGCCGACGGCGCTCAACCCCGAGGTGCTGGCCTGAGCGGCGCCGCCTTCGAGACGCTCGACTGGCGCCGCTTCGACGTCTATGCGCTGCTCGCGCTGCGCGGCGTGGCGACAGTGGAGCAGGTGATGTCGCACCGCTGCGAGGACTGGTTGCGCGGCCGGGACTACCGCGTCGTGACGCTCGACTTCGCCGGCGGCCTCGGGCCTGCGCTCGTCCACTTGGGAAAGACGCTGCGGTGGCGCGAACAGTTCGGATACGACCTGGCGCCGGGGTCGCGCAGCCTCGACGCGCTGCGCGACGGCTTCGACTTCGGCATCGCCGACGGCGGGGGCGTGGTGCTCGTGTTGCGTGGCTTCGCGGTCGGCTGGGACGAGGATTCTGCGTGGTGCCGCGGTCTGCTCGGCATCGTCACGGAGACCAGTCTGCGCGAACTCGCGCTGGGGCGGCGCCTGTTCGGCGTGATCGTGCTCGCCGATGCGGGCAGTCCGCTTGTGGGTCAGGCGCTGGAGGGCCATGTGATCCCGTCGGCGTACGGCGGGCACTTCGGCTGAGAGCATGCTTTGCGTCCGCTGCGTGGCTGCCAGCATGCATCGCATGCAGAATTCCGAGGTTGGTGCCGTTACCGGAGGCAGCCGGGCTGATTTACTGCCGGCACGGGCGTGCGTCCCGCGCCGGATCGATAATGAATGTTCGAAAAAGGCGCTCGCCGCATGCTCAAGAACTTGCTCAAACGCTTTGCGCCCGCGCCCGCCGTCGCAGACGCTCCTGTCGCTTCCGCCGAGCCGGCGCTCGCGCGCCGCGAAGCGTCGGTGCCCGCCGCGCCCGAGGACGTCACCGAGGCCGATGCGCTCATCGACGAGGGCAATGCGCTGGAGGATAGCGGCGAGCTGCTGCAGGCGCAGGCCCGGTATCGCCAGGCGGTCGAAAAAGCGCCAGGCCACGCTCGCGCCTACCTGAACCTGGGCATCGCGCTGTCGGCGCACGACGATCCGGACGGTGCCGCCGCCGCCTACGAGCGGACGCTGGCGATCGATCCCGCCAATGCCTTCGGCAACTACAACTACGCGCGGCTGATGCTGTTGCGAGGCGATCTGGATCGGGCCGAGAAGCTGGTGGCCGCGTCGCTGCGAGCGCGGCCGGACTTCCCGCAGGCGCTGATGATCCAATCCGCCGTGTTCGATGCTCAGGGCCGACGCGAACCGGCAATCGGCGCGCTTCAAGCCGCGCTGCGCCTGGAGCCGGACGCTCCCGGCAACTGGTTCAACCTCGGCTCGCTGCTGCGCCGCCAGGAACGTCCGGACGAAGCGGAGGACGCGCTGCGACGCGCGCTGGAAGGGGATCCGCACAATCAGGCCACGATGTCGGCGCTGGCGATCGTGCTGCGCGACCAGGGCTTCGCAAACGAGGCACTGGAGGCGGTGGATCGGGCTGCCGCCCTCGGCGCCCTGTCCTGGCACGGGCGCTCGTTCGAACTGTTGCTGACGTTGTATTCCGACCGGCTGTCCGCGAGTGAGGTCTTCGAGCGCCACGCGCGCTTCGGCGCCGACCTCGAGCAGGCGCATGCCGTGCGCTTCCACCATACGGGCAGGCCCCTCGAGGCGGGAAGCCGGCTGCGTGTCGGCTACCTGTCGTCGGACCTGCAACTGCACCCGGTAACGTTCTTCCTCCTGCCGGTTCTCGAGCACCACGACCGCACGCGGGTGGAGGTGTTCTGCTATTCGTTCGTGCGCGGCGGCGGTGACGGCATGACCAGGCGCCTGCGCGAAGTCAGCGAGCATTGGCGCGACGTGGCGGCGCTATCGGACACGGCGACCGCCGACGCCATCCATGCCGACGGCATCGACGTGCTGGTCGACTTGTGCGGCCACACGGGAGAGCCGCGCCTGTCGGTGTTCGCGCAGCAGCCCGCGCCTGTGCAGGTGAGCTGGCTCGGCTACCTCAACACGACCGGCCTGACGCGCATGAACCATCGACTGACCGACCATCGCGCCGATCCCCCCGAAATCGCGCAAGCACAGCATACGGAGCGCTTGCACCTCCTTCCCAACAGCCTGTGGGCCTATCGGCCCATGGTGCGCGAGGAGATCACGCCCGGATCCCCGTTCGAGCGCGCCGGACACCTGACCTTCGGATCGTTCAACGCCGCGCTCAAGATCACTCCGGCAATGTGCCGGCGCTGGGCGCAACTGCTCACGCGCGTGCCGGGATCGCGCCTGCTCGTGGGCAATTCCCAGTCGGGGCGCAAGCGCGCAGCGATCCTGCGCGAGTTGGAGGCCGGCGGCGTCGAGACCGATCGCGTCGAGTTCACTCGGCGCTTGCACCTTGGGGGATACCTGTCGCTGTACAACAAGGTCGACATCGCGCTCGACAGCTACCCCTACGGTGGCGGGACCACCACGCTCGACGCCCTGTGGATGGGCGTGCCAGTGGCCGCCGCCCTGGGGCCGGCCTCCGTGTCACGCAGCGCCGCCAGCATGCTGGCCGCATTGGGGCTGGACGACTGGATCGCGCCGTCGATCGACGATCTCGTCGACATGGTCGTCGCGCGCGCGGTCGACCGCGAGGCGCTGCGGGCGCTGCACCGCGACCTGCGCCCACGGCTGCAGGCCTCGCCGCTGATGGATGTGTCGCGCTTCACGCGCGACCTCGAGGCGTCCTATGACGCGATGCGTTGCGGCGTCGTGGCGATCTGAGGCGTCTTTCCCGGCCTCGACCGCCCAGTCGCCGCCGCCGTCGCGTCGAGGTCGTTGCTCGAGCCTCGACGACGCGTTACGGCCCGGACGCGGCCGACGCCGGCATCGCCGCCGACGGCGTCGAGGCGCTGACGCCGTCCATCGACGGCAGCGGCGACGCGATCGGCGTCGGCGGCATGGCCGAGGCCGCGTCGGACGCCGCCGGTGCGACCACCGCGGCCGGCTCGACGGCCGCCGACGTGGCGGCGGTCATCGGCAGCAGCGGCACGATCAGCAGCGCCACGATGTTGATGATCTTGATCAGCGGGTTGACGGCCGGGCCGGCGGTGTCCTTGTACGGATCGCCCACGGTGTCGCCGGTGACCGCGGCCTTGTGCGCCTCGCTGCCCTTGCCGCCGAAGTGGCCGTCCTCGATGTACTTCTTGGCGTTGTCCCACGCGCCGCCGCCGGTGCACATGGAGATGGCGACGAACAGACCGGTGACGATGGTGCCCATCAGCATGCCGCCGAGCGCGGCCGGTCCCAGCAGCAGGCCCACCAGCACCGGCACCACCACCGGCAGCAGCGACGGCACGACCATCTCCTTGATGGCGGCCGTGGTGAGCATGTCGACGGCCTTGCCGTACTCCGGCTTGCCACTGCCGTCCATGATGCCCTTGATGTCGCGGAACTGGCGCCGCACTTCCTCGACGACGGCGCCCGCCGCGCGGCCGACGGCCTCCATGGCCATCGCGCCGAACAGGTAGGGGATCATGCCGCCGATGAACAGCCCGACGATGACGCGGTAGTCCGACAGGTCGAACGTGACGTGCATGCCGCGGCCCGCGAGGCCGTGCGTGTAGTCGGCGAACAGCACCAGCGACGCGAGGCCGGCCGAGCCGATGGCGTAGCCCTTGGTGACGGCCTTCGTCGTGTTGCCGACGGCGTCCAGCGGATCGGTGACGTCGCGCACGCTCTGCGGCAGGTCGGACATCTCGGCGATGCCGCCGGCGTTGTCGGTGATCGGGCCGTAGGCGTCGAGCGCGACGACGATGCCGGCCATGCTCAGCATCGACGTGGCCGCGATGGCGATGCCGTAGAGGCCCGCCAGCGTGAACGACACCCAGATGGCGATGCACACCAGAAGCACCGGGTAGGCGGTCGACTTCATCGACACGCCCAGGCCCGCGATGATGTTGGTGCCGTGGCCGGTGGTGGACGCCTTGGCGATGTGCTGCACGGGCCCGTACTGCGTGCCGGTGTAGTACTCGGTGACCCACACCATCGCGCCCGTGAGCACCAGGCCCACCGTGCAGGCGCCGAACAGGCGCATGACCGAGTTGCCGCCGGCCAGCACGTCGTCGGCCATCACCTGCCTGGTGACGAACCAGAACGCGATCAGCGACAGCACGCCGGCCACGGCCAGGCCCTTGTAGAGCGCGGGCATCACGTTCTTCATGCCCGGCGAGGCCTTGACGAAGGCGCAGCCGATGATGGACGCGATGATGGACACGCCGCCCATCAGCAGCGGATACACCACGGCGCTCATGGACGAGCCGCCCAGCACCAGCACGCCCAGCGTCATCGTGGCGATGAGCGTGACCGCGTAGGTCTCGAACAGGTCGGCGGCCATGCCGGCGCAGTCGCCCACGTTGTCGCCCACGTTGTCGGCGATGACGGCCGGGTTGCGCGGGTCGTCCTCGGGGATGCCCGCCTCGACCTTGCCCACCAGGTCGGCGCCCACGTCGGCGCCCTTGGTGAAGATGCCGCCGCCCAGGCGCGCGAAGATGGAGATCAGCGAGGAGCCGAACGCGAAGCCGAGCAGCGGCTTGAGCGTGTCGGCGGTGACCGTCTGCACGTCGTGAAGCAGGAACATGAGGAACAGTCCCACGCCCAGCAGGCCCAGGCCCACCACCAGCATGCCGGTGATGGCGCCGCCCTTGAAGGCCACGTCGAGCGCCGGGCCGATGCCCTTGGTGGCGGCCTGCGCCGTGCGCACGTTGGCGCGCACCGACACGTTCATGCCGATGAAGCCGCAGGCGCCCGACAGCACGGCGCCGAGCACGAAGCCGCCCGCGGTGAGCATGCGCTGCGTGGCGGTGTCGCCGATGAAGATGAAGATGAGGATCGCCAGGATCACGCCGACGATGGCGATGGTGCGGTACTGCCGCGAAAGATAGGCCGCGGCGCCTTGCTGGATGGCGGCCGCGATCTCCTGCATGCGGGCGTTGCCGGCATCCTGCTTCAGGATCCAGGCCCGCTGGATGAAGCCGTAGAGCACTGCGACGACGCCGCAGGCGAGCGCGATTTCAAGCGCCAGGTTCGTTGACATCAAGACTTGTCTCCTTCCCGTTGTGTGGTTCGGATGCGCCTCACTGCGTGGTTCGGCTTTTCTCTTCGGTCAATCTTGCAGGCAAGGTCGCCGGCCGATCCTAGCGGCGCACTCGCGGGCATCGACACGGTGTTTACCTTCGGGTCGGAGCCTACCCGTAGAATGCGGGTATTCCCGCGAACTCGACTGTCTGAGCCCCCATGAGCCTTCATCTTGTCTCCCCTGGCGCCAAGGCGCCCCAAGAATTCAACGTCATCATCGAGATCCCGATGAACGCGGATCCGATCAAGTACGAAGTGGACAAGGAAAGCGGCGCGCTGTTCGTCGACCGCTTCATGACCACGGCGATGCACTACCCGTGCAACTACGGCTACGTGCCGCGCACGCTGGCCGACGACGGCGACCCGGTGGACGTGCTGGTGATCACGCCGTTCCCGCTGACCCCGGGCGTGGTCGTCACCTGCCGCGCCATCGGCGTGCTGATGATGGACGACGAGGCCGGCGGCGACGCCAAGCTGCTGGCGGTGCCCACCACCAAGATCCAGCCGATCTACGACCACTGGCAGAAGCCCGAGGACATCAACCAGATGCGCCTGAAGGCGATCCAGCACTTCTTCGAGCACTACAAGGACCTGGAGCCCAACAAGTGGGTCAAGGTCCAGGGCTGGGAAGGTCCGGAGAAGGCGCGCCAGGAGATCGTCGACGGCATGAAGGCGTACGACGCCAAGCTGGCCGAGAAGTGACCCCGATCGCGCCGAGATCACGTTTCAAGATCGGGGTCAGGCCCCTTCGGAGCCAGACCCCTGGGGAAGCTTGAACGGCGAGCGGTCGTCCAGCTCGCTCAGGTATTCGTCGATCGATCCGCTCTCCTGCTTCAGGTGCGAGCCGATGGCGCGTGCGAACTCGGGCTCTGCGATCCAGTGCGCCGACTGCGTGCGCGCCGGCATCAGGCCGCGGGCCATCTTGTGCTCGCCCTGCGCGCCGCCCTCGAAGCGGCGGAACCGGTTGGCGATGCACCACTGCAGCGGCTGGTAGTAGCAGGCCTCGAAGTGGACGTTGGGAATCCACTCGAGCGCGCCCCAGTAGCGGCCGAACGCGGCACCGGTGTCCCGGTCCACCGCGATGAGCGAGCACGCCACGCGGTGCCCGCCGCGCGAGGCCACGAACATCACCCAGTTGCCCGCCATCGTGGCCTGCATCCGCGCGAAGAAGTCGCGCGTGAGGTAGGGCGTCGAGTGATGCTCGGCATAGGTGTGCTCGTAGCAGCGGTGGAAGAAGTCCCACGCCGCCTGGTCGATCCGCTCGCCCTCCAGCGTCTCGAACACGACGCCGGCCTCGCCCACGCGGCGGCGCTCCTGCGCGATCTTCTTGCGCTTGTCGCGCTGCAGGCTGGCCAGGAAGTCGGCGAAGTCGGCGTAGGGCAGCACGATGGGCGAGGCCGCGTCGCCGGGCTCCACGTCGTGGCGGTTGTGCCAGTGGAACTGCACGCCCTGGCGCATCATCCAGCCGCTGTCGCGCGCGGCGTCGTAGTCGGCCTCGTCGCCGAACAGCAGGTGCACCGACGAGCAGCCCGTCTCGCGCGCCAGCGCGCCCAGCGAGCGCAGCAGTAGCGCGCGCGAGGACGCGTCCCGCGCGAGCAGGCGCGATCCGGGCACCGGCGTGAACGGCACGGCCACCAGCAGCTTGGGGTAGTACGGCACCCCGTATCGACGGTAGGCGTCGGCCCAGGCCCAGTCGAACACGTACTCGCCGTACGAGTGCATCTTCAGGTACGCCGAGGCCGCGGCCACCAGCTCGCCGCCCGCGCGCCGGCGCACGCCGAGCGTGACGGGCTGCCAGCCGGTGTCGCCGCCGACGCTGCCGGAGGCCTCCAGCGCGCGCAGGTACGCGTGGCGCATGAAGGGCGTGGGATGCGCCTGCGCGTCGAGCAGGGCGTCCCAGTGGGACGGCTCGATGGCACCGACGCCATCGTGCACCTCGATGAGATAATCGGCTTCAGTCAACGCGCTTCCAGTCCATGCCAGAGCCACAAACCGTGCGGGTCGCACTGCTGCAGATCAACCCGACCGTGGGTGACCTCGACGGCAACGCGCGGCTCATCGCCGACGCCGCGCGCGCGGCCTGGCGGCAGGGCGCCCGCGTGGCGCTCGCGCCCGAGCTGGCCCTGTGCGGCTATCCGCCCGAAGACCTGCTGCTGCGCCCGGCCTTCCTGCGCGCGAACGCGAGCGCGCTCGAGGCGCTGGCACGCGAGCTGGCCGATTGCGACGGGCTCAACGTGGTCGTCGGACATCCTTGGGGTGGGGCGGCGGGCGATCATGGCGACGATGTTAGGTCGAAGTCGGTCAGCGTGCCGCGCGTGTTCAATGCGGCCTCGGTGCTGGCAGGGGGCTCAGTCACGGCCACCTATGCCAAGCGCGAGCTGCCCAACTACCAGGTATTCGACGAGCGCCGCTATTTCGTCTCGGGCCGCGACGCGGGGCTCGGGCCCGTCGTGTTCGAATCCGGCGGCACCCGCTTCGGCGTGCTGATCTGCGAGGACGCCTGGTTCGACGAGCCCGCGCGCCTGGCCCAGGCGGCCGGCGCCGACGTGCTGTGCGTGATCAACGCGTCGCCGTTCCACCTGGGCAAGCCGGCCGACCGCGAGGCGCAGATGGCACGCCGCGCGCAGGCCACGGGGCTGCCGCTGCTGTACGCGCACCTCACCGGCGGCCAGGACGAGGTGGTCTTCGACGGCGGCTCGTTCGCGCTCGACGCACGGGGCGCGGTCGTGGCGCGCGCGGCGCTGTTCGAATCGGCCACGCTGCTGGTCGACGTGGCGCCGGGCCGCGCGCCCGTGCCGGCCGCCGGCAGCGGCGTGGTGGCCCTGCCCGAGCCGGAGAGCCAGGCCTGGTCGGCGCTGGTCACCGGCGTGCGCGACTACATCGGCAAGAACGGATTTCCGAGCGTGATCATCGGGCTGTCGGGCGGCATCGACTCGGCGCTGGTGCTGGCGATCGCCGTCGACGCCCTGGGCGCCGACCGGGTGCGCACCGTGATGATGCAGTCGCCCTACACGGCCGACATCTCGTGGATCGACGCGCGCGACATGGCCGCACGCGTGGGCGTGCGCTACGACGAGATCGCCATCGCCCCGATGTTCGACGCGTTCCGCGGGGCGCTGGCCGGCCAGTTCGCCGGCCTGGCCGAGGACACCACCGAGGAGAACATCCAGGCCCGCGTGCGCGGCACGCTGCTGATGGCGCTGTCCAACAAGACCGGCGCCATCGTGCTGACCACCGGCAACAAGAGCGAGATGGCCACGGGCTACTGCACGCTGTACGGCGACATGGCCGGCGGCTTCGCGGTGATCAAGGACGTGGCCAAGACGCTGGTCTACCGGCTGGCCGAGTGGAAGAACCGCCAGTCCACGGTGCGCGCGGACGGCAGCATCGGACCCGTCATTCCCGAGCGCATCATCACGCGCCCGCCGTCGGCCGAGCTGCGTCCCGACCAGACCGACCAGGACAGCCTGCCGCCCTACGAGGTGCTGGACGCGATCCTGGCCGCCTACATGGAGGAGGACGTGTCCATCGACGACATCGTGGCCGCCGGCTTCGAACGCACCGATGTGGAGCGCGTGACGCGCCTCATCAAGATCAACGAGTACAAGCGGCGGCAGTCGCCGGTGGGCATCCGCATCACGCACCGGGGCTTCGGGCGTGACTGGCGCTACCCCATCACATCGCGCTTCCGTGCTTAAATCGATTCATCTCGTCCTCACGCCTTTCAACCTCCGGAGCCCACCATGAAACAGATCACCGCCGTCATCAAGCCGTTCAAGCTCGAGGAAGTGCGCGAGGCGCTTGGCGAGGTCGGCGTGTCCGGCCTCACGGTCACCGAGGTCAAGGGCTTCGGGCGCCAGAAGGGCCACACCGAGCTGTACCGCGGCGCGGAGTACGTTGTCGACTTCCTGCCCAAGGTGAAGGTGGAAGTGGTGGTGAAGGACTCGGACGTCGAGCGCGCCATCGAGGCCATCGTCAAGGCCGCCAAGACCGGCAAGATCGGCGACGGCAAGATCTTCGTCACCGGCGTCGAACAAGTCGTGCGCATCCGCACGGGTGAAACGGACGAAGCCGCCGTCTGACGGCGCGCCCGGTGCTCACACCGGGTTGAAGTTCGCTGGCCCGGCCGGGGCGTTCCCGGCCTCGTCTCGCAGTGTCTGCAGCAGCCGCTCGGGGTCGGTGTCCACGCGCAACCGGTTCACCTGGCGCGTATCCACGAAG
>JBBQYL010000079.1:0-20432 GCA_038208735.1 Burkholderiales bacterium
GAGGCCAAGCACCGCGAAATGGAGGCGTTCACGTATTCGGTGTCGCACGACCTGAAGGCGCCACTGCGCGGCATCGACGGCTACAGCCGGCTGCTGCAGTCCGACCACGCGGACAAGCTCGACGAGGAAGGCCGCTTCTTCGTCTCGATGATCCGCAAGGCCACCACGCACATGGGCGACCTCATCGACGACCTGCTGGCGTACTCGCGGGTGGAGCGCGGCCGGCCCAAGCTGGGCCCTCTTTCACCGGCGTCCGTGCTGGCCAGCGTGCTCGATGGCGCGCAGGCCGAGCCGACCGCGGGCCAGGTGACGCTGACGCGCTCGTTGGAGGCCGGCCTGGTGGTGGTGGGCGAGCACGAGGGCCTCGTGCTGGCGCTACGCAACCTGCTGGACAACGCGCTGAAGTTCACCGCCGGCCGGCCCGACCGCGCCATCGAGGTGGGCGTGCGCCGCAGCGCGGGCCACGCGCTGTTCTGGGTGCGCGACAACGGCCCGGGCTTCGACATGCGGTACCACGACCGCATCTTCGAGATCTTCCAGCGCCTGCACCGCGCCGAGGAGTATCCGGGCACCGGCGTGGGCCTGGCCATCGTGCGCAAGGCGGTCGAGCGCATGCATGGGCGGGTGTGGGCCGAGAGCGTCAAAGGGCAGGGCGCCACGTTCTGGATCGAGCTGCCCGCGGTCGAGCAAAGTCCGAACCTGTGAGTTGATGCGCGCAATTGGCGCACCCCCCTCGAATGGGGGGCGGGGCAAATGCCGTGTAAAAGCGCGTGCGTTTCGCTATGCTGGGCGAATGGAAGACCGTCGACCGATCCTGCTCGTCGAAGACAACCCGATGGATGTCGACCTGACGCAGCGCGCGTTTGCCAAGCGCCACATCGTCAACACGCTGGAGGTGGCGCGTGATGGCGAGGAGGCGCTCGAGTGGATGGCGCGCTGGGACGCGGGCCACCCGCAGCCGGTGGTCATCCTCCTCGACCTGAAACTGCCGCGCGTCAGCGGCCTCGAGGTGCTGCGCCAGCTCAAGGCCCATCCCGAATACTGCCGCATCCCCGTGGTGGTGCTCACCACCTCGCGCGAGGACGCCGACGTCGCGTCGGCGTATGCGCTGGGCGTCAACTCCTACATCGTCAAGCCGGTCGAGTTCGACAAGTTCATCGAGGTGGCGGCGCAGATCGACCTCTACTGGTGCGTGCTGAACCAGCAGGTGGTCTAAGGCTCATGAAAGTTCTGTACGTCGAAGACAACGAACAGGACGCCGACCTGACCTGCCGGCGCCTGGATCGGCTCGCGCCCGACATCGCGCTGTCCACCAGCCACACGCTGGCCGACGCGCGCGTTCGCCTAGCCGCCGACGAGCTCGCCGGCGTGCTGCCGGACCTGCTGCTGGTGGACGTGCGCCTGCCCGATGGCAACGGGCTCGAGCTGCTGGGCGAGGTGCGCGAGCGGGGCCTCCCCATCGCCGTGGTGATGCTCACGGGCTCGGGCGACGAAGCGCTGGTGGTGACGGCGCTGCGCAGCGGCGCCGACGACTACATCGTCAAGGAGGGCTCCTACATCGACCGCCTGCCCGCCACGCTGGCGAGCGTGGTGGCCAACTTCCGTGCGGCCTCGGCGCTGCGCTCCACGCCCATCCGCGTGCTCTACGCCGAGCCGAGCGCAAGCGATGTCGACCTGCTGCAGCGCCACCTGGCGCGCTACGCGCCGCACGTGCACATCGAGGCCGTGGAAACCGCTCAGGAGGCGCTGGCGCGCCTGCCCCCGGCGGCGGAGCCGGGCCCCGACGTGCTGCTGCTCGACTTCAAGTTGCCCGGCATGAACGCGCTGGACGTGCTGCACGAGCTGCGCCACGTGCGCGGATCGCGCCTGCCCATCATCGTCATCACCGGCCACGGCGACGAGAACAGCGCCGCGCAATCGCTCAAGCTCGGCGCCACCGACTACCTCGTCAAGCAGGAAGACCTGCTGCTGCGCCTGCCGGTGGCCATCGAGAACGCGTGGTACCGCGCGCAGCTGGAGCGCGAGCGCGGCGCGCTGCGCGAGAGCGAGGAGCGTTTCCGCCAGATGGCCGAGTCCATCGGCGACGTGTTCTGGCTGGACGATCCGCTGCACCATCGCGCGCTGTACGTGAGCCCGGCGTTCGAGCACATCTTCCGCATGCCCGTGGCGGCCGTCTACGCCGATTCACGCGTCTGGCTGGATCACGTGCACGAGGACGACCGCGTGGCGGTGCGCGCGCGCATGGACGCGCCGGAGCCGGTCGACTTCGAGATCGACTTCCGCGTGTGCCCGCCCGGCCACGAGACGCGCTACGTGGCCATGCGCGTGTACGTGGTGCGCGACGGCTCGGGCCACCACGTGCGGCGCGCCGGCGTCATCCAGGACGTCACCGAGCGCAAGGCGCAGGAGGCGCGCATCGAGCACCTGGCGTACCACGACTCGCTCACCGGGCTGCCCAATCGGGCGATGCTGATGGATCGGCTGGGCCGCGCGTTGGCCCAGGCCCAGCGGCTCGAGCAGCAGGTGGCGGTGCTGTTCATCGACCTCGACCGCTTCAAGATCGTCAACGACTCGCTGGGCCACCAGGTGGGCGACCGGTTGCTGCAGGAGATCGCGCGCCGCCTGCGCGCCACGCTGCGCGACAACGACACGGTGGCGCGCGTGGGCGGCGACGAGTTCCAGGTGGTGGTGGGCAACGTGGCCGGCCCCACCGACGCCGCGCGCATCGCCGAGAAGCTGATGCGCATGCTCGGCGAGCCGTTCACGCTCGAGGGCCAGGAGCTGCACGTCACCGCGAGCCTGGGCGTGAGCCTGTTCCCGCGCGACGGCGGCACGGGCGAGCTGCTGCTGAAGTACGCCGACATCGCGCTGTATGAGGCCAAGGGCGAGGGCCGCAACGCCTACCGCTTCTTCAGCCCCGAGATGAACGCGCAGGCCCACGGGCGGCTGCGGATGGAGAACGACCTGCGCCGCGCGGTGGAACGCCACGAGCTGGAGCTGCACTACCAGCCGCAGCTCGACCTGGCCACAGGCGAGGTCTGCGCCGTCGAGGCGCTGGTGCGCTGGCGCCATCCGGTGCGCGGCCTCGTGCTGCCCAACGCGTTCATCCCTATGGCCGAGGAGACGGGCCTGGTGCTGGGCATCGGCGAGTGGGTGCTCAACGAGGCCTGCCGGCAGGTGGCGGAGTGGCAACGCGAAGGCCTGGCCGACAACCTGTCGCCGCTGCGCGTGGCCGTCAACATCTCGGCGCGCCAACTGCAGCGCCCCGGCCTGGACAGCGCCGTGCGGCGCGCGCTGGCCCTCAGCGGCCTGGCGCCGTCGTGCCTCGAGCTGGAGATCACCGAGAGCAGCGTGATGCTCGACCCGCAACATGCCCAGAGCGTGCTGCAGTCACTGCGCGAGCTGGGCGTGCAGCTGTCCATCGACGACTTCGGCACCGGCTATTCCAGCCTGGCCTACCTGAAGCGACTGCCGCTCGACCGCCTGAAGATCGACCGCTCGTTCATCGGCGGCATCCCGCTCGATTCCGACGACGCCGCCATCGTCGAGACCATCATCGTGATGACCCACAAGCTGGGCCTGCGCGTGATCGCCGAGGGCGTCGAGACCCTGGAGCAACGCCTGCAACTGGTGCGCCAGGGCTGCGACGAGATGCAGGGCTTCCTGCTGGCGCACCCCGTGCCGGGCGACGAGTTGCCTGCGCTGCTCAAGAGGCTGAAGGAGGCCGCCGCCGCGGCGCGCCTGGCACCCTAGCGTCGCGCCCCGCGACCCGAAATGAAAACGGGCCAGATCGCGCGGTCGCGCGGCCTGGCCCGGAGAGCGCGGAAGGCTCAGCGCGGCGTGTAGCCGCGCCCGTCCATGCACGCGAACGTGGCGCGCTGGAACACGCTGCCGTCGGCCATGGCCTTGGGCTGCGTGGTGGCCCAGCGGTTGCATTCCTGGCGGTCGGCCTCGGTCTGCGCGGCGCTCTGGCCGGTGCGCGGATAGAAGATGGGCTCGGCCGACGTCGATTGGACGGGTGCCGGCTGCATGGGCGGGGCCTGGACGTAGACCGGCGCCGGCGGGTAGTAGACCGGCGCCGGCGGGTAGTAGACCGGCGCCGGCGGGTAGTACACCGGCGGGTTGACGTAGACGACGCCGGGGCCGTTGTCGTAGTAGTACGGCGACGCGGCCGCCAGACCCAGGCCCAGCCCGAGGCCGACGCCCCACAGCGGGTCCCAGCCCCAGCCGCCACGATAGTAGGAACCGCCGCCATGCCAGCCGCCGCCTCCGTGGTACCCACCACCGCCGTGCCAGCCGCCGCCGCCGCCGCCATGCCACCCGCCGGGCGCGGCCTGAGCGGCGCCGCCGAAGGCGAGCGCCAGCGCGCCGGCGGCGATGGCCAGCGAACGGGCAAGCGTGCGGGCCGGGGTGGAATGGAGGGTGGCGGTGGTCATTTCATTGCTCCTTGGGAGACGCCTCGTGGGCGCCGGCTCGATTCTCTGCCTTCCGATGGCCGAGTCCCCTGTGGGGTCTTGGCCCTCCGAAGTGGCAAATGTCAGACCTGCCACGCGGGCATTGGTTCCCTGGGTGATCTTGCCGGCGCTTCCGGTGGAACTGGTTGTGCGGTTTTGCGGGGCGCGCTGGGTAAGTCGTGACTGACCCAGCGCACCTCGCAAGGCCGCACTACCCGCAAATCGACATAGACCTACTTCGTACCCGCCGTGAGCAACGCCACCGACCGCTGCTCATCCATCAGGTGCCGACGTCCATCCGGCGTATCGGTCGCCCCCTGGCGGATCAGCGCGATGGTCTGGGCGGGCGTCAGCGTCGGGTCGAGCGCGATCAGCTTGGCGGCCAGGTTCACCACGTTGGGCGACGCCATCGACGTGCCCGACAGCGGCAGCCGCTGGCCGCCCGGCACGAAGCTGTCGACGAGGTAGCCGTCGCTGTGCACCACCACGGTGTCGCCGTGGCTGGTGAACGACGTCTCGTCGCCGGCCTTGTTGACCGCGCCGACGGCGATCAGGTTGGGCAGGTGCAGGGAGGTGGGCACGTCCTCCAGGAAGCCGGCGTCGCTGTCGCTGTTGCCGGCGGCGGTCACGAACAGGGTGTCGGGGGCCGACTTGATGGCCTTCTCGATGGCGTCCTTCCACAGCGCGAACAGCTTCTCTGCCTTCGCCTTGCGCGCCGCCGGATCGGCGCCGCCGCCGGTCTTGGACAGCCAGGTCTCGAACTCGGCCACGTCGTCGCCCCAGCTCATGTTGACCACGCGCACGTGGCGGGTGCGGAAGTAGTCGCCCATCTGCTGGAAGTCGGCGCCCATCTTCTTCACCCAGGCCTCGGTGGGTTGGAACTTGAAGTCGGGCAGCTGGTCGTCGAAGCGGGCCACCACGAGGCGGATGGCGGGGTTGCCGCGCGCGGCGATGCCGGCGCAGTGCGTGCCGTGCACGTAGAAGCCCAGCACGTCCTGGACTTCCTGGCGCTGGTGCATCTGCTCGGGCGACATCGTGCGGAAGGCCTTCTGCGTAGCGAGCGCGTCGGGCGAATCGATGCCGTTCTGCAGGTCGACCCGACCGCGGATCTCCTGCTGGAAGGCCGTGTAGCCGGCCTGCTGGGCGGCGCTGAGCGTGTACGTCCACTTCTTCGACGGGCTGCCGTCGTCGTTGAACGCGAGGCCGTGCGTGCCGCTGGCGGTGGGCTCGGGGTCGTTGAACAGCTGCTTGGGGAACAGCGACACGTCGATGCCCGAATCCCAGATCGCCACGTTCACGGGCGTGAGCTTGTCGGCGGCGGTGAGGGTGACCTCGCGCGCCGACCAGATCTCCGGCACGGGCGCGTCGTTCTTGGCGATGTAGTCGTGAAGCACGTCGGCGCGTGCGCCGTACAGCGGCATGGCGAATTTCAGGTCCGTGCGCACGGCCAGCAGCTCCCAGGCCTCGGGGCCGTCCAGCGCGCCCGACTTGGCCACCGCCGGGTCGATCTCGGTGCTCACTTCGCCCAGCGTCGCCGCGCGTCCCGCGATGCGCGAATAGCCGTACGACGCCTTGATGCCGTCCTTGACGACCGCCCACGGCAGGGGCGCCACCGCGTCGGCGTAGTGCTTCCTGAACGCCGCCTCGAACGCCGGGCCCGACTCGCCGCCGGCGTCGATGGCCGCCTGCAGGCGGGCGCCGTTCAGCAGTCCGGTGAGCAGCTTCGCCGCGGGCTTGGTCTGCAGCGCGCGCAGCGCCTCGATGGTCTTGAGGCCGCCCGCGTAGTCGCCGGCGATCTCCTGGTAGCTGAGCTTGGCGGACAGCATCTCGATCAGCGTGGACTTGTCGTCGATCTGGTAGCCGTCGAGGATGCCCTCGATGTCATGGTCGACCTGCGCCGCGAACGCGTTGAATGCCGCCGGATCGGCTTCGACGAACCGGGTGGCCGTGCCAGGGATCTTGTACGTGAAGCGCGGCAGGTCGGCCTGCTTCGCGATGACGATCTTGTCGCCGGCGGCTTGCGCGGCGCCGAAGGTCATCAGGAGGGCGCCGGCGAGCGTCGACAGGGCGAAGGTTCTGGTGATCATCGAGGGAGGTCCGGTGGTTGGCAATCGAAGGGAGAATCGTCGCTGCCGGGCTGGTAAGCCATTGCCGTGCGACGAACGGGAGGAGCGGTGGGGCGAGTGACGGCGTTGGGCGGCGTGGATCCTGCGACTTCGCGCAGGATGACAGCGGCGCGGGGACCGAGCGTCACCGCTCGTCCCACAAACCCGCCATGGCCTGCGCGAATGCCGCGGAGATGTGCTCGACGTGCGCGTGGTGATGCTTGCGCAGCGCCCAGCGGCCCGCCACCATCACGTCGCGCCACGGGCGACCGGGGCTGGAGAACACCAGCGCGTCGAGCCAGCGCGCGGGCGGCAGGCCCAGCAGGCTGGCGTCGTCGGGGTCGATCACCAGCAGGTCGGCACGCGCGCCGCGCACCAGGCCCCACGTGGCGTGCCCGGCCGCGCGCCCCCCGCCCGCGCGGGCGCGCTCGAACAGGCTGGCCGCCGTGTCCGGGCGGGGTCGCGCGGCGTGGCCCGGCTGCGCGCACACGTTGCGGCGCTCCAGCCGCAGGCGCTGGCCGTATTCCATCCAGCGCAGCTCCTCGCGCCAGCTGCGCGTGACGTTGCTGTCGGAGCCGATGGCGAGGTCGACGTCGGCCGCCAGCCACGCGGGCAGGTCGGTGAAGCCGTCGCCCAGGTTGCCCTCGGTGCCGGGACAGATGACCACCCCCGCGCCGCTGGCGGCGGTGGCGGCGATCTCCGCGGCGTCGACGTGCGTGGCGTGTACCAGCTGCCAACGCGCGTCGAGCCAGCCCTGCGACGCCAGCCACGCCACGGGCGTCTGGCCGGTGGCCGCCACGCAGTCGCGCAGCTCGGCGCGCTGCTCGGACACGTGCACGTGGATCGGGCCGTCGAAGCCGTGCGCGAGTGTGCGCAGTCGCGCGATGGACTCGGCCGCGGCGGCGCGCACCGAATGGATCGCCAGCCCCGCGTTGAGCGGCACCAGCGACGCGCGCCCGGCCGCGGCCACGCGCGCACCGAACTCCTGGCTGCGCCGCCACACGTCGTCCGCGCCGGCGTGGAAGCGGCGCTGGTCGGGCCGCAGCGACGGCGCGGTGAAACCCGCCCGCTCGTACAGCACGGGCAGCAGCGTCAGGCCGATGCCCGCGTCACCGGCGGCGTCGGCGAGCGCCATCGACAGTGCCAGCGGGTCGTCGTAGGGCGTGCCGTCGGGCCGGTGCTGCAGGTAGTGGAACTCGCAGACCTGCGTGTAGCCGCCACGCAGCAGCTCCACGTAGAGGTGCGCGGCGATCGCGCGCAGGCTCTCGGGCGTGACCGCGTTGGCCACCCGGTACATGCGGTCGCGCCAGCTCCAGAAGTCGTCATCCTCACCTTCGCGGCGCTCCGCCAGCCCCGCGAAGGCGCGCTGGAACGCGTGGCTGTGCGCGTCGACCAGGCCCGGCAGCACCGGGCCGGCCAGGCGCTCGGCGTCGTGCGGCGCGGACACGCCGGCGGCGATGTGCGACCAGTGGCCTCGCGCGTCCACCTCCAGCACGACGGACTGCTGCCAGCCGCCGTCGATCCACGCCGCCGGGGCCCAGAAGCGCTGCGTCGTCACCGCGGTTTCCAGTCGCGCATCGTGCGCAGCAGGTCGCCCAGCAACGGCTGCACCTGCGCGGCCTTGTCGGGGCGATAGGCGTACGGCGGCGTCTCGTCCATGTAGCAGTCCCAGGTCATCTCGAGCTGCACCGCGTGGATGGATTCCTCCGGGCGGCCGTAGTGGCGCGTGATGTAGCCGCCCTTGAAGCGGCCATCGATGACGTGCGAGTACCGATCCTGGGCGGCGAGGACGTCGCCCAGCGCCGCGCGCAGCAACGGCGAGCAGCTGCGGCCGTCGACCGTGCCGAGGTTCAGCGCCGGCAACCGGCCCTCGAACAGCCACGGCAGCTCGCTCTTGATGCTGTGGCCGTCGAAGATCACCGCGTGCCCGTGCCGGGCCTTCAGTCGCGCGAGCTCGGTGGCGATCGCGCCGTGGTACGGCTGCCACCACTGCGCGATGCGCTGCTCGATCTCGCGCGGCGCCGGCGCGGCACCCTCGACGTAGATCGGATCGCCGGTGAAGAAGCGCGTGGGGCACAGCTCGGTGTTGTTGGCGCCGGGGTACATCGGCGCGTTGTCGGACGGCCGGTTCAGGTCGATGACGAAGCGCGAGGCGCGCGGCTGCAGCACGCTGGCGCCGAGCGCGGTGGCGAACGCGTAGAGCTTGTGCAGGTGCCAGTCGGTGTCCTCCACGTCCCATGCGCGCGGGTGGTAGCGCGAGCGCAGGTCGTCGGGGATCAGCTCGCCGCAGTGCGGCAGGCTCACCAGCAGCGGCGTGGTGCCGGGCGTGAGATGGAACGACGGGTGGTCGGCGATCATGATGTTCGATCCTTGGTGTCGCCCCCGACGACGACGCCGCGGCAGGCCGGATGGCCGAACCAGTACGCCAGCTCGCGGGGATGCTCGAGGTTCCACAGCGCGAAGTCGGCGCGCCGGCCGGCGGCAAGCGTGCCGCGATCGTCCAGGCCCAGCGCGCGCGCCGCGTTGACGGTGGTGCCGCGCACCGCCTCCTCGGGCGTCAGGCGGAAGTCGACGCACGCGAGATGGATCATCAACGGCAGCGACAGCGTGGGCGAGGTGCCGGGGTTGTGGTCGGTGGAGACGGCCAGGGGCACGCCGGCCTCGCGCAGCGCGGCGATCGGCGGCAGCCTGGTCTCGCGCAGGAAGTGGAACGCGCCGGGCAGCAGCATCGCCACCGTGCCGGCCGCGCGCATCGCGGCGACGCCGGCGTCGGACAGGTGCTCGAGGTGGTCGCACGACAACGCGTTGAAGCGCGCGGCGAGCTCGGCGCCGCCGGAGTCGCTCAGCTGCTCGGCGTGCAGCTTCACCGGCAGGCCCAGCGCGTGCGCGGCCTCGAACACGCGCTCCACCTGCGCCGTGCTGAAAGCGATGCGCTCGCAGAACGCGTCCACCGCGTCGACCAGGCCCTCGGCGTGCCATCGGGGCAGCCACTGGCAGACGGCCGCGATGTAGTCGTCGGCGCGGCCCTCGAACTCCGGCGGCAGCGCGTGCGCGGCCAGGCTGGTGGTGCGCACCGTGACGCCTTCGCGGCCCAGGCGGCGCGCCACGCGCAGGCACTTGGCCTCGTCGTCGAACGACAGGCCGTAGCCGGACTTGATCTCGACGGTGGTGACGCCGCCGGCGCGCAGCGTGGCCAGCCGGCGCGCGGCGAGCGCGAACAGGTCGTCCTCGCTGGCGGCGCGCGTGGCCGAGACGGTGGAGCGGATGCCGCCGCCGGCGCGCGCGATGTCTTCGTAGCTGGCGCCCTGCAGCCGCATCTCGAACTCGTGCGCGCGGTGGCCGCCGTACACGAGGTGGGTATGGGCGTCGACAAGGCCGGGCGTGAGCAGCGCGCCGTCGAGGTCGAGTTCCTCGGTGATGGCCGCGCCCATCGCGGGCAGGTCGGCCTCGGCGCCCACCCACGCGATGCGCTCGCCCTCGGTGACGACGGCGCCGCGCTCGATCAGGCCCCAGCCGCTCTCGCCCGCGAGCGTGGCCACGCGCGCGTGACGCCACAGGCGGCGCGCGGGGGCGTCCGGGGCGGCCAGCGCCTTCTCGGGCAGGCCAGGGGTGAAGGATTCGAGCAGGTCGGTCATCGGGTGGGGGGCAGCAGGCGGATCCAGTAGCCGGGCAGAGTGTGTTCCTGCGCGCCGTGCGGCGGGGCGATCGACCACGTGCGCGACGTGTCGCGTGGCGAATCGGCCCAGGCCAGCGTCAGGGCGGACAGCGGCAGGGGCCCGGCGTCCGCGCTACGCAGCGTCAGCGGCTGCAGCGCGAAGAAACCGAAACCGAAGCCGGGGCCGTCGCCGGGCTCGGCCGCGTGGAGGAAGTCGGCGGACGTCACCAGCGCGTCCGCGCGGTCGCGGTGCACCATCACGTTCAGGTCGCGCGTGGCGCCCTCCAGCAACGCGCAACCGGGCGCGTCGGCGCCGTCGAAGCGGAGCGGGGCGTCGCCGGGGCGCACGTCCCGTAGCGGCGGTCGACCCTTCGGAAAGCTCAGGCGCACGCCGGCGCCCGAGACGGCGGCGAACCAGCGCGTGACGCCGGGGAAGGGCGAGAATGGGCCGTCGGTGTCGATGTCGGCCACGCTGATGCGCAGCGTCCAGTCGTCGGCCGAGCCGGCGGGCAGCCGCAGCAGCACGCGGGTGACGCCGCCGCCGTTTCGCCACGGCTGCGGCGTCGCGGTGGCGACGCTGCGCAGGATCACGGCCGGAACTGGCTCTCGAGGGTGTAGCGCGAGCCCGGGTGCACCAGCCGCGCCAGGGTGACGGGCACGCCGCGGCTCACGGTGCCGCGCACCACGATCAGGCACGGATCGGTGCGCTGGATGCCCAGCAGCCTGGCCTCCTGCGCGGTGGGCAGCGACGCCTCGATGGCCACGTGCGCCTCCCACAGCGGCGCCACATCGAGCAGGTAGTGGGTGGGCGTCATCTGGGTGAAGTCGACGTCGAGGTAGTCGGGCGCGCAGGCCGGATTGACGTAGCGATCCTCGCACTGCAGCGCCACGCCGTGCTCGTGGTGCACGATGAGCGTGTGGAACACCGTGTCGCCCGGGTTGAGGCCCAGGCGCTGCGCCAGCGCGGCCGGCGCCGCCTCGGCACGCTTGAGGTGCACGCTGGCGTCGTGGCGGTGGCCGCGCTTGTGGATCTCTTCCTGGATGTCGTTGATGGTGAGCGTGGACGACACCCGGTTGAGTTGCGCCGCGAAGGTGCCCACGCCCTGCAGCCGCGTGATGAGCCCCGCGTCCTGCAGCTCGCGCAGCGCGCGGTGCACCGTCATGCGGCTGACGCCGAATTGCGCCACCAGCTCGGCCTCGGACGGCATCTGCGCGCCGGGCGCCCAGCGTCCGGCCTCGAGCGCGTCCTTCAGGTATTGCTTGACGCGGGCATAGGGCGGCTGCGGCGTCGACCGCGACGATGCACCGTTGGTGGGCGCTCCGCCCGCACCGATGGCGAACGCCTCCTGCGATGCACGCTGAGCGTGCGCGGCGGGGTGGGCGGGCTGCGAGCGAAGGCGCGAACGGGCGGAGGATGGCATGCGGCAATCCTACTTGCACAAGGTTGTCTAGACAAGTAGAGTGCGACCCGTACCCTGCCGGAGAACGCCCGTGAACGACCTGTCCAACGTCCCTTCTTCCACGACGTCGCTGCCGCGCCCGGTGCGCGCGCCGCGCGGCACCGAGATCACCTGCCGCAACTGGCTCATCGAGGCGGCCTACCGCATGATCCAGAACAACCTCGACCCCGAGGTGGCCGAGAACCCGGATGCGCTGGTGGTGTACGGCGGCATCGGCAAGGCCGCGCGCAACTGGGACTGCTTCGACGCGATCCTTTCGTCGCTCCGCGCGCTCAACGCCGACGAGACGCTGCTGATCCAGTCGGGCAAGCCGGTGGGCGTGTTCCGCACGCACGCCGACGCGCCGCGCGTGCTGCTGGCCAATTCGAACCTGGTGCCCAAGTGGGCCACCTGGGAGCACTTCAACGAGCTCGACCGCAAGGGCCTGATGATGTACGGCCAGATGACGGCCGGCTCGTGGATCTACATCGGCAGCCAGGGCATCGTGCAGGGCACCTACGAGACCTTCGTGGAGGCCGGCCGGCAGCACTTCGGCGGCAGCATGGCGGGCCGCTGGATCCTCACCTCGGGCCTGGGCGGCATGGGCGGCGCGCAGCCGCTGGCCGCCAGCTTCGCGGGCGCCAGCTCGCTCACCATCGAGTGCCAGCAGAGCCGCATCGACTTCCGCCTGAAGACGCGCTACCTCGACGAGCAGGCCACCAGCATTGACGACGCGCTCGAACGCATGAAGCGCTACGCGGCCGAGGGCCGCGCGGTGTCGGTGGGCCTGCTGGGCAACGCGGCCGAGGTGATGCCCGAGCTGGCGCGCCGCGCCGCGGCCGGCGGCGTGCGCCCCGAGCTCGTCACCGTCCAGACCTCGGCCCACGACCTCGTCAACGGCTACCTGCCGACGGGCTGGAGCGTCGAGCAATGGCGCGCCGCGCAGGCCGACCACACGCAGCATGCCGCGCTGCGCGACGCGGCAGCGAAGAGCGCGGCCGAACACGTGAAGGCGATGCTCGCGTTCCAGCGGATGGGTATCCCCACCGTCGACTACGGCAACAACATCCGCCAGGTGGCGTTCGACCAGGGCGTGGCCAACGCGTTCGATTTCCCCGGCTTCGTGCCTGCCTACGTGCGGCCGCTGTTCTGCCAGGGCAAGGGCCCGTTCCGCTGGGTGGCACTGTCGGGCGATCCGGAGGACATCCGCAAGACCGACGCGAAGATGAAGGAGCTGTTCCCCGACGACGCCGGCCTGCACCGCTGGCTGGACATGGCCGGCGAGCGCATCGCGTTCCAGGGCCTGCCCGCACGCATCTGCTGGATCGGCCTCGGCGACCGCGACCGTGCCGGCCTGGCGTTCAACGAGATGGTGCGCAGCGGCGAGTTGAAGGCCCCCATCGTCATCGGCCGCGACCACCTCGACTCCGGCTCGGTGGCCTCGCCCAACCGCGAGACCGAGAGCATGCTGGACGGCTCCGACGCGGTGTCCGACTGGCCGCTGCTCAACGCGCTGCTGGCCACCGGCGGCGGCGCCACCTGGGTGTCGCTGCACCACGGCGGCGGCGTGGGCATGGGCTACTCGCAGCACTCGGGCATCGTCATCGTGTGCGACGGCACGAAAGAGGCCGACGAACGCCTCAAGCGCGTGCTGTGGAACGACCCGGCCACCGGCGTGATGCGCCACGCCGACGCGGGCTACGAAGACGCCCGCGAGGCCGCGCAGCGCCACGGCCTCAACCTGCCGATGATCATCTGACGACTTAGACATGACCACACTCCAACTGAATCCCGGCCTGCTGACGCTGGACGACCTGCAGGCGCTGCACGCCGGCAGCCTCACGCTCACGCTCGACCCGAGCGCGCATGCGCCCATCGCGGCCAGTGCGGCCGTGGTGCAGCGAGCGGCGGCGGGCGACGCGCCGGTCTACGGCGTCAACACCGGCTTCGGCAAGCTGGCCAACAAGCGCATCAGCCAGGGCGAGCTCGAGGCGTTGCAGCGCAATCTCATCCGCTCGCACTCGGTGGGCGTGGGCGCGCCGCTGCAACCGGCCGTCATGCGGCTGATGATGGCGTTGAAGGCGGCGTCGCTGGCGCGCGGCTACTCCGGCGTGCGCCAGGTGGTGGTCGACACGATCCTGGCCGTGCACAACGCCGGCCTGGTGCCGTACGTGCCGTCGCAGGGCTCGGTGGGCGCGTCGGGCGACCTTGCGCCGCTGTCGCACATGACCCTCGCGCTGATGGGCGAGGGCGAGATGCTGGTGGACGGCGCGCGCGTGCCGGCGCTGGCCGAGCTCGAGAAGGCCGGCATCGCGCCGCTGACCCTGCAGGCCAAGGAAGGCCTGGCGCTGATCAACGGCACGCAGACCTCGACCGCGCTGGCGCTGCACGCGCTGATCACGTTCGAGCCGGTGCTCGAGTCGGCGCTGGTCATCGGCGCGCTGACGGTGGACGCCACTCGCGGCAGCGACGGCCCGTTCGACCCGCGCATCCACGAGCTGCGCGGCCAGCTGGGCCAGATCGACGTCGCCCGCTACTACCACGCGCTGCTGGCCGGCAGCGAGATCCGCCAGTCGCACGTGGAAGGCGACGACCGCGTGCAGGATCCGTACTGCCTGCGCTGCCAGCCGCAGGTGGTGGGCGCCTGCCTCGACCAGCTGCGCCACGCCGCGCTGATCCTCGTGCGAGAGGCGAATGCCGTCACCGACAACCCGCTGGTGTTCGCCGAGGACGGCGTGCTGGTGTCCGGAGGAAATTTCCACGCGGAACCGGTGGCCTTGGCCGCCGACGCGATGGCCGTGGCCATCGCCGAGGTGGGCGCCATCGCCGAGCGGCGCATCGCGATGCTGATCGACGCCGGCGTGTCGCAGCTGCCGCCGTTCCTGTCGGCCGACGCGGGCCTGAACTCGGGCTTCATGATCGCTCACGTCACGGCCGCGTCGCTGGCCAGCGAGAACAAGTCGCTGGCGCACCCGGCCAGCGTCGACTCGCTGCCCACGTCGGCCAACCAGGAAGACCACGTGTCCATGGCCGCCTTCGCCGCGCGCCGGCTGCAGCCGATGATCTCCAACGTGTCGGTGATCCTGGGCATCGAGTGGCTCGCGTCCGCGCAGGGCATCGAGTTCCTGCGCCCGCTGCGCAGCTCGGCGGCGCTGGAGCAGGCGCACGCGCTGCTACGTGCGGAATGCGCGGCCATGCCCACCGACCGCTACCTGGCACCGGACATCGAGAAGGCCACGGCCCTGGTCAGCCGCGGGGCGCTGTCGTCGGTGTTCCGCAACCTCGACGGCCTGCCGACCCTCTGGAAGCCCGCATGAGCGCGCGGCGTTGCGCGGTCACGACCCGCTGCGCTTACACGACGCTGTCACACGCCATCGCCATGCTGGGGGATTGATCTCCGCGTGCATGTCGCACCGCGGGGCACCCCTCCCCGAGGACAGACATGCAGCGTCGCATCATCACCGTGGCTTCGGGCACCCTGGCCTGCGCCAGCCTGGCCGTCCTGAGCTCCTGCTTCAGCAACTCGAACGATCCGGCCGCGCCGACCACGTACACGGTCAGCGGCGTGGCCGCCTCCGGCAGCCCGCTGGTGGGCACGGTCGTGGTGTTGACCGACAGCAAGGGCGCGACGGTCCAGTCGGCGTCCACGGACGCCAGCGGCCATTACTCCCTGACCACGCGAGGCACGGCGCCGTTCGTGCTGACGACGTCGTTCAACGACGTCGACGGCACGCCGGCCTTGCTGTCTGCCGTGCTCGTGCCCACCAGCTCCGCGGCAACGGCCAGCGTCACGGCCAACCTGAACCCGCTCACCTCGCTGGTGACGCAGCGCGTGCTCGGCCTCGTGCCCAGCGCGGCGCCGACCGCGACCCAGATCGCCACCGCCGCCGTGACGAAGGCGTCCATCACCGCCGCGATACAGAGCGTGACGACGGCGCTGCAGCCGGCCTACACCGCGCTGAACGTGCCGGCCGCCTCGGTCGCCGACCCGATCGGCTCGGCCTACCAGGCCAGCGCCACGGATCCGGTCGACAACCTGTTCACGCTGGCGCGCTTCAACGTGCACGCGGGCCAGGTGGCCGTCGGCACCGGCAGCGCGCGCGTGGTGGTGTCGATCCCCGCCACCGGCGCGACGTCGGCTCCGGTGTCGACCGTGGCGGCGGCGTCCCTGGCCGCGCTGGGCGCCGGCCCGACGACGACGGCGATCCAGAACGTGATCGTGGTCATCGGCGAGAACCAGACCTTCGACGCCGTGTTCGGCGCCTACCAGGCCCCCGCCAGCCAGGCCGTGAAGAACCTGCTGTCCCAGGGCATCATCAACGCCGACGGCACGCCCGGCCCGAACTTCGCGCTGGCCGTGCAGAACCGGGGCGTCGCGCAGTCCACCTACACGATCAACCCGACGCGGGGTGCCGCCTACGCGACGCTGCCGCAGCCCGAGCTGATCGGCGTGCTCAACTCGCAGTTGCAGGCGCAAGGCGGCGTGCCCGACCCGCGCGTGCCCGCCACGTTGCCCAACGGCCCGTTCCAGAACACCGCGTACGCGGCCTACGCGCTGAGCGCCAACAACCCGCTGGGCAACCTGACGGGCGACCCGGTGCACCGCTTCTTCCAGATGTGGCAGCAGACCGGCGGCAACAACGCCAAGCTCGACATGTTCACGTGGGTGGCCACCACGACCGGGCAGGGTGGCGACACCTCGGGCGTGACACCGGCCAACCCGTCGCAGGGCGGCGAGCTGATGGGCTTCGCCAACATGTCCACCGGCGACGCGCCGTACTTCATGAGCCTGGCGACGCAATACGCCATCAGCGACAACTACCACCAGTCGATCATGGGCGGCACGGGCGCGAACTTCTTCGCCATGGCCACCGCCGACGTCGCGTACTTCAACACGGCCGGGGCCGTGGCCACGCCGCCGGCCAACCAGGTCGAGAACCCGGACCCGATGGCGTCGACCGCCAACTTCTATTCGCAGGACGGCTACAGCGGCGGCTCCTACGTGAACTGCTCGGACGCCGCGCAACCCGGCGTCGGCTCCATCCTGAGCTTTCTCGGCAGTGCCGGCGTGAAGCCGAATTGCGACGCCGGCAAGTACTACCTGGTCAACAACTACGGCCTGGGCTACGACATGAACGGCAACGCGCAGCCGATCGGTGCCAACAACTACACGCTGCCTCCGCAGACGGTGCCGACGATCGCCGAGGCGCTGGCCGCCAAGGGCGTCAGCTGGAAGTGGTACACGGGAGGTCGCGAGGCGGCGGACGTGACGGCCGACGCGGCCGCCTTCGGCGTGCCGGTGGCGGTGGCCCAGGGCGCGCAGTACAACACCATCGGCGACCCGCTGGTGGCGTCCAGCAAGGTGATGGGCAGCGCCAGCCTGAAGGCAGGCCTGGCGGGCCTGACGACGCTGTACAGCGACATCGCGGCTGGCACGCTGCCGGCGGTCTCGTTCGTGGTGCCGAAGAATCTAGACAGCGGCCACCCGGGCTACTCGGTGCCGGCCAAGTACGAGCTGTTCCTGCAGGGGCTGATCGCCAAGGTGCAGGCCAACCCGACGCTGTGGGCGCATACGGCCATCATCATCACGACGGACGAGGGCGGCGGCCACTTCGACACCGGCGCCATCCAGCCGGTCGACTTCTTCGGCGACGGTCCGCGCATCCCGATGATCGTCGTGTCGCCCCTGGCGCGTACCAACTACATCGACCACACGTACCACGACCACGCCTCGGTGCTGAAGTTCATCGAACGCAACTGGCGCGTCGCCCCGCTGTCGAGCCGCAGCCGCGACAACCTCCCGAACCCGACCTCGACGTCCGCGGATCCGTACCTGCCCAGCAACAAGACGGCGGCGATCGGCGACCTGATGTCGATGTTCGCGCTCTGACCCGCCGCGGCGCCATGCGGTTGCGCGGCGGCGGCCTGATCGCCCTGGCCCTGTGCGGGGCGATAGTCCTGGCGGCACCGGGCCGCGACGAGGCGCGCGCGGCGCCGCCCGCCGCCGCTGCGCCTGCGGCGTCCGCGGCCGCGCGCGATCCGGTCACGATGTGGGTGCGCTATCCCTCGGCGCGCGTCGTGCTCGATCCGGCGGCGACGCTCGGCCGCCAGATGTTCTTCGACAAGGCGCTGTCGGCCTCGGGCCGGCAGTCGTGCGCGAGCTGCCACGATCCGGCGCATGCCTACGGGCCGCCCAACGGCGCGGCCGTGCAGCCCGGGGGCCCGGCGCTGGAGCGCCTCGGCACGCGCTCGGTGCCGTCGCTGCGCTACCTGCGCTTCACGCCCCGGTTCTCGCGCCACCTGGCGCAGCCCAGCCCGGACGGCGTGGAGGACGAAGGCCCGGCCGGCGGCTTCACCCGCGACGGCGCCGCGCAGACCTTGCACGAGCAGGCGCTGTTGCCGCTGCTCAATCCGGTGGAGATGGCCAACGCCGATGTCGCGCAGATCGCCGCGCGGCTGCGGGCGTCCAGCTATGCCGCGCGGTTCCGCCAGGTGTTCGGCGACGCCATCTTCGAACATCCCGCCGACGCCGCGGCCAAGGCGGGCGCGGCGCTGCAGGCGTTCCAGGAGCAGGACGCCAGCTTCCAGCCGTACACCAGCAAGTTCGACGCGGCCATGTCGGGCAACGCGCAGTTCAGCGGCCAGGAGTTGCGCGGCTACACGACGTTCAACGATACGCGGAAGGGCAACTGCGCCAAGTGCCACCTCGACGCGCCGGGCCCGGGCGGGCGGCCGGCGCAGTTCACCGACTTCGGCATGGTGGCGCTGGGCGTGCCGCGCAATCCGGACATCGCGGCCAACCGCGACCCGCGCTTCTTCGACCTGGGCGTGTGCGGGCCGGTGCGCCACGACCTCGCGCGCGAGACGCAGTTCTGCGGCATGTTCAAGACGCCCACGCTGCGCAACAGCGCATCGCGCGGGGTGTTCTTCCACAACGGCCGCTTCCACGCGATGGACGAGGTGCTGCGTTTCTATGCCGAGCGGGACACCGATCCCGGCAAGTGGTATCCGAAGGCCAACGGCAAGGTGCAACGGTTCGACGACCTGCCGGCGCGCTATCGGGACAACGTGGATCGGGTCGACGTGCCCTTCACCCGCCACGCCGGGCAGAAGCCGCTGCTGGACGACGCGGACATCCGGGACCTGGCGGCGTTCCTGAAGACGCTCGACGACGGGTACTCGCGCGAATCGGGGGGCGGGCTTCGGTTTTCAATTGAGGGTTGAACGCTTCGCGCGGGTCGGGTGCCCGCGCTGCGGTGCGACTGGCATGCACTTGGCTCGACTCCGCACGTGCGCCTTGAATCCGGCCTGGACGGCCGGATTCCGAGGGCGTTCGCTGAAATTCGTCCGCGTAACGCTGGCGGGTCGCGCTTGGCCACTTCGTATGTGTGCCGGCAATGCCCTCGACGTCCCGGTGCTGCGTCTCGCCAAGTACACGCCCGCCGCACCGCTGGTTCACCCAGGCGGTTGGGACAAATGCTTCCTCCAACTTTTTAGTTGGTTTGGGCAACTCGGGCCTTCGAGGCCGCGACGTTGCCCGCGGCCGGCGTTGCCACACGCCGGCGGGCTTGACGCGAACGTCGTGTCGCGCTGCTGGCGCTCCTTCTCGTGAATGACGAAGGCGACGCCGCCTCGCCAACAATGTCGTCGGCCTGCGTCGATCCCGCCCACTCGCTTTGCCATTGACAGCGACCGACAGCGAGCATCGACCCTACCCACGCCGTCATCCTGCGCGCGGTCGCAGGATTCACGCCTGCCACGACGTTGCCTCGGGCGGGGACTCTGCGACTGCGTGCGGAATGAGAGGGCTGTGCCCATCGTCCATCACGACGAGGAGCGCCAGCGCGCCGACGCCTGGTCGAGCGTGCCGGAAACGATGACGTCGAGAAAAGTCGCGGCGTCCAACCGGTGGCCGAAGCCGTCTGCGTTCAGGCGCGCACGTGCTTTCGACTTGCGGTAATCTACGCACTCCTATTAGCTGCGAAAGGAGGTGATATGTCTGATATCTCTTGGTCCGAGAGGGGCCTCCCTACGTGATGTAGCCAGGTCTCAGCCAGACCCGCGGGCGCTCCCACTCATCGTGGCGGCGCCCGTGTTTTTTCGAGCTACCTATTGACTTGAGCGATTACGAGTGTAATCATCAATTATCGTTTACGGATGTAATCAAAATGACCATCTCGGATGCCGAAGGCCAGGTGATGGAGGTGCTGTGGGGCAGGAGCCCGCTCGGCGCCGAAGAGATCGCCAGGGCGCTGGAAGGCCGGCAGGACTGGCAACTCGCCACGGTAAAGACGCTCGTCAACCGCCTGCTCAACAAAGGCGCCATCAGCGCGGAGCGCGACGGACGGCGCTATCTCTACACGCCCGTCCTGCAGCGCGACGCGTGGATCAAGGAACAAAGCATGGGCCTGGTCGACCGCCTGTTCGACGGCCGCCTCGCGCCGCTCGTGGCGCATTTCTCTAGCCATCGCAAGTTGAAGAAGGCCGACATCGAGGCGCTGCGGGCGATCCTGAAGGCGCACGAGCGTGATTGAACCACTGCTACTCGCGTTGCTGGCGCAGACCCTCGCGCTGTCGGTGACAGTCGTCTCGGTGCGCGCGTTGCAAGCCCTGTGCGTGCGGCGCCTCGGCGCGGGCGCTGCCTACCTGTGCTGGTTGCTGGTGCCCGTGGCGATGCTCTGCGCCGCGCTGCCACATGTCGCTTCCGACGCGCTCGTGCTGCGTGTCGACGTCTCGTCGATCGCGTCGGCCTGGCCCGGCATGGTGCCGAGGCCGCATG
>JBBQYL010000080.1:0-20355 GCA_038208735.1 Burkholderiales bacterium
TCGGCGCGGCCGGCGCCGCCGAGCCCGCCGTCGTCATTCCCGCGCCATCCGTCGACGAATCCGCCGCCGGCCGCCACACCGAGACCGCCGTGTTCGCCGGCGGCTGCTTCTGGGGCGTGCAGGGCGTGTTCCAGCACGTGAAGGGCGTCACCAACGCCGTGTCGGGCTACACGGGCGGCGAGGCGCGCACCGCGCACTACGAGCGGGTCAGCGACGGGGACACGGGCCACGCCGAATCGGTGCAGGTCACCTTCGACCCGACGCAGGTGAGCTACGGCAAGCTGCTGCAGGTGTTCTTCTCGGTGGCCCACAACCCCACCGAGTTGAACTACCAGGGCCCCGACCACGGCACGCAGTACCGCTCGGCGCTGTTCCCGCTGGACGACCAGCAGCGCAAGGTGGCCGCCGCCTACGTGGCGCAGCTGCAGGCCGCCAAGGCGTACCCGGCGCCCGTGGTCACGAAGATCGAGCCTTACAAGGGGTTCTACGCGGCCGAAGGCCACCACCAGAACTTCCTGACCTTGAATCCGGACTACGGCTACATCGTCTACAACGACCTGCCCAAGGTCGCCGACCTGAAGAAGGTGTTCCCGGGCATGTATGCCGACAAGCCGGTGCTGGTGCCCAACGTCGTCGCCACCAACTGAACGCACGTTCCGGCGCGACAATTGCCGGATGACGTCGATCTCCCCTGGCCGGCCCTGCGTGCTGCGCGCCCTCGATCCCGCTCGCGAGGCCGACCTCGAATGGGTGGCGCGCGGCATGCACCTCACGCTCATCGAGGTGGAGGGCGACAAGGGGCGCGACACGTACCCGCTGGCATGGACACGCGCCCGGCTGCAGGAGCTGCTCGATCCGGCGCGCCACGTGGCGCAGGTGTTCCTGGCCGTCGCGCCGGACGCGCCGACGGACATCGTCGGCCACACGATCGTGCGAGTGGACGAAATGCCCGATGGCCGCCGCTACGGCCTGGTGTCGACGACGTATGTCGACCCGGCCCACCGCCGTTCGGGCATCGCCGACGCCCTGCTCGAACGCGGCGAGGCCTGGATCCGCGAGCAGGGCATGGTCGAGGCCGCGACGTGGACGTCGGCGCGCAACGTGCGGCTCATCCGGCTGTACGAGAAGCACGGCTTCGCCGTGACCGAGCGGTCTGCCAAGGACGGCACGCCCATGGTGCGGCTGTCGAAGCCGGTCACGCGTGCGGGCTGACCCGCGCGGGACGCGTCACTTCGTGAGGAAGCCCAGCATCGTCGTGGCGAACTTGCCGTAGGGCGGGCCCATGAACTTGAGGGCCGAGAAGCGCGCCTGGTAGAACACGGGGCGCAGCTTGGAGAAGGTGTCGAAGCCCTCGCGGCCGTGGTAGTGGCCCATGCCCGATTCGCCCACGCCGCCGAAGGGCAGGTCGTGCTGGGCGACGTGGAACAACGCCTCGTTGACGGACACGCCGCCCGACATCACGCGGTCGAGCAGCATCTGCACCTGGCGCCCGTCGTAGCTGAACGGGTAGATGGCCAGCGGACGCGGGCCGGCGTTGATGGACTCGATGACGGTCTCGAGCGAGTCGTAGGCGCGGATCGGCAGGATGGGCCCGAAGATCTCGCGCTGCAGCAGCACGCAGTCGGACGGCGCGTTGAGCACGATGTGCGGCGCCATCTTGCGCGTGGCGCGATCCCACGGCTCGCCCGGGATCACCTGGATCAGCGTGGCGCCGCGCGCCTTCGCGTCCTCCAGCGCGCCCACGAGGCGGTCGAACGCGCGCTCGTCGATGACCGAGGTGTAGTCGGTGGACGTGATGGACGGGTAGCGCGCGTTGACGATCTCGCGCGCGGCGGCCACGAACGCGTCGACCTTGGCGCGCGGGATCCACGCGTGGTCGACCGTGGTGCAGATCTGGCCGGCGTTCATCAGCTTGGCGAACAGGATGCGCTCGGCGGCCAGGCGCAGCGGGAAGTCGTCGCACAGGATGGCCGGCGCCTTGCCGCCCAGCTCCAGCGTGACGGGCACCAGGTTGGCGGCCGCGGCGGCCATCACCGAGCGGCCGGTCTGGCCCGAGCCCGTGAACAGCAGGTGGTCGAACGGCAGCTTGGAGAACTCGATGCCCACGCCGCCGGTCTCGTCGAAGAAGCGCAGCTTCTCGGGCGGGAAGTACGCCGGCATCTTCTCGATGAGGAACGCGGCCAGGTGGCGCGAGTTCTCGCTCATCTTGACCATGGCGCGGTTGCCCGCGGCGAACACGTAGGTGAGCGGGATCAGGCTGAGGTGCAGCGGGAAGTTCCACGGCACGATGATGCCCACCACGCCCAGCGGCTGCGGGATCACGCGGTTGCTGGCGCCGAGGAAGTTGCGCAGGTCGACCGAGCGGCGCTGCGGGCGCATCCACTTGCGCAGCGAGCCGATGACGTGCGAGACGCCGTCCATGGCGGGAAACACCTCGGCCAGCAGCGTCTCGTGCTGCGAGCGGTGGCCGTAGTCGGCGCTGATGGCGTCGCACAGCGCCTGCTTGTTGTCGCGGATGAAGCGCTGCAGCGTGCGCAGGTCGGCCTTGCGCTCGGCCAGCGTCGGCACCGGGTGCGCGAAGTACGCGGCGCGCTGCTGGGCGAGGGCGTCTTCCAGCGTGCGGGCGATCTCCGCGGGAGTCGGGGCGATGTTGGGCAGGTCGTTCTTCATGGCGGGCTCCTCGGACGACGCGGAGAACGCGTCTCGAGCGCGATTGTCCGCCCTGGTGCCTGCCGCCGGCCTCAGGGACGACCCCTGTCCCGCGTGCGACATGTCGCGGCAGACATGGGACCGTCTCCTCAAACCTGGTGCGCGAGTTCGGGTTCGGGCTCGTCCTCGCCGGGCTTGCGCGGCACCGGCTTCGGCTTGCGGATCAGCAGCAACAGCGGCAGCGAGACCACGGTCAGCGCCAGCATGAAACGGAAGTCGTCGAGGTACGCCATCAATCGCGGACTGCCGGTCGACCAGGCCGTCGAGGATGGCCAGCCCCGTCGGGGTGGCCGGGTTCACGGCGCCCGGCAGCGACTGGAACGCGAGGTTGCCGGCCGTGATGTCGCTGGCCAGCTCGGCATGCGCACGTGCCGTGCCCGACGTCAACATGGCCTGCACCATGGAGATGCCCACGCTCGAGCCGATGTTGCGCAGCAGGCTGAAGATGGGCGTGCCGTCGTTGCGCAGCTCGGGCGCGAGCGTGGCGAAGGCCACCGCGCTGAGCGGCACGAAGGTGAAGCCGATGCCCAGGCCCTGGATCACCCCCGAGGTGATGACGATGTGGCTGTGCATGTCCAGCGTCATGCCGGTCATCATGTACAGCGCGATGGCCGTCAGCGCGAAACCCAGCGCCATGACTGTGCGCCACGAAGAACGCGAACGCGATCAGGCAGCCGATGGCCTCCGTGCGGATCTCGAGGGAGTCGAACCAGTCGAGCTGCTCGCCGCGGGCGAGGAACATCTGCAGCAGGCCGATGGTCAGGCTCAGCGTGGCGAAGCCGAACAGATCCAGCTTGATGCCCGCCGGACGGCTCTCCGGCAGGTAGCGCGCGATGCCGTAGAAGGCGAGCACGCCCACCGGCAGGTTGATGTAGAAGACCCAGCGCCAGCTCGCGTTTTCGGTCAGCCAGCCGCCCGGTACGGGCCCCAGGATCGGGCCGATCATCATGCCGGCGCCCCAGATGATCGTGGCCAGCATGATCGAGACGGTGATCATCCCGCGGTGCGGGATCAACCGATGATCGCCCAGGCTCACGACGCGGCTCCGCTCGCTCCGGTGCTGTCGGCCTGCAGGTTGGCGCGCACGCGCTGCAGCATCGCCACCAGCTGCTCCCGCTCGGCGGCGCTGAAGCCGGCGAGGGCGGATTCCTGCACGCGGTCGCCCACCTCGATGGCCTTTAGCAGGGCCTCCTCGGCGCGCGGCTGCAGCTCGATCGCGTTGGCGCGGCGGTCGGTGGCGCTCGGACGGCGCGTGATCCAGCCGGCGGCCTCCATGCGGTCCACCAGCGTGGCCACGGCCATCGGCGTGAGGTCGAGGTGCTGCGCCAGTTCGGCCTGCGTCGGCGCGCGGCCGGTCTCGCTGAAGGCCACCTGGCCGATGAGGCGGCACTGGGCGCGCGACAGGCCCAGCTCTTCGCGCGATAATTGGTCGAACTGGCGGCCGTACAGGCGGCCGACTTCGTTGACGACGAAGCCGAAGCGCTGCGACAAGTCTGGCTTTTTCATATACGGATATATGATGAACCAGTTTATCAACGGACGCCGGGTGGCGCGGCGTTTCCTGCGCCATCCGTCACGTCGCGGCGGCTCGCTGGTGCGCGGGGCCCGCGGACGCCGACTCGCCGCTAACATGGGGGTCCCGTCGCCCGCAATGGCCCCATGCCACCGTCGAGCCCGTCCGATCTCTCCGCTACACGCCCGCAGGCGCCGCGCCGCTGGATCTGCCGCTGGGCGTCAGCGAGGTGATCACCGGCCGCCAGACGGGGCTGGAGCTGCTGAACGCCAGCATCCGCCGCGAGACGCAGGACGGCCAGTTCGCCGGCATCGTGTCGGTGTCGCTGTCGCCCGCGTTCTTCCGCGACTACTACCGTTCGCTGGCCGCCGAGAACCCGTCACTGGCGCGCTTCGCGCTGGTGCGCACCGACGGCACGATCCTGGCCAGTTGGCCGGGCACCGACGCCGAAGGCGTGCGCATCGTCACCGTCAGCGACGACGTCTTCGCGCACGTGAGTTCCGGCGAGCGCGCCGGCCACCTGGAGGTGCGCTCGAAACGCGACGGACAGCATCGCTTCGTCAGTTTCCAGCGCGTGGGCGACCTTCCGCTCTACGTGGTGGTGGGGGTGAGCCGCGCCGCGATGCTGGCCGGCTGGCTGCGCTTCGTCGGGCTGCTTGCGGCGCTGCTGGTGCCCGTGACGGCGGGCCTCGCGTGCGTGTCGTTCGTGGCGCTGCGCAAGACGCGCCGCGAACAGGCGATCACCGCGGCCCTCAACGAGGCGATCAGCCGGCGCGCGGCCGCCGAGAAAGGACGGCTCGAAAGCCAGAAGCTCGAGACGCTGGCGCAGCTCACCGGCGGCGTGGCGCACGACTTCAACAACCTGCTGGCCATCGTCAGCAGCAGCCTGCACCTGCAGCGCCATCTGCATCCGGAGTCGGCCGACGAACGCCACCTCCGGGCGATGGGGCGCGCCGTGCAGTCGGGCACGCGCCTCACGCGCCAGCTGCTGTCGTTCTCGCACAAGCAGGCGCTGCGACCCGAGCTGATCACGCTGCAGGCGTGGCTGCCGGCCGCCGAGGGCCTGCTGCGCAGCACGCTGGGCTCGCGCATCGACATGGAAGTGGCCGTGGACGCGGACGTCTGTCCTGTGTGCGTCGACGTGGCCGAGCTCGAGCTCGCGCTGATCAACCTGTCGATCAACGCCAAGCACGCGATGCCCGGCGGCGGCCACCTGCGCATCTCCGCGCGCAACGAGGGCGCGTCGGAGGATGGCACGACGATGGTGGTCATCGCGGTGGCCGATACCGGCGTGGGCATCGCGCCGGACGTGATGCCGCGCGTGTTCGAGCCCTTCTTCACCACCCGCATGAACGAGGCCGGCTCGGGCCTGGGGCTGAGCCAGGTGCACGGGTTCTGCGCCCAGGCGGGCGGCCGGGCACGCATCGCCAGCCAGCCGGGGCAGGGCACCACCGTGGAGATGGTGCTGCCCGCCGAGGCGCCGCAGTTGCATCCGGTGATGGCGCCGGCCGGCGCCGGCCCGCAGGTACTGGCCGGGCACGTGCTGCTGGTGGAGGACAACGACGACGTCGCCCAGTCCACCGCCGCCATCCTGCAGGCGGCCGGCCTCCGGGTGACTCACGAGTGGAGCGCCGATGCCGCGCTGGCCGCGCTCGACGCCGCCGCGAGCCTGCCCGACATCGTGCTGAGCGACATCGAGATGCCCGGCAAGCTGAGCGGCATGGATCTCGCATTCCGCCTGCGCGAGCGCTGGCCGAAGCTGCCGGTGGTGTTGATCACCGGCTATGCCAAGCAGCTTGAGGACGCCGTCTCGGGCGGGCTGCGGGTGTTGCCCAAGCCCACGCCGCCGAACGACATGCTGCGCGAACTGCGGCGTGCGATGAACGACGCTGCGCGCTGATACGCTCGTCAGCCTGCGCGCAGTCGCAGGATGACCGTGCTACCCGCCCAGGTAGGCTTCCTGCACCCGCGGCTCGTCGAGCAGGTCGCGTCCGCGGCCGTGCAGCACCACGCGGCCGTTCTCCAGCACGTAAGCGTGCTCGGCGATCTTCAGCGCCTGGCGCACGTTCTGCTCCACCAGGAAGATCGTCAGGCCATCGCCGTTGATCTCGCGCAGCGTGCGGAAGATGCGCTGCACGACGATGGGCGCCAGGCCCATCGAGGGCTCGTCCAGCAGCAGCACGCGCGGCCGGGCCATCAGCGCGCGGCCGATCGCCAGCATCTGCTGCTCGCCGCCGGACAGGTTGCCGGCCAGGCCGCCCTCGCGCTCCTTCAGCCGCGGGAACAGCGCGAACATCTTCTCGAGGTCGCTCGCGCGCGCGGCCGCGCCGTCGCGCCGCGTGTAGGCGCCCAGCTCGAGGTTCTCGCGCACGGTCAGCGTCGTGAGCGTGGCGCGGCCCTCGGCCACCTGCACCAGTCCGGCGGCCACCAGCTTGTGGGCGGGCAGGGCGGTCACGTCGTGACCGTCGAACATCACCTTGCCGGCGGTCTTGGGAATGAGGCCCGACAGCGCCAGCAGCGTCGTCGACTTGCCCGCGCCGTTGGCCCCCACCAGCGTGGTGATGCGGCCGGCCTCCAGCGCCAGGTCGACGTCGCGCACCGCCTCGATGTGGCCGTAGTTGACGCTGAGGCTCGTGACGGAAAGAAGCGCCTCGGTCATTGGGCGTCTCCGGGCGTGACCGAGACCTCGTCGTCCTCGCGGCCCAGGTAGGCCTCGATCACCTGCGGGTCGTTGCGGATCTGCTCGGGCCCGCCCTCGGCGATGATCTTGCCGAAGTTGAGCACCGAGATGCGCTCGCACAGGCCCATCACGAAGCGCATGTCGTGCTCGATCATGAAGATGGTGTAGCCGCGGGCCTGGATGTTGACGATCTCGCGCATCAGCTCGGTCTTCTCGGTGCTGTTCATGCCGGCCACGGGCTCGTCCAGCAGCAGCAGCCGGGGCTCGGTGGCCAGCGCGCGGGCGATCTCCAGGCGGCGCTGCGCGCCGTAGGACAGGTTGTCGGCCAGGTCGTCGGCCTTGTGGTCGAGCTTCATCCACGACAGCAGCTCGCGGGCGCGGTCGCGGGCCCGCTTCTCGGCGGCGCGGTACTTCGGCAGCGCGAACACCAGGCCCGCCACGCCGTAGTGGAGGTGCCGGTGCATGCCCACGATCACGTTTTCCAGCAGCGTCATCTCCTTGAAGATGCGGATATTCTGGAACGTGCGCGCGATGCCGCTGCGCGTGATGGCGTGCGGCTTGCGGCCCAGCAGGCTGGCGCCGTCCAGCGTGATGTCGCCGGTGGTGGGTGGCAGCAGGCCGGTGATGAGGTTGAACACCGTGGTCTTGCCGGCGCCGTTGGGGCCGATGAGGCCGGAGATGGTGCCCGGCTTCACCGAGAACGACACGTCCTGCAGCACCTTCAACCCACCGAAGTGGCGCGACACGTTCTTCAGCTCGAGGAGGTCGCTCATGGCGTCACGCCCTTCTTGCGCAGGCCCACCAGCCTGCGCAGCCACGCGGGGTTCCACAGCCCCTTGGGCAGAAACAGCACGATCAGCACCAGGATGAGGCCGTTGGCCACCGCGCGGTAGTCGGCGAAGCTGCGCAGCAGTTCGGGGAGCAGCGTGATGATGAACGCGCCGATCACCGGGCCGACGAGGCTGTTGATGCCGCCGAGGATGGTCATGGTGAGGATCTCGACGCCGCGGTCGAAGCCGAACTCCTGCGGGCCGATGAAGAAGGTGAGGTGCGCGTTGAGCACGCCCGCCAGGCCGGCGATGGCCGCGCCGAGGGCGAAGGCGAGCATCTTGTGGCCGTTGACGTCGATGCCCATCAGGCCCGCGGCCGTCTCGTCTTCCTTGATGGCCTCGAACGCGCGCCCGATCTTCGAGCGCCGCAGGCGCGCCAGCAGGAACAGCACCAGCACCACCGCCGCCAGCACGTGCCACCACTGCGTGAGCTGCGGGATGCCGTTGAGGCCCAGCGCGCCGCCGGTGAGGCTCTCGGCCCGCAGGATGCACAGCCGCACCACCTCGCCGAACGCCAGCGTGGCCATGGCCAGGTACACGCCCGACAGCCGCAGCGTGGGCCGCCCGATGATGAACGCCACCATCGCCGGCGCCGCCATGCCCGCGGCGATCGCCGTGGGAAAGGACCAGCCGTAGTTCATCGTGAGGATGGACGACGTGTAGGCGCCGATGCCCATGAACGCCGCGTTGGCCATGGCCAGCATGCCGCACGACAGCGTCAGGTAGATGGACAACGCCAGCAGCGAATTGGTGCCCAGCGACAGCACCAGGTTGCTGTAGACGGACCAGAAGTTGTCGAACCAATCGACCATGTCAGACTTTTCGCTCCTGCACGGTGCCGAAGAGACCCTTGGGGCGAACCAGCAGCACCAGGAACAGCAGCCCGAAGGCCACGGCGTCGCGCATGTCCGAGCCGATGTAGGCCACCGACAGCACCTCGGCGAAGCCGAGGAACAGGCCCGCGAACATGGCGCCGCGGATGTCGCCCATGCCGCCCAGGATGATGACCGCGATGCCCTTGTGCAGCATCGGCTGGCCCATCAGCGGGAACAGCGCGTTGGAGTACAGCCCGATCAGCACGCCGGCGATGCCACCCAGCCCGGCCGCCACGAACGACGTGAGCATGAACAGGCCGTCCACGTCGATGCCCAGCAGGCGCGCGGCCTTGGGCGACTCGGCGATCGCGCGCAGCGCGCGACCCAGCTGCGTCTTCTGCAGCGTGAGCATCAGCACGGTCATCAGCACGAAGGACACGAGGATGATGCCCAGCTCCAGCACCGTGACGCTGACGCCGGCGATCTGCAGCGAATCCTGCGGCAGCACCTCGCTGGGAAAACGCTGGTTCTCGGCGCCGAACAGGCCCTGCACCAGGCTGTTCAGGGCCAGGCCCACGCCGATGGTGGCGATCATCGGGATCAGGTGCGGCGCGTTGCGGGTGCGCAGCGGCTTGAGCACCAGCCGGTCGATCAGCAGCCCCACGAGGCCCGAGAACGCGAACGCGAACGCGATGGCCGCCCACAGCGGCGCGTGCAGCTTGTCGATGGCTGTGAGCGCGGCGTACGCGCCCAACATGAAGACGGCGCCCTGCGAGAGGTTGATCACGCCGAGCACGCCGAAGATCAGCGTGAAGCCGAGCGCGAAGAGGGCGTAGACGCAGCCCAGCGAGAGTGCGTTGAAGAGCTGCTGTTCGAGCACGGGGCTTTACTTCTCGATCTCGTAGTTCTTGCCGCGGGTGGTGCTGACGATCGGCACCTGGTTGGCATCGTAGCCGGCGGGCTTGCCCGACTTGTCGTTGACGCGGCGGAACGCGAACGTGCCCGTGGCGCCGGTCCACTTGATGGCGGGCAGGGCGGCCTGCAGGGCCTCTCGGTCCTTGGCCAGATCGCCGGTGCGCTTGATCTTCTTCATCGCTTCCGTGGCGATGTGCATCGCGTCGTAGGCCTGCGCCGCGAACTGATCCGGCGCCGCGCTGTACCTCTTGGTGTACGCGATGATGAAGCTGTTGTTCTCGGGCGTGCGGTTCTCGATGGACCACGGGCTGCCCACCCAAAGGCCGTCCGACGAGCCCTTGGCCAGGTCGAACACCTTGACCGAGTTCATGCCGTTGCCGCCGATGAACGGGATGGTCATGCCCAGCTGGCGCGCCTGCACCATGATGGGCGCGCCTTCGGCGAGCAGCGCCGACAGCACGATGGCGTCGGGGTTGGTGGCCTTGATCTTGGTGAGCTGGGCCTTGAAGTCGACGTCGCCCTTGGCGAAGGTCTCGGTGGTGGTCACCGGCATCTTCTGGTCTTCGAGCGCCTTCTTGAACGCGTCGTAGCCGCTCTTGGTGAACACGTCGTCGTTGCCGTACAGCACGGCCACGTTCTTGATCCTGGCCACCTTGGCCGCCACCTTGATGGTGACCGGCAGCACGTCGGCCTCGGTGACCGAGTTGCGGAACACGTGGTCGCCGATGGTGGTGATGCCCTCGGCGGTGTTGGAGGTGCCGAAGACGACGATCTTCGATGCCTGTGCGATCGGGTCGGCCGCGGCGGCCGAGTTCGACAGCGTCGGGCCGAACAGCATCAGCGCCTTGTCCTGGAAGATCAGCTTCTTGAAGGCGTTGATCGCCTCGTCCTTCTTGCCCTGCTCGTCCTCGATGACCAGCTCGATCTTGCTGCCGTTCACCCCGCCGGCGGCGTTGATCTCGTCGGCGGCCATCTGGAAGCCGTTGCGGATGCTGATGCCGTACTGCGCGGCGCCGCCGGACAGCGCCTCGGCGACCCCGATCTTGATGGCGTCCGCGGCGTTGGCCGTGCCCAGGGACACGGCGGCGGCCAGCGCGATGGCGGAAATTCGGGCGAAGCGGGGAAGGTCGGTCACTTGTTTTGTCTCCATGCGAGGAAGATCGGACGGCCTCAAATGTAAGCGCTGCCGGCGTTCCCATCGAGTCTCGGGGATTGCGCATTGACAACGCGGGCCGGACGGAGGTAGGCCGTCGGGCAGCCGGCCGGCGCTCCGGGCATGCGGTGCGGCCCCGATTTTTCAGGTAACGTTGCCGCCACATCGAACTGAACCCAGGGATCGCGTGAGTATTCGCACGAGGCTGTTCCTGCTTGTCTTCGCCGTGTGGCTGCCCGCCATGGCCGGCTTCGGCGTTCTCGCGCGCTCCACGTACCTGCACGAGACCCAGGCGGCCACGCAGCACGTGCGCGACCTGGCGCGCTCGCTCAGCGCCGCCGTCGACAGCGAACTGGACAAGCGCGCGGTGATCGCCCATACGCTGGGCGCGTCGCGCTCGCTCCGGGAGGACGACCTCCAGCGCTTCTACGAGACCGCGCGCCGCGCCACCGAGGGCACGGCCAACACCGTGCTGGTGGTGGACGCCGCGCGCCAGATCCTCAACACCCGCCGGCCCTTCGGCGATCCGCTGCCGCCACGCGGCTGGCTGCCCGATCCGCCACTGGTCTCGGGCGATCCGGTGGTCACCGACCTGCTCAGGAGCCAGACGACCGGAGAGCCGGTGGTCACGGTCATCGCAGCCCAGCCGGGGGTTTCGCCCCAGCGGCTGAACATCGGCGTCGCGTTCAACCCCGACGTCATCCAGCGCGTGATGGACCAGCAGAAGATGCCCGTCGGGGCCATCGCGTCGGTGCTCGACGGCAAGTTTCAGACGGTGGCGCGCAGCAAGGACCCGAAGACATGGCTGGGCTCGCGGGCCGCCTCGGCCACGGTGGCCGCCGCGTCCAACGGGCTGCTCGACCAGCAGTTCGAGTCGACCACGCACGAGAGCGAGCCCACCATCGCGTTCGTCGCGCGTTCCCCGCGCTACGGCTGGACGGTGGCCGTGGGCCTGCCGCACTCCGCGCTCGACAAGCCGGCCATCCGCGTGACGATCCAGGCGTTCCTGGCCGCCGGCATCCTCGCGGCCATCGGCCTGCTGCTGGCCCTGTATTTCGCGCGCCAGATCGGCGGCCCGGTGCTGGCCCTGAGCGACGCCGCCGCCGAGCTGGGCCGCGACCGCGTGCCGGCGCCGCTGCGCACCGGACTGTCCGAGGCGGACCAGGTGGGCGCCGCGCTGCACGCGGCCGGCCTGCGCTCGGCGCGTTCCACCGAGGTGCTCGAATCGCGCGTGGCCGAGGCCATCCGCCAGACCCAGGAGGCCCAGACGCGGCTGCTCGACGCCCAGAAGCACGAGGCCATCGGCCGGCTCACCGGCGGCCTGGCGCACGACCTGAACAACTTCCTGCAGACCATGAGCACGGGCCTGCAGGTGCTCGACCGCCTGGTCAAGGAAGACACGGGCCGCCGCGTGATCGAGGCCAGCACGCGCGCGCTCGACAAGGCCGCGACGCTGGTGCGCCAGATGCTGGCCTTCGGCCGGACCCAGCCGCTGAAGCCGCAGCCCATCGACCTGCACGACTTCGTGCTGCGCTGCGAGGACCTGATGGGTCGCGCTGTCGGCGGCAAGGTGCGCCTGACCGCCGACATCGATCCCGGCCTGCCGCCGCTCCTGGCCGATTCGACGCAGTTCGAGCTGGCGCTGCTCAACCTCGTGTTCAACGCCCGCGACGCGATGCCCGAGGGCGGCACCGTCATGATCCGCGGCCGGCTGGCAAGCGCCACCCAGGCCGCGGCGCTGCCGCCTGGCAGCTACCTGGCGGTGGACGTGGTCGACAGCGGCGGCGGCATGGAGGCCGAGGTGCTGCAACGCGTGTTCGAGCCGTACTTCACCACCAAGGCGGTGGGCGTGGGCAGCGGGCTGGGCCTGCCGCAGGTGCGCGCGTTCGCGGTCCAGTCGGGCGGCGCGGCCAGCATCAGCAGCGAGCGCGGCGTGGGCACCACCGTGTCGCTCGTGCTGCCCGTCTCCAGCGAGCCGGTGCAGGCCGCGCACGCCGTCGGTGCCACGCCCGCCGAATTCATGCCGCTGCGCGTGCTGTTCGTCGAGGACGACCTGCTCGTGTCGTCGGTGGTGGTGCCGGCGCTGCGCGCCGCGGGCCACACGGTGCGCCACTGCCTCACCGGCGACGCGGCGGCGCGGGCGTTGCAGGACGGGGGCCTGTTCGACGCGGTGTTCACCGACGTGGTGATGCCCGGCGCGATGAGCGGCCTCGACCTGGCGGCCTGGTGCCAGGCCAACATCCCCGCGATGGCGGTGATCGTGGCCACGGGCTACACCACGCAGCACATCGAGGCGGGGGTCAAGGTGCTGTCCAAGCCGTACTCCATCGACACGCTGCTGGCGGAACTGCAGTTCGCGGTGCGGGTCAGGCGCGCCTGACGCGCGGGCGGGCGTCCCGCTTGCCGGCCCGGCTCCACCGACCAGAGGGAGACACGATGACCGACGTTCGCAAGGGCCAGGCGCCCGGCCAGATCTCGCGCACCGAATTCGCGCAACGCTTCCAGGCGTCGTTCCAGGATCCGGCGTTCGCGCCCGAGAAGCAGGCCATCGAACGCATCGAGCAGATCGCTTGGCTGGCCTACAAGGACGAACGCAAGTCGCCGGTCACGCGCCAGGCCGGCCCCGGCTACGCCGACCCGGACTACGACCTGTCGGTGGACTGGCTCGCCGCGCACGACGCCATCGCGGCGGCGCAGGCCACGCAGGCCGACCCGACGTCGGCGTCGCGCGTGCTGATGATCATCGGCTCGGCCCGCAACGACGGCAGTTGCCCGGGCGAGATCTCCAAGTCCTTCCGCCTGGCTGGATGGATGACCGAGGAGCTGGAGCGCCAGGGTATGGCCGTCGACACGCTGGACCTGAGCCTGACGACCTCCGAGTACGGCCGCAACATACACCCGTGCAAGGGCTGCGTGTCCACCGCGATGCCGCTGTGCCACTGGCCGTGCAGTTGCTACCCGAACCACTCGCTGGGCCAGACCGGCGACTGGATGAACGAGATCTATCCGCGCTGGGTGGCCGCGCACGCGATCGTCATCGTCTCGCCGGTGTACTGGTACCAGTCGCCCAGCCCCCTCAAGCTGATGATCGACCGCCTGGTGTGCGCCGACGGCGGCAACCCCGACCCGTCGTCCACGCACGGCAAGAAGGCAGAGGAGGCCAAGGCTCTCGAGATGGCCGGCTGGGACTACCCGAAGCACATGGCCGGCCGCGCCTACGGCCTGATGGTGCACGGCGACGTGGCGGGCATCGAGGGCTCGCGCCGCAGCCTCAGCGACTGGCTCGACTGGATGGGCCTGATCGACTCGGGGCAGCCTGCACTGCTCGATCGATTCATCGGCTACTACGAGCCCTACGCCACCAGCCACGAGACGCTCGACCGCGACCTGGCGGTGCAGCAGGAGGCGCGCAACGTGGCGCTGTCGGTGGCGCATGCGGTCAAGGAGCTGCGCACCGGGACGCTGGCGGCGGTGCAACCGCAGGTGCGGCGGCCGCGGCCGAAATAGGATTGAACGGTCGAGCTCCGAGCGCCGTCCCGGTGGAGCGCAAGTCGTTCAAGTTCGGGCCGAACAAGATCGACCTGCATGCGAAGGGGCACGAGTTCGAACCCAAGGCGCACCTGCCGGTGCCCGGGGCGATCGACCTTTGCTTCATCGCCAGCATCCCGCTGGACGAGGTGATCACCCGGCTGGCCGCGGCGGACGTGGCGATCGTCGAAGGGCCGGTGATGCGCACCGGCGCCACGTCGAGTATCCGTTCGGTCTACGTGCGCGATCCGGACCTGAACCTGGTCGAGATCTCCGAGCTCGTCGAGACCTGAACGCCTAGTGCGAATGGTCGTGGCCTTGCGCCGTGGCCTTCTTGCGGGCGCGCGTCTTCGCGGCCGGCCGGCAATCGCTGCACAGGCCGTACAGCGTGATCTCGTGCCGCGCGACCGCGAACCCCGGGGGCGCGAGCGACGACAGGTCGCCCGGGCACTGCAGCACGTCGAACACGCGCTGGCAGGCGTCGCAGCGGAAATGGTGGTGGTGATGCAGCTGCGCCTTCTCGTAGCGCGGCACCTCGCCGGGCAGGGTCACGACCTGCACCACGCCGGCATCCACCAGCGCCTTCAGGTTTCGATACACCGTGGCCAGGCCCAGCGCGGCCACGTGGCGGCGCGCTTCGTCCAGCACCTCGGTGGGCGTGAGCGGGCGGCCGGCGGCCTCGATGGCCTCGCGGATGGCGGTGTTCTGGCGGGTGGCTCGTTCCATGTCCATAAATTGTGGCACGCCCTGATGATATTGAGGATGCATTATCATTAAGCCATGCTCGCAGGTTTCTCTCCCGTCGCCCTGACCGCCGCCGCCGTGGCCTCCACGCTGGCTGGGGGCGCGATCGCGCTGCGCTTTCGCGATCGGCTGCACTACCTGCTCGGGTTCACCGCCGGCGTGCTGCTGGGCGTGGTGGCGTTCGATCTGCTGCCCGAGATCTTCGCGCTGGCCCGCGAGCACCAGTTCGACCCGTCGGCCTCGATGATCGCGCTGGTGGTGGGCTTCGTGCTGTTCCACAGCCTCGAGAAATTCGTGCTGGTGCACCCGGCCCAGGAAGAGCACTACTCGCACCACCACCATCCGCACGTGGGCCTGGCCTCGGCCGCGGTGCTGGCGGCGCACAGCTGCATGGACGGCGTGGCCATCGGCATCGGCTTCCAGGTGTCGCCGATGGTGGGCCTGACCGTGGCCATCGCGGTGATCGCGCACGACTTCTCCGATGGCCTCAACACGGTTGGCCTGATGCTGCGCCATCACAACTCCACGCGTCGCGCCATCGCGATGCTGGCGGTCGACGCGCTGGCGCCGCTGGTGGGTGTCCTGCTGACGCTGGCGTTCACCATCCCGCCGTTCCAGCTGATGGTCTACCTCGGCTTCTTCGCCGGTTTCCTGCTGTACATCGGCGTGTCCGACATCCTGCCCGAGGCGCACTCGCGCGCCGGCCCGGGCGTTGCGGTAAAGTTGATCGCGCTCACGTGCGCGGGCGCCGCGTTCGTGTACATGGTGGTGCGCCTGTCGCCGTGACCCCCGAAAGGTTGAATTCAGTATTGACCGAAGGCGGCGCCACCATGGGCGCTCGTCCTACAGACGCCTCGTAACGCGGCTGTAACGTCGTGGGCAACATTGAACCCACGAGGAGCGCCGCGATGGCGACTGAAATTCCCTTGCACCGGCTGCAGGTCGTCGGCGCATTGCTGGTCCTGATCGGCCTGGCCCTGCTCGTTGGCGGCGTCATGCTGGTCGTTGCCGGCGGTTCGGTGGCCTACCTGTTGGCGGGCATCGGCTTCGCCGCCTCGGGCGTGCTGCTGTGGCGGCGCTCGACCACCGCGTTGCTCGTCTATGCGGTGCTGCTGGCGGCGTTGCTGGCCTGGAGCCTGTCCGAGGTGGGCCTCGACTGGTGGCCGCTCGCGGCGCGCCTCGACGTCGCTTTCGTGTTCGGCCTGCTGTTGGTGTTGCCATGGTTCGCGCGTCCGCTCGCCGGCCCCCGCAGCCACTGGGGCGTGCTGGGCGCCGCCGTGGCGGTGTCGGCCGTCGTCGCGATCGTGGCCGGCACGCGCAATCCGCACGACGTCGACGGCGAACTCCCGCAGACCGCCACCGCCGCCCTGACGGCTGCCAGCGACGTGCCCGACGGCGAATGGCACGCCTATGGCCGCACCGCCGCCGGCCAACGTTTTTCGCCGCTCGCGCAGATCACGCCGGCCAATGCCGGCGACCTGCAGGTAGCCTGGCAGTTCCGCACCGGAGACGTGCGCGGCCGCCCCGGCGATCCCGAGGAGACCACCGACGAGGTGACGCCGCTCAAGATCGGCAGCCGGCTCTACCTCTGCACGCCGCACCAGTCGGTGATCGCGCTCGACGCCACCACCGGCGCGCAGGCCTGGCGCTACGACCCGAAGATGGCCACGGGGCTCGCGCTGCAGCACCAGACCTGTCGCGGGCTGTCGTACGAGCCGCCGCAGGGCGCCGCCGCGGTCGCGCCCGTCGCCGCCGCGTCGATCGCCACCTCGGGCCGCGCGCTGGACATCGCCGCCAACGACGGCAAGGCGCGCGCAGACTGCGACGCCAAGCTGTTCCTGGCCACCGCCGACGGCCGCGTGATCGCGCTCGATCCCGACACCGGCGCCGTCTGCAGCCGCTTCGGCGGCGGCGCGGGTCAGATCGACCTGGGCGCGGGCATGCCCAACCTGAACCCCGGCTCGTACTATTCGACGTCGCCCGTGGTCGTCACCAAGAAGCTGCTGATCGTGGGCGGGACCGTGCTGGACAACGTGTCCACCAAGGAGGAATCGGGCGTCATCCGCGCGTTCGACATCGACACCGGCGCGCTGGTGTGGAACTGGGATTCGGGCAACCCCGACGTCACCACGCCGCTGGCCGCCGGCGCGCACTACACGGCCAACTCGCCCAACAGCTGGTCCATCGCGAGCGTCGACGAGATGCTGGGCATGGTCTACCTGCCGATGGGCAACCAGCCGCCCGACCAGTGGGGCGGCCATCGCAGCGCCGCGGTGGAAAAGTATTCGTCGTCGGTGACGGCGCTGGATCTCGCCACAGGCCAGGTGCGCTGGGTGTTCCAGACGGTGCACCACGACCTGTGGGACTACGACGTGCCGTCGCAGCCCTCGCTGGTCGACCTCACCATCGGCGGCGCCACGGTGCCGGCGCTGGTGCAGCCCACCAAGCAGGGCGAGCTGTTCGTGCTGGATCGACGCACCGGCAAGCCTGTGCTGCCGGTGACCGAGGTGCCCGCGCCGGAGGGCGCCGCCACGGGCGACCACAGCGCGCCGACGCAGCCGAAGTCGGCGCTGTCGTACGAGCCGCCCAGGCTCGATGCCAAGGACATGTGGGGCGGCACGATCCTCGACCAGATGGTATGCCGCATCCAGTTCGCCAGGCTGCGCTACGAGGGTCGCTTCACACCGCCGTCCACGCAGGGCTCGCTGATCTATCCGGGCAACTTCGGCACGTTCAACTGGGGTGGCGTGGCCGTCGATCCGCAGCGCGGCGTGGCGTTCACCACGCCCACCTACCTGGCGTTCGTGTCGACGCTGGTGCCGCGCGCCAACGCCACGACGGAGTATGTGCAGAACGGCCATCTGCCCGAAGGCGCGCTGCCCGCGCTCAACGAGAACTTCGGCGCGCCGTTCGCCATCAAGCTGGGCCCGTTCACGTCGCCGCTGGGCATTCCGTGCCAGGCGCCGCCGTGGGGCTACGTGGCCGGCGCCGACCTGCACACGGGCAAGATTGCATGGAAGCACCGCAACGGCACCGTGCGCGACCTGTCGCCGCTTCCGGTGCCGTTCCGCATGGGCGTGCCCAATCTTGGCGGCCCGGTGATGACCGCGGGCGGCGTCGCGTTCCTCTCGGGCAGCATGGACGACTACGTGCGCGGCTACGACGTGCGCGACGGCCACCAGGTGTGGGAAAGCCGGCTGCCGGCCGGCGGCCAGGCCACGCCGATGACCTACACGGGCGCGGACGGTCGCCAGTTCCTGCTGGTGATCGCGGGCGGCCACGGCTCGACGCACACCAAGCCGGGCGACTACGTGATCGCCTACGCGCTGCCGAAGCGCTGAACGTGGATCCTGCGACTGCGCGCAGGATGACAAGGTTTCGTCATCCTGCGCGCAGCGAAGCGACGTCGCAGGATCCACGATCCGGCCTGCCGGTTCACCAGGAAAGTGGCGCCCTCGGGCGGCGCTGGATTCACCTGGCGACGTAAAGAAAGATTTCTGGCCCAGAAGCTGAATTGCCCTTCATTTCCGCCTTTCATTGCCGATTGGCTCGGCGGCCGAATCCCTAAAGTTCGTTCATCCGAATCAGGGAGTCCGTCCATGTCGTCCGTCCAATCCTCCACCAGCACGATCACCTCGCCGTACGCCACGGTGAAGGAACAGATCCGGCCGGCCCGGCCAGGCGTCGACGAAAAGGACGCCGGCACCCTGGGCAGCGCCCTGACGGGCCTCGGCAACGCGATCGCCGATGGCGCCAGCGCCACCGTCACGCTGTCCGAGAGGGCGCTCGGCGCCGTCGAGGACGCGGTCGAGAACGGCGCCGCCGAGATCGGCGCCGCCGCGATGGCCGCCTACGCCACCGTGCGCGACGGCGTCGGCAGCGCGGTGGACGGCATCGAGCACGCCGCCGTCGACGCCTGGCACGGCATGGAACACCTGGCCTCCGAGGGCGCGCACGAGATCCGCAAGGGTGCCGACGAACTCGAACACCTGGGCAGCGAGGCCTGGACCGCCATCGAGAACGGCGCCCATCGCGCCAAGGACTACGCGGTCGCGGCCGGCGAGGGCATCGAGACCGCCGCGGGCTACGTGGGCGACGGCATCTCCGAAGTGGCCGACGGCGTGGGCAACGTGGCCGGTCGCATGGCCAGCTACGCCGCCGTGGGCGCCGCCGCCATCGAGCGCGCCTTCAGCGCCGTCGTCTGATCTTGCTCCCCGCAACGGAACACCCGCCCATGTCGTCCCTGAAGCTCCTCGTCCTCGCCACGGCCGCCGTCGTCTTGCCCGGCTGCTCCATCATCAGCCCGGTGCCGCTGGTGGAGCTCGCCAAGGCCACCGGTGCGGTGGCCGTCAGCGCCATTTCCACGGGCCCCAGCCACTCGAAGAACACCATGTACCACGAGCACAAGGCGCTGGACGCCGTCTGCGTGGAATACAACCCGCTCACCCCCGATCCCGACATCGTGCCGGCCCTGCAGGCCGAACTGCGCAACCACGAGATCGACAGCCGCATCTACGAGGAGGGCGGCGCGCCCCCGTCGTGCCGTTTCCGCGTGACCTATACCGCCGCCATCGAATGGGGCACCCCGCCGTTCGCCAGCGGCTACAAGTCCTACATCCGCGACGCCACGCTGACGCTGCGCGACGAGAACGGCACCGTGCTCTCGAGCAGCGCCTATTCGCTGGACGGCACGTTCCAGATGGGCAAGTGGTCCACCATCCGCAGCAAGCTGGCGCCCGTGGTCACCGCGCTGGTGACCGGCTTCGACCATTGATGATTGCCCGAGGATTCTCCGTGAGCCTGTTCTCCACCCCACTGCTCCGCCGCCTTGCCGGCTTGGCCAGCATCGCGCTCATCGGTGCGCTCGGCGGCTGCGCGTCGCCTTCGGGGCTGGTGCAAGGCCCCGTGTCCGTGCGGCCGGTCGCACCGCCCAACTACGCCGAGCGCACCGTCACCGGCGGCATCTACCGCGCCAACCTCAACAACGTGTCGTTGTTCTCCGACCAGCGCAAGCCGCAATCCATCGGCGACACGATCAAGATCGACATCTCTGAAAGCCTCAACGCCAGCAGCACGGTCAACAGCGTCAACAGCCGCGCCAACGCCGTCGCGTCCAAGGGCCCGGGCTTGAACTCCAACAGCCTCGGCTCGCTGTTGAAGGGCCTTGCCAACATGGACGCCACGGCCTCGGGCAGCGACTCGTTCACCGGCAAGGGCAACTCGCAGAACACCTCCACGTTCACCGCGCGGCTGTCCGCCTACGTCATCAACGTGCAGTCCAACGGCAACCTGGTGGTGGCGGGCGAGCGCAGCATGGCGTTCAACGGCGGGGTCACCACGCTGCGCTTCTCGGGCGTGGTCAACCCGCTCGACATCAAGGCCGGCGGCATCGTGTCGTCGGGCGACGTGGCCGACGCGAAGACCGAGCTGACCGGCAGCGGCGGCGCGCAGGACACGGCACAGAAGTC
>JBBQYL010000081.1:0-20046 GCA_038208735.1 Burkholderiales bacterium
GAAGATAGGCGACTGGTCCCAGGCAGTCCCTTTGAACTTGCGCAATGTCTTGTGCATGTCCTTTTTGCTGATGTTCATCACCCGGATCTTCAACATCTCGTCGGTTTCGGTGTTGTTGACGAGGTGATGGAGACCACGCCACGCGCCTTCGAGCTTCGTGAAGTCGGCGTGGTGCATGATGAGGTTGACCTGCTCGGACAGCTTCTTGTCCAGGGCCGCGATCAGACCTTCGATGGTGTTGTAGACGTCGTTGGACACCAGCGCGGTGTCGGCCAGCGCCTGCTGCGCCAGCGTGTGGACGGCGTTCTCGACGGCCGACCTGGCCTGGTCGGTCTTCGGCTTGAATTCCTTCTGCAGCAACGCAGCGAAATCGTCGAATTCAGCCATCGCGCCCGAGGCGGCGGTCGATTCTTGTTGGGTGGTCATCGTGGGACTCCTGGGATCAGACTTGACGTGTGACGGCGGCGTGCGGCGCTTATTCGGCCGGCGCGTCGGTGGGCTTCGGCTTCGCCGCGAGCGACTTCAGCAGCTCGGGGTTCTTCAGCACGTTGCCCAGGAGCTCCTCGGCGCCGACCTTGCCGTCCATGTAGGTGAGCAGGTCCTTCAGCTGGGTGCGAGCTTCCAGGAGGTTGTTGAGCGCGCCCACCTTCTTGGCGACGGCCTCCGGCGAGAAGTCGGCCATGCTCTCGAACGTGAGGTCGACGCTCAGGTTGCCTTCGCCAGTGAGGGTGTTGGGCACCGCGAACGCCGCGCGCGGCTTCATCGACTTGAGACGCTCGTCGAAGTTGTCGACGTCGATCTCGAGGAACTTGCGGTCGGCGACCGGCGCAAGAGGCTCGGCAGGCTTGCCCGACAGATCGGCCATGACGCCCATCACGAACGGGATCTGCATCTTCTTGTTGGAACCGTACAGCTCGACGTCGTATTCGATCTGGACGCGCGGCGCGCGATTGCGGGCGATGAACTTCTGGCTGCTACCTGACATGGCGTTTCACTCCTGGAAATACGGTCGACGGTTAAGGCTTTTCGGGATCGAGGGAAATGCCACCCAGCATCTGGATGCGATCCTTCGATTCGGGCATCAATTCCCTGATCAGCGTGTTGAAGTCCATCTGAAGAACCTTGACGGCGCGATCCACGAACATCGGTGCCGGGCTGCTGGGCTCCGCCTTGCGCAGATACGCTGCGACCTCTTGCAACATTCTCACCGCATCCGAGCGTGACGCCAACCCACTCGAACGGGGGGGGCGGGCGCCTTTTGCGCCGCCGGCGGCCGCGGGGAGGCCGTCGTCTTCGTCCTCGACCTCTTCGGGCTCTTCCACGACCACGGGGTCGTGCTCGACGTAGAAGTCGCCGACGCGCTTGAGCGTGTGCTGGAGCAGGTCGAGGTTGGGCCGCTGGCCGCTGCGATCGTTGAACAGCTTGATGATGGCCTGAATGGCCGCCGTGCCGTTGGCGATGCCGTCGCGACGCTCCTGGTTGGCCGCCGGATCGCCCGACTTCCACGCGCCCGCCAGCATGGCGGCGGCGGGGGCCTTCTGGCCGTCCGGAGGCGTCATGCGGCCCAGCACGTATTCGAGGTCGCGCACGGTGAAGCGGCCCACCTCGCGTGATTCGCAGATGACCGTGGCGCGCAACGCGCGCAGCATGGCCTCGGCGGTGCTGGAGGCCGGATCGGGCGAGAGGTTGGCGAGCACGTTGAGGCGCTCGATGGGATCGTTGCCCTCATCGCGATCGAGCGGCGGGTAGAGGGATTCCCAGAACTTGTCGCAGAGCGCGGCGATCAGCGTGAGGCCGTCGGCCAGGCCGGGGAGGCCGCGATTGGCCAGTTCTGCGCGCGTGAGCCACGCGGCGGCGCGCAGGTCTTTCGTCTTGCCGAGGACCAGGGTGGCCTTCTCGGCCACCTTGCGCCAGTTGGGTTCCTCGGCGCCCACCACTTGCCGAGTGGCGGGATCGAGGACACCCGGCGTGCCCGCCGAGAAGCGCTCGAGCTCCGCGACCTCCGCATATTCGAGGTCGGGCCCGGAGGGCTGGTCTTCGCTGATGGGACGCGACAGGGCGTCGATATCAATCACGTTGGAAACTCTCCGGGATGGGCGGCTGCGTCATGAACCTGAGACAGCAGAGGGGAGTGTATGCGCGCAGGGGGCGTTGTAGACATTACGGCAACTTACGCCTAGGGTTTGTCCTGAATACATCAGGCCGTCACGCGAGCGCCCGTAAAAATGACTCAAAGCAGATCCGTGAGCGGGCCGGACGACCCCGGCGCCGCACCGGATGCGATCAGATCGACGAACGACTCGGACGGCGGCAGCGCGGCGAACGACAGGCTGCGGGCGGGGAAGTCGTCCGTGGCGGCGGCATGGAGGCACACGGCCGGTCGTGCCGGATCGGGCAGCGCGGCAGCGGGCCAGGCGAGCGCTTCGATGCGACGGTCGAATTCGGCGACGGGCAATGTGGGCGACAGGCCCGCGAGCGCGGCATCCTCGACCGCGATCCAGGCGTCGGCATCGGCGCTGAGCGAGGCCAGCGACGGCCCGCCGGCATCGGCGAACGCCAGCGTGAGCGGGAAATAGCGTCCGACGCGATCGACGCTGGCGAAGAACAGGCCGCGCCAGCCCATGGGCCCGCACACGCCGGGCGCCACGTGGAAGCGCCAGATGGGCGCGGACAGGTACGACTCGAGCCAGCCGGCGCCCAGCGCGATGCGCGACGCGTGCATGCCCTGCTGCAACCAGTCGTCCCAGACCGAGGTGAACTCCCACGGCAGGCGCCGCGTGACGAAGTCACCTTCGCTGGGAAGCTTGCCGTAGAGGCCGCTACCAGGCATGTCGCGTCTCCTTTCGGGCTCTCAGCCCGGGCAGCGGAACTGCGCCAGCTCGGGCAGGCGCATCGGGTTGCGCACGCTGGCCGAACGGAGCTCGAAGTACACCCGCTTGCCGCCCTCCTCGTAGCTCACGCTCTGGCGCTCTGGCGTGCCGCCTTCCACCTTGCCGGCGTCGACGAAGCGGAACAGCGCCCACGGGCCGTCGAAGATCAGCGGCGTGGTGGACGGCTTGCCAGCGATGACCAGCGTGAGCTTGATCTGGCTGGCCGGGCTCATGCTGGGCCAGCTCAGTCGCGCGGCGCCGTTGCTGCCCGGTTTCATGGCGGTGACCTGGCCGTCGATGGACAACTGCACCTCGGTGATGCCGTCCTCCGCGCGCTCCAGCAGCAGGTCGACCTGCGCCGCGGGATTGGCGGCGCCGCCGGGAAAGAACGCATCGCGGATGGTGGCGGCGCGCTGGAAGTTGGCGATGGCCGCCGGCGGCAGCGCGTCGACGCCTTCGGCCAGCTGGATGGGCTTCCACACCGGGCCGTTCATGTCGACCATGCCCACCAGCTTGGTCTTGGCGAAGCCGTCGATGACCCCGTTGGGCGCGAAGAGCTTGGCGAAGTCGCCCAGCGGCACTTCCTTCGGAACGCCCTTGACGAACGGGAAGCGGCCCTCGACCGCCACCTTGCAGAAGCTGCCCACCTCGCCGGCGGCCGCGGCCTTCACCGCGGCCTGGCCCGCGCTGGCCGACTGCGCGCCGCTGCGCGAAATGAGGCCGTTGAGCAGGTTGCTGATGGGCGGAGGCATGCGATCGGCCTCGCTCTTGATGCGGGCCACGATCAGCGCGTCGGACGTGGCCGGCGCGCCGCGCTTGATGGCCTCGTCGGTGGCGCGCAGCTGCACCTCGTACTCCTTGAGCACGCCCAGCGTGGCGTCGAGCGGCACGGGCTGTCCGGCCGGGCCGGCCACCACGCGCTGCAACTGCTCGAAGTGCGCGTCGACCACCGCCTCGGGCTTGGCCATCGCGCCCGGCTTGGCCGTGGGCGCGCCCATGAGCTTGTCGACGGTGCTGCGCATGGCGTTGGTGGCCTTGTCCATCATGCCCGCGGCCACGGCCTCGACCGACTTGTCGTTGCCGGTGGCCAGCTTGGTTTCCTTGGCCACGCCATTGAGCAGCAGCTTGAGCGGCGAATCGCCCGCCGACAGCAGCGTGATGGTCTGGATGCTGCCCTGCAGGCTGGTGGACGGGATCAGGCGCAGGTCGCCCAGCAGATCGTCCCAGGTCTTGATGTACTCGTTCAGGTACAGCTGCTGCACCGCGGTGAGCGTGGTGGCCATGCGCGCCACGCCCTGGCTGTCGCCCGGCGTGCCCAGCACCCAGCCCTCTTCCTCGCTGAGCTGCTTGACCAGCATCGGCGCCTGCGCGCGGAAGCCCTTGTCGTAGCCCGCCACGGTGAACAGCCCCGGCACGCCCTGCGACAACGGCGCGCCGGAGGCGCGCGTGAAGACCAGCGCCGCCTGCGGCCCACCCGCCTCGGTGACGCGGAAATCGGTGCCCGCGTCGGCCACGCGCTTCAGGCGCGAATACACGCGCTCGGCGAGCGACGCCGCGGCGAGCTGCTTGCGCACCTCGGTGACCAGCCCCTGGTCCTCGGGCAGCACCATCTCTAGCGGCAGTTGGTCGAGCGCCGCGTCGAGGTGCGACGACAGCGCCGTGCGCTGCGTCTGCGTGACGTCGCGCGGCAGCACGCGGTCCCAGTCGGCGTTGATCCAGTTGCGCACATCCTCGGCCTTCAGGTGCGCCGGGTCGTACAGCATCACGTAGGTCTTCAGGGCCTCGTAGCGCACCTCGGGCGAGTCGGCCTCGCGGATCTGCTGCTCCAGGCGGAGCGCCACGCGCGGCATGAACGCGTCGCGCAGCAGGCCGAGGTAGGCGCGGTTGGCCTGCGTGCCCAGCTTGCCGCTCTGGCTCAGGCCGAAGGAGCGCGACATCGGCACGCCGGCATCGCGCTCGGCGTAGCCGGTGGGCATGTTGCGCGAGGCGTCGAGCACCGGCAGGATGGCCACCACGTCGCCCGCGGGCAGCGGTGGCACCGCCGCCACCTGCCTCTGCACGTTGGCCGTGGCGTCGGCCACGTCGTGGATGAGGGCCTGGTTGCGCAGGAAGCTGATCGTCCAGCCGACGATGAGCAGCAGCGACAGCAACGCGAGCAGCGAGTACAGCGCGAGCGCGATCCGGCTGCGCCGCTTCTCGATGACGGCGCTGCGGCCGCTGATGTCGGACTCGGCGAAGATCACGCCCCGCAGCAAATGCGTGAGGAAGTAGCTGCGGCCGGAAGACGCGGCCGGCGGCAGCACCTGGCGCTCGAGCCCGTACGCGCGCGAGATGTTGCCCAGCACGCGGTCGAACGGGCTGCCTTCCTGGGTGCCGCTGGTGAAGTAGACGCCGCGCACCATCGGCTCCTCGCCGAAGGCGGAGCTGAGGAAGGCCTCGTCGAGGAACGACTTGAGCATCTCGCGCAGGGCCGCGAACTGCTGCGGGAACGCGAACAGCGTGGCGCGGCGCTGCGGGTCGCGCTCTTCTTCCATGCGCGTGGTCAGGCGCGCGTTGAGGCGCACCACCAGCGCGTCGAACTCGGTGGCGAAGGTGGCGCCGAGGTTGGCACCCGCGGGCAGGGGGAAGTCGAACGTGTTGCCCCACACCTGCGCGCGGGCCTCGCGTCCGAGGTCGCCGAAGAACTCGGCGAAGCCGGCCAGCAGGTCGGTCTTGGTGACGACCACGTACACCGGGAAGCGCACCCCGAGCGTGCTGTAGAGCTCCTGCACCCGTGCGCGGATGGAGCGCGCGTACTCGTCGCGCTGCGCGGCCGACCACGTGAACAGGTCGGACAGGCTTACCGTGACGATGGCGCCGTTGAGCGGCTGCGCCGGGCGGAACTTCTTGAGCAGCGTGAGGAAGCCGGTCCATGCAGCGGAGTCGACCTCGCGGTTGCTGCTCTGCGTGGTGTAGCGGCCGGCGGTATCCAGCAGCACGGCCTCGTCGGTGAACCACCAGTCGCAGTTGCGCGTGCCGCCGATGCCCTTGACGGCATCCTTGCCCATCTTGCCTTCGAGCGGAAAGCGCAGGCCCGAGTTCATCAGCGCCGTGGTCTTGCCGGAGCCCGGCGCGCCGATGAACATGTACCAGGGCAGCTGGTACAGGTAGTTGCGGCCGCTGCCGGACTTGTCGTCGAAGCGCGCCTTGCGCAGCGTGCCCATGGCGTCGTCGAAGCGCTTCTTGAGCTCGGCCACCTCGCGCTGCGACATGGCGGAGTTGCTGGAGGCGCCCTCGCCCATCGCCGACAGCATCGCCTTGTTGGCGCGCCAGGCGCGGTACTGCTTGACGCCCTCGATGAGGGCGAAGACCAGGATGATGAGGAGGATCAGGCCGATGCGCGCGCCGGCGGAGCCGAGCGGGCGATGGTCATAGAACGCGATCGCATCTCCGACGAACCAGATCAGGAGCGACACGACCAGCAGGCCGATGAACGCCAGCACCCAACGATTGGCGAAGAAGCGCTTGAGCTTTGCCCACATGTTTTTTCTGTCCCAGACTTCTTATGCGCCGGTGCGCAGGGTGATTTCGACGCGGCGATTGCGAGCGCGACCGTCCGGCGTGGTGTTGGGCGCCAGTGGCTTGCTGTCGGCCAGGCCTTCCGCCTTGATCGCGTGGTTCCGCACCGACTGTTCCAGCAACGCGGCGACGCCGCGAGCGCGCTCCAGCGACAGCTCGTAGTTGGACGGGAAGCGCAGCGACCGCTTGGTGGGCTGGTTGTCGGTGTGGCCGCTGACCAGCACCACGCCCGGCACCTGGTTGATGGCCGCCGCGATGCGCTGGATGACCGGCACCAGGTCGGGCTTGATCTCGGCGCTGCCCGGGTCGTAGAACTTGTCGCCATGGATGATCACGTGGCTGGACGTGGCGTCTTCGGTGACCTCGAGCTGGTCGGCCAGGATCTCGGCGGCCAGCAGCGGCTTCAGCCGCGGGGCGGCCGGCGGCGGGGGCGGCGGCGGCGCGCGCTTGAGGTCGCCCACGTCGACGCGGATGGCCGCCAGCGAGTTGAACACCGGGTCGGACTTCGACGCCAGCATCAGCGCGAAGACCAGGTACAGCACGAACAGCACCAGCGCCACGGCGGCCAGCACCAGCCACACGGACAGGCGCCGCACGAGCGGCTTGGCCACGCGCTGGACGCCCTTCCACTTGCCGGACAGGTCGCGGTCGAACTCGCCGCGCTCGCGCCGGATGACGCCGTGCAGCCGGTCGCGCAACGCGTCGAGCTGCTGGCGGCCGTTGTCGATGACGCTGTAGCGCCCCTCGAAGCCCAGCGCGATGCACACGTACATCAGCTCGAGCAGGTCGATGTTGCGGCGCGGATCCTCCATCGCCTTCTCGAGCAGCTGGAAGAACTTCTCGCCGCCGAAGCCTTCGCGGTGCAGCGTGACCAGCAGGCTCTGCTGCACCCACTCGGGGCTGGCGCCCCAGGGCATGTTGGCCACGGCCTCGTCGATGACCGTGCACAGCGCGTAGCGGCTGATGAGCACGTGCTCGGGGCTGGCGCCGCCGGCGCGCGCGCGGCTCTCGAATTCGGTGATGGCGCGCAGCAGGTAGTCGCGCAGTCCGGCCGGGTCGGCGTGATGCAGCGAGCGCCGGATGGTGGGCACGGTGTTGAGCAGCACCGCGGCGTTGGCCACCAGCGGGTTCATGCCCACCGGGCCGGTGGTGTCCTCGACGTCGGACAGCACCGCCGCCGGGTCGAGCGTCATGGCCTGGCCGGCCGCCGGAGCCGCAGCGGACGCAGCCGCGCGGCGACCCCCCGGCTTGGGGATCATGATGGTGGATTCGGAATCGTCGGGCGGCGGCGCGCCGGGGAAATTGGGATCGCTCATGATGGAAAGAACTCTGGTTAGGGCTTGAGCGCCCACAGTTCAAGCTGGAGACCCGGGAAGTCGCCCGCGATGTGCAGCGCGATCACCTTGGTGACGTCCAGCTGCTTCCACAAGTCGCCGCTGCGATCGAGCTGGAAGTAGGTGAAGCCGGCGTAGTAAGGCATGCGCGGCGGCGCCATCGGCAGCGGCTCGATGCCGATGGCCGGCAGGTGCAGGCGAACCAGGTCGCGGATCTTGTCGGGCGGCCCGATCTTGACCTGGGCCGGGAAGCGGCTGCGCACGAACTCGCCCGGCTTGTCGGCGTTGACGGCCAGCACGAACTGCGCGTTTCGCAGCAGCTCGGGGTCGGGCACCATGCCCGTGTAGAGGCCGGCGGCGCGTTCCTGCAGCGGGATCGGCACCGCGTTCGGGTTGATCACCTCGGTGAGGAGCTCGCGGATGTCGAACATCAGCGGCTCGAAGGTGTTCTTCAGGTCGTCGTGGCGATAGACCGCCTGCACGCGGGCGCGCCGCTTGCGGCGATCGCTGAAGGTGGCGAACTCGCCGGCCGCCTGCACCAGCACGGAGTACAGCGCCTCGGGGTGCAACGACTCGCGCTCGCCCATGTGCGTGAGCAGCGGGTCGTAGCGATTGGCCACCTGCAGCATCATGAAATCGCCGATCTCGCCGACGCCCTTCTGCTGCGACTGGTTCAGGCGCGCGGCGAGCGTGTCGGCGCGGTGGCGGACGAGGTTGCGGGCCTCGGTGAGGAAATCCTGCAGGCGCGCGGAGCCGCGGCAATCGAGCGCCGGCGCGATGAAGCTTTCGTCGAGCACCAGCTGGCCCGTGCTGCGGCGCTCGATGATGCGCGCCACGGCGATGCTGCAGAAGCCCGAGCGCGGATCGTCGTCGAGCATCAGGCGCAGGTTGATCTGGCCCAGCTTCATGTCGGCGGGGTCGCCCACGCCGAGGATGTTGTCCGCGACGCGTTGATCCTGGCCCACGAAGCGCGCCAGCGCGGTGGTGGGCCCGGCGTCGACCGCGAACTCCGGCATGCCCGAGCGCACCAGCGGCAGCGCCAGGTGCACGAGGGTTTCCTTGACTTCGGTGCCGACCTCGAGCGCCAGCGGCGCGGCGTATTCGTCGGGGATGGCGAACGGCGTTCCGTCCGGCATCACACCCCGCGCGGCCTTGATCGACAGGCGCCCGATCTTGAGCGCCTCCTCGTCGATGCGCAGGGAGCTGAGTCCCCACCCCGGGGAGAACACCCCCACGGCGCGGGACTCCACGAGCATCTCGACGGAGCGCTCGAGTTGCTGGAAATGCTGCGGCCGCAGGAACAATCCCTCCGACCAGATGACGCGCTTACGGCTCATGCTCTTCTTGTCGTGAAAACCGGCGCTTCAATCAAGAGCGCACGAGTTCGTGTTGACGACCCGGAACGTTGCGGGGCCGCAGCAAATGTACACGTATTCAGGGGGCTCGCCGAGGGTATGAATCCCCACTTGCCACCCTCGTGCACACCAGTCACAGGATTGACTTTTCCAACCCTCCCGACCTCACACTCGCTCGCGTAACATGTGCCCAGACAAAGGCGACGCCAGTCCAACCGAGGATCCCCGTTCCATGGCCAATTCCGTCAAGCCCGGCACGCATGCCGGTCATCACCACCATCGGCACCACCGGCCTCATGCGGGCGTCCCGCCGAAGGCGCCGGTGCCGGCGGTCACGCCCGGGGTCAAGGGCCACAAGGATGCGGCCGACCCCACGTGGACCACGCTGGCCGGTTGGACCAACGGCCTGACCGGCGTGCGCGACTGGGCCGATCACACGCTGCACGAGATCGAGGACTGGGCCATGAAGGCCATGGGCACCACCGGCGTCGACAAGCATACCCATGCCCCCATGGCCGTGGGCCCGAAGCCGGCGGCCATTCCCGACGGCCTCGACCTGAGCTTCCTGGGTGACTTCGTGGGCGGCGAGGTTTCCAAGCAGGACATCGAGGCGGCGGCCAAGGAGCTCGGCTGCGAACCGGGCCTGGTGTACGCCATCGCGCGCCAGGAGTCGGCCACGTCGTCGTTCACCAAGGTCGATGGCCGCACCGTGCCCACCATCCTGTACGAGCGCCACATCTTCCGCAAGTACACCAGCCCGCACATGAAGCCGCCGAGCCCGTACGAGCACGACCACCACGAGATCTGCGGGCCGGGCTACCACCGCACGCGCAAGGGCACGGGCGCGGACAAGGGAAAGGCCATCGACAAGGTCACCAACGACGTGGCGGTGCCGGAGGACATCTACGGCCCGCCGGGCAAGCACCAGTACGAGCGCGTGTGCAAGGCCTACGTGCTGGACCGCGCGGCGGCGCTCGAGTCGTGCTCCTGGGGCAAGTTCCAGATCATGGGGTTCAACTTCAAGGCCGCCGGCTACGCCGACGTCTTCGCGTTCGTCAAGGGCATGTCCACCGGCGACCCGGCGCACATCAAGGCGTTCCTGAAGTTCGCCAAGTCCAACAAGGTGCTGCTATCGGGTCTGCAGAACAAGAACTACGAGCAGATCGCGGAAGGCCACAACGGCACGGGCTGGCGCAGCCTGAATCCGGAGTACGCCTCCAACATCGAGAAATTCGCCAAGGACTGGAAATGATCGTCAGAGGCGCCCTCCTCGCCGCGGCCCTGTTGGCCGCACCCGTGGCGGCATCGGCCGCCAGCTTCGACTGCGCCAAGGCCGGCACGCCGGTCGAGCACATGATCTGCGCCGACCCCGGCGTGTCGGCGCTCGACCAGCGCCTGGCCGAGGCCTACAGGTCGGCCAGCGCGCGCGACCCGCACGTGAAGGAGACCCAGCGCGAGTGGCTGGCCACCACGCGCAACAAGTGCGGCACCACGGCCTGCCTGTCGGAAGCCTATGGCGCGCGCCTGGACGCGCTGAAGAAGGATGGCCCGGCCTGCGCGGCGTCCACCGCGCAGCTGGTGGGCGACTGGCTCAACGTCGACGAGAACACCGAGTCGTTCGAGGAAGCGCAGTTCACCAGCGACAAGTCCGGCCAGGGCTTCGTCTCGTTCGTGCACCACGCGCCGTTCGTCACCGGCACCTGGACGTTCAAGGACTGCAAGGTGCACATCGCCGGCAGCGGCGACCGCACCGACTACGACTTCGCCGTCGTGGGCCTGGCCAAGGGCCGGCTGAGCCTGAAGGACGAATCGGACGGCAGCGCCCTGGTGCTGAAGAAGGCGAAGTAGCCTTCCGTGGCGCCAAGGCGCCCGGTCGCACGCGTCAACCGCGCCAGCGGCCGCGCAGGTCGGCGTCGCCGCCCGTGGCGATGGAGCGCCAGCCCGACACCCGCGCATTGGGCACGCGACGGTCGCTCTGCAGCGTGACGAAGCCGGCGCCCTGCACGATGCCGGCCTCGCGCTCGCCCAGGTACAACTCGGCCACGGCCTGCAGGCGCGGCTCGTCGCCGGTGCGGTCGATGAAGGCCGGCAGGTCGTCCATCTGCACCAACGTCTCCACCCCGCCCTGCCCGTGGCCCTGCGCCAGCAGCAGCGCGGCGTCGAGCGCGGCGCTGCGCCACAGCAGGTGGTCGTGCGGCGCGCCGGCGGGCGCGTCGGCGAGTTCGTCGAACGGGAACGCCGCCACGGGATCGTTGCGCGGACCGTAAGGCAGGCGCGCGAGCAGGCGCGGAAAGGTGAGGCCCATGTGCGGCGCCAGCGCGCTCTCGCGCAAGGCGCGCCACACGCGCGATTCGTTCGACGCCAGCACCTGGGCGTCCTCGCTGGTGGCCACGGCGGCCAGCGCCGGGGCGGCGCCCGCCAGCAGCACGGCGCCCTGCGCGGAGGCCGCGGCGGCCAGGCCGCCCAGCAGCGAGAGCTCGGCCAGGCCGGGTCCGAACTCCTCCAGGCTCACGACGAGGTCGCAGCCGCGGCCGTCGCCCTTGAGCGCCGGCGTGATGGCGGCGCGGGCCGGATCGCCGGCGGCCGCGGCCAGGTCGGCCAGCAGTTCGTCGGCGCGGCAGTCGAGCAGTTCGAGGCGCACGTCGCCGTCGGCCATGTCGAGCTCGCGCACGAAGCGGTCGACCGCGCGCCACGCGCACTCCAGGTGGCGCCAGGCCGGGTCGCGCAGCACGTGGCGCAGCAGTGCGGCGGCGGCCTCGTCGGAGCCGTGCGAAGGCGCCGCGGGCGCCGGCGCGGCGTCCTGCGTGCCCACCAGCTGGCGGATGAGGCGGTCGATGGTGGCGTCGGGCCGGGCGGCGGACGGAGCCGCCGCGGCAAGCGCGGGGGCGTTGGCAGGCAGGCTTCCGCCCAGCAGGCGATGCATCAGCGCGGCAGGGTCCTCGGCGGCGTCGACGTGGGTGGGCGCCGGCGCGGCGCTCGCGGGCATGAGCGCGGCCGCGTGCGCGAGGGCCTGCGCGGGCAGGCGCGCGAGGACGGCGTCGGCGGAGAACTCCTCCATCGTCTCGAGCTTGATGCGCAGGGCCACGCCCAGCTTGTCCTGCAGGCCGGCGATCTCGGCCAGCGGCGCCATGCGGGCGAACACCGTCTCGAAGTTGTCGATGTCCACGCGCACCGCGCGGCGCTGGGCCAGCGGCCCGCGCTCGGCCGACGGGCGGCCGGAGAAGTCGCCCAGCACCACCACGCGGAACGGCGCGACGTCGCCATCGTCATCGGAGCGCTGGCGTCGCGGCAACGGCGCGTGGCCGATGTTCAGTTCGATCGATGACGGCATGGCGGCTTTCCTTGGAGGCACAGGTTCTCAGCCCAGGCTCTGGGCGACGAGCTTGCCGTTGGCCAGCGACCACGCGTACCCGTGCGTGGGCTGCTCGCCTTCGGCGATGTAGAAGTCGACCGGGCCGAAGAACTCGGCGAGCTGGGGCTCCGAGCACGTGGGCAGGTAGTTGCGCATGACCCGCGGATCGTAGAAGCGGAAATACAGCGACTCGAGGTTGGGCCCGTACACGTGCACCTGCTGGCGCACGTGGCGCCACAGCGCCGGCAACGCCAGCTTGCTGGTGAGGAACACGCCCCAGTTCTGGCCCCAGCATTCGGCCAGCAGCCGGCGCGTGAACGGCGAGCTGTGTTCGAGCTCCACCAGGTACGGCGCCACCACGGCCATGTCGGGCTCGAGCTGGCCGGTGAACAGGCAGCGCCACGGCGGCGCGCCGGCGCCGTGCAGCGCGCCGAGCAAAGTCTGGTTCTGGGCGCCATCGAGGATCACGTAGGCCGGCATGTCGCCGGCCTCTTGCCAGAGTCGGGTCTGCACGACCGCGGGCATCGGAAGGGAGCGTTCGGACATGGGTTCCTGTTCAGGGGATCGAGTGCGTCATCTGGCCTTCGACGACGATCGCGATCATGCCGCCCCACTGGCACAACAACTTGGAGTTGATGTTGAGGGACGGCGGGCCAGCCAGCGGGATGGTGGGCGAACCCGGCGCCCACGGCGCGGGGATGAGCGGCACGCAGGGCATCGGCGTGAGCACGCCCAGCGCGGCCGCCGTGGCGGCCGCCACCGTGGGGTTGGACGGCGACATGCACATGCCGAACGGCAGGATGTTGACGAACGGGATGTTGTCCATGATGTTGGCCGCTGGCTGGCCGTCGGTGAACACCATGTTCTTCGGCAGCACCATCAACTTGCCGGGCGCCGCGCCGAAGGTGCAAGTGGTCGAGGCGAGGTTGCAGACGTGATTGGGCATCGTTGTCTCCTGGGGCGGCGGGTCAGCCCGGGCAGTTGGACGACACGAACGGCGCGCCGGTGGCCGCGGCCACCACGAAGCTGCTGGCCTGCGGCGAGAACGCGGTGGGCGGCGTGGGTGCCACCGGGTCCTTGGGCTTGGCGCCACCCTCGCTGGTCATGGCGTCCTTGTGCGCCTTGGCCGCCTGCGGGCTGATGGCGCTGCCGGCGCCCTTGCTGCCGCCGGTGTTGACGTTGACCATCGCGCCCTTGATGTCGATGCCCGCCGGGCCGACCGTGATGAAGTTGCCTCCGCACACCAGCGAGACCATCATCGGCGACTCGAGCACGATCTTGGACGACGCCTTCAGGTGGACCTCCTGGCCGCCGTCGACGAGGAACATCTTGCCGCTCTTGAGGTGCACGTCGGCCGTGACGTCCATCGACCACTTGCCCTTGATGGCCTCGTTGTGGTCGCCGGTGGTGGTGACGTGGTGGTCGGCGTCGTAGGTGGCGTAGGCGTCGCTCTTGACGTACAAATGGCTCTCGTTGCCGATCCAGGTCTTGTCGTCGTTGAGGACGCGCTTGTCGAAGTCGTTCTGCGCCTGCAGGTAGATCTGCTCGGCGCCGTCGGCATCGTCGAAGCGCAGCTCGTTCCACTTGCCGGCCACGCTGTTGCCGCTGGAGTCGATGCTCAGCGACTTCATGCCGGTGTAGGTGGCGGCGGCCGGAAGCTTGAACGGGGGCATGTTCTCGGCGTTGTGCACGCGGCCGATGACCACGGGGCGATCCGGGTCGCCCTCGAGGAACTGCACCAGCACCTCTTCGCCGATGCGCGGCATGTTCTGGAAGCCGTAGCCCTTGCCGGCCCAGGGCGTGGACACGCGCGCCCAGCAGGAATCCTTGCCGTAGCGATCCCAGTAGAAGCGCACCTTCACGCGGCCCATGTTGGCGCCCACCGGATCGGCGCCGCCGCCGGAGTCGGTGTCCGTGCGGAAGTCGGCCACGACCAGCGCCGTCTGCGTGCCGGCGATCACCGGGCGCGGCACGACGCGCATCGAGCGGAACTGGGTGGCCGCCGGGATGGCCTCGAAGCGGCACGAGAACTCGGAGCTGCCGCCACCCTGCTGCACGTTGTTGATGGCCTGGAAGGTGTGGCCGATGACCAGGTACTCCTGCACCAGCGACGCCACCGGATGCGCCGTGACCTTCACCTTGAAGCCCACCTGCAGCGCGCGCTCGGTGCTCAGGCCGTGGCCCACCTGGTAGCCGCAGGCGATCTCCTCGTTGCGGATCTTGGTGTACGTGGTGGCGAACGACGACGTGGTGGTGTCCGACGGGAAGTCGTACATCTCGTAGGCGGCGTTGTCGTGCGACTTCGGGTCGGCGGTGACCGCGGCGATCTGCGTGTTGGGCGTGACGTAGTTGTAGTCGCCGCCCGCGTAGGCACCGGCCTGCACTTCGGAAACCATGGTGAAGTCCATGAGGTTGCCCTTGGTGCGGTCCTCGCCGGCGAACTGCAGCGCCACGCCGTCGGGCGTGGGCTTGTGCTTGCTGGCCTGATCGAGCATCACCAACGTATGGTGGCCGTTGGTGTGCGTGAAGTAGTAGTAGATGCCCGAGTGCTCCATCAGTCGGCTGATGAAGTTGAAGTCGGTTTCGCGGTACTGCACCACGAAGTCGCGGTTCTCGGTGGTGCCGACGTCGTTCTCGACCTGCAGCAGCGTCAGCTGCGACAGTTCCTGCGAGAGGATGTCGTTGAACGACATCGAGTTGAAGATGCGGCTGTTGGCGGCTCGCGTGAGGAACCACAGGCCCGGGCTGACGCTGACCTGGTACAGGTAGCCCTCGTTGCTCTTGAACGCGCTCGTCTGCACCGCGCCCTGCACGCTGAAGCGCGTGATGTAGCCGTTGAAGTAGCGCACCTTCGTCGGGTCGTTGAGCTCGAGCGCCACGGTGGCATTGGTGCCCAGCAGGCTTTCGGCGGTGATGTCGCCACGCTCCGACAGCAGCTCGAGGCGGTATTCGCTGAGGCGGCCCAACTCCTCGCGTCCGGTGAATTTCTGAACCACGAAGGCATCGGTGCCGGCCTTCGTGGAGATCTCGATCATTCGTGCCATGGCGGATTCTCCAGACTTCTCAGTCCTGTCAGTTGCCGTGTCCGCAAGGCAGCATGCATGCGGATCGGGGCATGGAATCGGGCGGACGTGCCGCCTGACCGCCTGCCGGCAAGCCGCGTCGCAAGACGCGACGCTCCTGGGCAGACTTCCTGACCAGGGGGACTTTAGCGCAAGGCACCGCCAGAAACGCGTGCGACGGCCCCCCTTCTTGGGGGATTTTCGCCAGCGTCGAAGACGGCGTCAGCCGCCCTGCAGCCGGCGCACGAGGCGCGCGGCCCAGCCCGGCGACTGCGGCGTGCCCACCTGCACCAGCAACGCCGAGACGTTGTCGCGGCCGCCGGCCTCGTTGGCGGCGTCCACCAGCAGCGAGGCGGTCTCGTTGAGCGGCTTGCCGGCCACGAAGTGCGCGGTGATGGCGGCGTCGTCCAGCATGTCGGTGAGTCCGTCGGAGCACAGCAGGAAGATGTCGCCCACCTGCGCCTCGTGGTCGTGCACCTCGAGGTCGATCTCGTCCTCGATGCCCAGCGCGCGCGTGACGATGTTGCGGAAGCGGGTATCGAGGATGGCGTCGACCGACAGCGCGCCCATGGCGATCTGCTCGTCGACCCAGCAGTGGTCGCGCGTGATCTGTTCGAGCGTGCCTGCGCGGTAGCGATAGCAGCGCGAGTCGCCGAGGTGGGCCACGGTCATGCGGTCGTGCATCAGCACGGCGACGACCAGCGTGGAGCCCATGCCCTCGTAGTCGGGCTCGCGGCGAGCCGCCGCGATGATGCTGGAATTGGCGCGCGCCGCGGCGAAGCGCATGTCCTCGTGCAGGCCGGTGCGGTCGTCCGACACGGGCTCCGCGTTGAGGTGCGGCAGCGCGGAGGCGAGCTCGTCGAAGATCTCGTCGACGGCCATGCGGCTGGCCACCTCGCCGGCGGCGTAGCCGCCCATGCCGTCGGCCAGGATGGCGAGGCCGAGGTTCGCGTCGAAGCGGACCGCGTCCTCGTTGGCGGACCGCACGCGGCCAGGATCGGTGCGCGAGGCGATCTCGCAGTGGGGTGCCGTGGTGCTCAGGGTGGGCATCTCGTTCTTAGCGTCGAAAGACGGGGTCGAAGTCGGCCCCTTGCTGCACGGCGCGTTCCTTGAAGAAAACAGCGACGCGATAGTCGCGGGCGACGCCGGGGGCGCCGTCGGCATAGAGTTCCATGAGTCGTCGCGACGAGGCCGCGTGGCCGCGCTGGCTGGCCTCGCGATACAGGCCGATGGCGGGGATCACCTGCAGTTGCAGCTCGAGGTCGCGCGCCCGGACATAGAGCTCGTCGACGGGCATGTGCGATTCGGACGTGCGCGACATCGGCGTGCGCACCGGCCCGGCGACCGTGGCCGCGCTGGTGTAGACGACGGTAGGCAGCGGCATCGCGGTGGGCGCGGAGGCCGCGCGCGCCGGGACCTTGATGGCGTGCGCCGACTTCGACGGCGCGGACGCCGCGGCGATGGCGACGGCCACGGGGGCGGCTACAGGGGCGGCTACCAGGGCGGCCTGCGGCGCCGGCTTCGGCTTCGGCGGGACCGGGCGCGTGGCCACGCCGACGGCGACGCCGCCTGGCGGGATGGCCGAGGTGCTTCCGGCCGCGACGACGGCGCGCGCGCGCCTCTCACGCTGCTCGCGCAACGTGCGCTCCAGCGACGCGATGACATCGTCGGAGGCGGGTCCGGGCTGGCGTTGCAGGGCGTCGAGGCGCGCGTTGAGGTCGGCCGCCAGGGCGCGCGAGTCGTTGGCAGGCACCACCGCCCGCTGCGGAGCGGGATCGGCCACGCAGCCCGCGAGGCACGCCAGCGCCAGCGCAAGCCCAAACAACGTGCCACCGCACGCATGGAGCCAGGCGGGAGCAAGTGCGGATCGCGAACCTAACCTCATGAGTGACCCTCCTGCGTTCCTGTAGGGCGGCGACGCCCGCGTCGCCGCCGGCATGCTCACTTCTTGCGTCGCAGCTTCTTGCCCTGCTCCGCGTAGGCGCGCGCGAATTCCTGGTTGAGGAGGCGATCGAAGTGGTCTTCGGCTTCCTTCTCGAGCTCGCCGTACATCGCCAGGAAGCTCTCCCACAGCTTGGCCCGGTGCAGCGCCGGCATGACGCTGTCGAGCGCGCCCGTCTTCTTGATGCGCTTCTCGATGGTTTCCGGCGCGAACATCTTCAGCGCGGCCAGCAGCGCCGCGCGCGTTCCGGCCATCACCGCCATTTCGTGCGCGCAGACGTCGTTGACGGCGTCGCCGATGGCCTTGGCCGGCTGCAGGAACAGCTTGTTGCCGTGCTGGCGCACGTCGACCAGGTAGCGCAATGCGTCGCGCGCCGAATCGGAATGCTTGAGCGGGTTGTTCTCGCGCGACGCGATCATCGTGCGATCCTCGATGCGCAGCTCGTTCTTCAGCTGCGCGCGCATCTCCAGCATCTGGTACAGGCCGTTGACCGTGAGGTTCAGCAGCTCGCCGACGATGCGGATGGTCTCCATCGGATTCGACGTGTCGAGGTCGCCGGGATCGAGCTCCAGCGCCTGGGCGAGCACCGCCAGGGCCTGCGAGCCGTCGGCGCTGGGGCCGCTGGACACGGGCGCGGTGACCACCGGCGCGGACGTGGGCACCGGCGCCGGCTGCGCGGCGCGCGGCGGCGCGATGACCTGCGTGCGCACGGGCGCCGAGCCGCCCGTCATCAGGTCCATGTCGAGCGGATCGATGGCGGGCGCCGGCGCGGCCACGGGCGCGCGCGGAGGCGCGACGGGCGCGGCGCGGGCCACGCCGAAGTCCTTGTCGAGGGCCGAGAAGATGTCGTCGTCGAACGCGTCGGGCAGCGTGTTGTGGCCCTGCGCCGGCATGGCCACGTTGACGTCCTGCTGGCGATACAGGCCCTGGGCCTGGTCGCTCATGGGCGCGGGCACCGCAGGCTTGCCCAGCAGGCCCCCATCGAGGCCCAGGAACGCGTCGAGGGCGCTGGCGCCGTTGTCGTCGCGGCCGAAGCCGGGCGCGCGGCTGGACGGAGTGTCGTTGGCGCCGGGGCGCGTGCGCGAGGCCGAGGGTGCGGCGTCGAGCATCTGGCCCAGCGCGGTGGCGCTCGGGTCGGTCTCGATCTGGTGGGCGAGCGGCGCGATGGGCGCGGCGCGGCGCGCGGGGGGCGTGGCGGCCTGGGCCCAGTTGGGCGAGGTGTCGAACTGGGAATCGCGCGCGCCGCTGACGGCCGGCGCGGGCGCCAGCGAGGCCATCATGTCGAGGCTGTCGGCGCGGGTGCTGGCCGAGTAGCCGAACGCGGCCAACGGATCCTTGGCGGCGGAGGTCTGCTGCAGCTCGGCGACGAGCAGGTAGTCGCCCAGCTGGATCTTGTCGCCGTTGGACAGTTCGACCGCGGCACCCGGCGGCACGGCGTTGTCGTTGACGCTGCAGCCGTTGACCTTGGAGATGACCTTGAGCGAGTACTTGCCGTCGCGACAACGGATCTCGAGGTGCTCGCGCGAGATGTAGCGGTCGGGGCTGGGCAGCGGCAGCGAGCAGGTGTTGCTGCGACCGATGCGGCCGCCGTTCGAGCCGAAACGCGCGTTGATGGCGTGCGGCTGATCGGGTGGAGGGCAACGCAGGGCGCGGACGACGAGTTCCATGGCAGTTCGGTGAGAAGACGAAACGATTATCGCCGTCTGGATCCATCGCGCACGCGCGGCACCCGAAATGGGGGGTTCCCGCACATCCTTGCGCAGCCCCGGCGCCACGGGGCCAGGGTTATCCCGAGCAAACCGGCAGAGGGTGTGCGCGAATGCGCACGAAGCCCGGATTGCAGGCGCGGGACGCCTGCCCGCCCGGGCTCAGTCGACACCCTTGCACTTGTTGGCTTCCTTCAGGAAGTCCTTGCCTTCGGCGGCCGTCGGCTTGCGGTAGATGGCGCACAGGCGCGCCCGCGCGCCCGGCGCGCCCATGGAATCGGCGCGCTCCATCATGCGGATGCCTTCGGGCACGCGCCCGGCCAGGTAGGCGTCATAGCCCTTGCGGAAGGTCTCGGCGGCGTCCGCCTTCGCGTCGGCCTTCGCGGCCGGCTTGGCGCCCGCCGCGGCGGCGTCCGCGTCGGTCCTGGCCTTGGCGTCGGCCTCCGTCTTGGCACGCGCCTTCGCGTCGGCATCGGCCTGCGTCTTGGCGTCCGCGTCGGTCTTCGCCTTCGCCTCGGCATCGGCCTTGCGCTGCGCGTCGGCATCGGCCTTCGCCTTGGCCTTCACTTCGGCGTCGGCCTTCGCCTTGGCGTCGGCATCGGCCTTGCGCTGCCGGGCCACGGCGTCGTCGGCCGGGTTGGCCTTCGCGCCGTTGTCGGCGGGGGCCACCGGCGTGGGTGCGGGAGCCGGCGCGGTGGCCGGCGCGGGCGCGGTGGCCGGCGCGGCGCTGGCCGGCGTCGGCGCGGGCGCCGGTGCAGGAGCGGGCGTCGGCGCGGGCAACGGCGCGGCACTGGTGGCCTGCGGCGGCGGCGAGGCCTCGCCCCCCGTGGGCGCGGGCGCGGGGCGCAGCGCGAACCAGGCGCCGGC
>JBBQYL010000082.1:0-19813 GCA_038208735.1 Burkholderiales bacterium
CTGATCATCTTCACCACTTGAAGCTTGAACGCAGGGTCCATCGGGCGGCGTGGTCGGCGTATCGTCTTGTCTGTCATGCTCGTCTCAGTCTCGGGGTTTCAAGCCCTTATCGAGCTGTCCGATTTGATTGGACCACGACAGCTTTGAATCAGCTTCACCAGATCCTCACGAAGCCCCTGCCTCGAGCCCGTAAATCCATCACTGGATAAGCATCAAGTTGCGCTCTCGCGGAGGATCCGGATCCGGAACGGTCCGATCCTCGGAGGCTGCGATGAACGACGGCTGTCTCAATTCCTCTACTTCCAAGCGGCAAGAATCTTTTCAAGCGAAGGCAACGCCCCATCACCTTCGCGCATCTGCTCATAGATGCTTCCGAACTCGTTGAGAGCGACGGTCAACCTCTCCACCAGGTCGGTCTGCTCCTCCCAATCGTCGTCCTCGACCTCTCCGGCGCCGAGTCGTTTGGCGACCTCCTGCTGCTCCTTGGCCATGGAGTTGATGGCAACCAGCAGCGCGTCGGGCGAAAGGAGATCGTGGATGGCCTTGTTCATGCTGATTCCTAGGTGGGTTGCTTCTTGAGTGCGGCCTCGAAGCCTTTGAGGTGCTGGAGGAACAACGTGAACGGCATGTTGTCCTTGGGCGCAATCGTATAGTGGAGCGCCTTCCCGGGCGTTTTGTCGCCATCTTTGGTGACCGCAAGACCCGGCGGAATCGCCGTACCTACCGGGATGTAGAACCACTCGGCGTCACGATTGGCCGCCGCCGGCTCATCGAACACCGAAGCGCCGCGGTAGTTGCCCTTGAGGGTTCGGCAGCCTCGCACCGTGTACTTCGACGCATCCGACACGATCTGCTTGGTCAGTGGCTTGCTGCCAGGCTCCCTCTCAATACTGCCATCTTGCTTGAACTGCGGCGAATTTCCGTACTCATCCGAGAGATGCACATCGGGTAGCCGGGGCCGTTCTTCTGTTCCGAATCCGATCAAAGTCGGCTGCATGATCGGCGTGCCGTCGCCTACTTTCCTTCGCCTGAACAGGTTCGTCGGCGTGGTCGTCTCGAAGAAGTACGCCAGTGACCCGGCCCTCTCGTATACCTTCTTTAGCTCGTCGCTCATCGCTAACCCTGCGCTCCTCAGATAGATTGTCGAATGCCCGAAATCATAGGCGTCCGACGATCGAGAGACGGCCCAAACTCATCCCCTAGAAGGGTGGAAACCGTTACGAAGCTTGGCAAGCATTCCGCATCCTGGAATGAGCGCATCTTCCGCCTGGTGCGTGGCTCTACAGAAATCACCCGGCCCCACTGGGACACGGCTAGACAGTCCGCGAGGCCATCGTCTTCGACCACATCTCTTTTCATGGCGAGACACCACCTCCTGTGGCCGATGGGCACCAAGCTGCCACGCCTTGTGCTTCATTGTCATGCCCGAACAGACAACGGTCAGCGCCTTCGCATTTCCGGGAGCGATTTGGGTTGTCGCCACCTGAGAGTCGCGAACGGCAGGTGTAGCGGCAGCAACGGTCGTTCGCCGAAACGTGAGCCACGACGGCTTCCGCTGCGTTGCTGTCGGTGGCCATGCGGCCCGGGGTGCAATCCGAACCGCCACATTGGACGCGGCGCAACTCGGCTTCAGGTCAGTGGGACGGCGCGTACGAGCCGAGTGCCACTGACCGGTCTACGACGGATTGGTGGCGTTCGCCAATCCCACCGGCTTGTCGTCGGGCCTGGAAGCACTGGGATGTCCGCTGTCCGTGCCGGTGAACTCACGCTTTCGACCCAAAGCGGTCATCGGCCACGCCGGATTGGGCGCCCGGAAGCTGACGTTCGCATTGTCGAGCAACGGACGGCATGTTTCCCCGGAACGAACGAAGGTAGTCCCATTGAATGATCGCCGAATGAGCGCTCGAATTCATGTTTCTTCCCCTGACTGCATCCGCCGTGCTGGTATAAATCACGTTAGTCTTGCGGTTGATGTTGTCGCTAGGCGCCACGTTTTGCCGCCGAGGGAGACATACAGACTGCCCTGAACGCACAGGGGCTTGAGTGATCGTCCGGTCTTCCTTCAGGCTGCGCAGACAAACCCGAAACGTTCCCGACCTGAGAAACGAGAATATGAGAAACAACTCCCATCCCGTCATAAATCAGAGAAGGACGGGGGCTGCTCTTCCGTTCGTAGTCGCCATGACTATCTGCGGTTGGCCGGGGGCTCAGACCTTCGCAGACGACCATTCCAAAACTTACCCAGCGGCAGCAAGCTCGATAGCGCTCAGCAATGGACCGATCGGAGGGCCCATCGCCTCACCTTCGAAGCGAGCAACACAGCCTTCAACCTCCACCGGACAATCTGATGATAGGTGTTCGATGTTGCGGAAGAAGTATGCAGAGAGCGAGGCATGCTTCGCGCGCTATCGAATGAAAAATCGCGGGTTGCGACCGGGTGCTTTCAAGCGGTGCAAGCAATTGAAGGATCCGTCTACCGAGTGTGGTTCGGCGAGCGCAGACTAACGATTGGTGTCAAGATGAGCGCATCGGCTCAGTTGCTCGAAACGTCAGGGAGAAGCTGAGAAGCGCTTTCGAGCGCGCCCGGATCGAGGTTGAATGTATCGATCAAAGAAGAAATGGAAGTTCCGATGGATGCAGCTACTTCTGGCGATCAGCGCATGCTTAACAAGGTGCCTCAACTCACGATCTATTTCTGGATCATCAAGATCATGGCCACCACTGTCGGAGAGACGGTGGCAGACATGCTTGCAGTCAAACTCAAGCTCGGTCTGGTTGTGGCTTCTCTGGTGGTCGGAGTGATGCTTCTGATCGCGTTGGTTGTTCAATTTCGATCCCGCAAGTACTTGCCCGCGGTGTATTGGTTGGCGGTCGTGCTCATCAGCGTCGCCGGCACCCTCATCACGGACAACCTGGTCGACAACATGGCCGTACCGCTCTGGGTCACCACGGTCGTATTTGCAGTGGCACTATGCTTGGCTTTCATGGCCTGGTACGCGGTCGAAAACTCGCTGTCGGTACACACCATCCAGACGACGCGTCGAGAGATCTTCTACTGGTCGGCGATTCTGTTCACGTTCACGCTGGGAACAGCAGGTGGCGATCTACTGTCGGAAGGCGCCCACCTCGGCTACCTATATTCCGGACTATTGTTCGCAGGGGCAATCGCATTGGTCACGCTGCTGTATTACAAAGCGGGTCTGAACGACGTCGTGGCCTTCTGGATCGCATACATCTTGACTCGGCCGCTCGGTGCATCGCTTGGAGACCTGCTGTCACAGCCCAAGGGAGACGGCGGTCTCGGCCTGGGAACCGTCGTGACAAGCGTGGCTTTCCTTGCCGTCATCGTCGCATTGGTCGCCTTCCGGTCGCACCAACTCAACGATCCGGACCGGGCCGTCGCTGCCTGAAAGTATCGCAAGGACTCGAACCCATCCAGTCCAGATATCCCCGCTGCGTCCGGGATAGCTACAATTAAATAGCGATCGTTCGAGGTGGTCGGGAAATCACCGAAAGCTTGTGTTCGACCATAGCAATCTAGCGGCGGGTTCGGCGCATGCCGGGCTTCGCACAAGCATTGGGGCGGGAAACAGGTTTCGATGCTGCGTCTCAGCCTTGGATGGCTGCGCTCTACCACTGAGCTATTCCCGCGCGAATACACGAGTATGGCAGCAGATCAGCCCGGCGCTCGAACCGATGGGCACAGGCGTGCGTCCCCGTGGTCAATTGCCGGCGTACATCTTGGCCACGGCCGCCTGCTTTGCGACCAACCGCTGAGCCTGGCGGTCGTTACCGCGTGCTTCCTGTGCGGTTTGGGCGGGCGTCTCCGAGGCCTCTTGGGAAGCTTGCGCTGCTGGGCTGAGCGTCACAGTCGTTGCCGGATGAGGCGTCGAATGTTCTGCCTTTGCTGCTGGCGCGGGATCCGCTCCTGGCGTCGCTGCGCGTTCGTTGACTGAGGCTGTCGGTGCTTGCGCGGCGGCGGGCGGTGCTCTGGAAATTGAGATGTCCACGGGGTTGTCTGCCGGTTGTTCAAGGCCGCGATCGACCTACGGCACATATCGGTATTTGCTGGAGGAACTGAACCAGTTTTGCGTGCTCGGCCCCTCCACACAGCTGGCTGACGAGCTGTGGGATTCGCGCGACTATCATCATCCGTGGCCATTCCGTCGACCGTAGAGTGGCGGCGGCTTGCTCTGCCAAATTCATGTCGGCGTATCGGGGCCAACGAACCTTACCTTAGTTCTTGCACCCGAGCTGACTCAGGCTCCGTGAATTGCCGCAAAGCACCCTTCGCGAAAGACTGCGAGGGGGCGACGGCTCACGTTCGTGGGGCTACATGGTGCGACGACTTGTTGGCAAACGCTGAGTCGCCCACGAGAGGAATTGAAACACTCGCGCGAAGTCCATCCTGCGTCCTCTCATTGGCATAGTCGAGGCGAAGCTTGGCACCGTTGCGATCGAGCACGGCCTTGACAATAGCCAGCCCCAAGCCCGAGCCAATCTGATCACTTCCAAGAGTTCGATAGAACGCTCGCAGGACAGCTTCGCGCTCACCAGGAGCAATGCCAGGGCCTGTGTCTTCGACCACCACGTCTGCGACGGCTCCCTCACTGTGCACGCCAATGTCAATTCGTCCTTTGGCTGGGGTGTAGCGGATGGCGTTCTCGATCAGGTTCTTCAGCACAATGCCCAGATCGGATTCGCTGATGGCGACGACGGCATCCTCCTGTCCCTCCATGCCGATATCGATCTCCTTTTCGTCCGCCAGGGGCATCATGTCTTCGAGCACCCGGCGCAGGACGATCCTCACACCGCTGCTGGCCGGTGTTGCGCCGTCGACGCTCTGCGCTCTGGCGTAGGTAAGCAACTTTTCCAGCAGCGCGCGGCCGCGTTCGATTCCACGCCGCAATACGCTCAGGCGTTTCCGTGCCTCGACAGAAAGGTCAGCGCCCTCCAGCCTTTCGGCCTGGAGCGACATGGCCGTCATGGGCGAACGCAGTTCATGGGCCGCGTCGGCGATGAACCGTCGTTGCGCTTCGAGCACTTCCGAAACGCGCCCCAGCATCCGGTTGATGGCCACTACGAACGGTCGTATCTCCGTCGGCAATCCTTGCTCGGGCAGTGCATGAACGTCGCCATCGCCGCGTCCTTCGATTTCAGACGAAAGACGGACGACTGGTTGCAACAATTTGCGGATGATGTAGCCGACTAGCAGCATCAGGATAGGTGCCAGAACCAGCAGAGGCACAACTGTTCGCATGGCGCTTCCCGCGGCCATTTCGTCACGCACGGCTGTTTCCTGCGCGATGGCAATACGTTCTCCCGTCGGCAACGTAACAACCAGCACGCGGTAGGAGGCGCTCGGCAAAGCGACAGACCGAAGGCCATCGGGCAACGTTCTCGGCAGGGGCAATGAAGCCGCGCGGTTTCGGTGCGTGCTCGACCCGGAGAGGTACTGCACGAAGAGCCGTGACTCAGGGTCTGCGTCTTCATTTCCCTCCGAATCGAGTAGCGCCGCGCGCTGGTTCGTCAGTAGCGACGCCACTTGGCGCAATACATCGTCCTGTGTTTCGTGCGCTTCATCATAGGCTGCGAAGAACGAAAGCGCGCCGGCAGCGAAGGCCATGATCAGAATGACTGCCGACAACCAGACTGAAAGACGAAGCCGGATCGAGTGCTTCAGATGCTCATTGAAACCATCCATCCGACCCCCCTCACGTTTTTGATGCTGGTGCTGCCAAGCTTCTTGCGCAAGGCGTGGATCAGATACTCCACCGCATTGCTCTCGACTTCCTCACCCCAACCATAGACCCTGTCCTCCAACTCGGCACGCGACAAAATGGCACCTGGCCTGACCATCAGTGCTTGGAGTAGGGCGAACTCGCGGTTGGACAATTGAACGGGCGCTTGCCCGGCGGAGGCGGCCTCCCGTGTCGCCGGGTTAAGCGCAAGCACGCCGTTGCTGAGCACCGGCTGCGCCGCGCCGGACTTGCGGCGCAGTACGGCGCGCATTCTGGCCAGCAATTCGGTCATGGCGAAGGGCTTCAGAACATAGTCATCCGCCCCGCTGTCGAGGCCCTGAATACGCGATTCGAGTCCGTCGCGCGCAGTGATGATGAGCAGCGGGGTGGCATCGTCGCGAGCTCGAATCGTGCGCAGGACATCGAGACCGTCCTTGCCCGGCAGGCCGAGGTCGAGCAACACGATGTCATAGCGCTGCGAGGCCGCTGCATTCAACGCCGACCACCCGTCCGTGACCCAATCGGCCGCATAGGACACATCGCGAAGCGCGTCCTGTACTGCTTGGCCAATCATCGCATCGTCTTCGACCAGCAAAACGCGCATTTTGACTCTCCCGTGACGTGATGGCTCAGTGCGTCGTTCGTCCCGCGCTCTGCGGAAACAACACTATGAAGCCGATGATGAATACGAGTGGGGTAGCCGACTTTGGCGGCTCAGCGTCAGCCCACCTGCAACCAGGGACTTGCCGAGGAAGTCAGTCAACGATACGGGCCTTTATGACGCAGGAATGGCAGGGGCACTCGGAACGGGGTGTGGCTATGCGAAGCCTTCCTGCGCCGGGCACTCCATTCAAATCAAGGTAAGCGGAAAGACTTAGTTCACCCTGAGGTGCCTCGCTTTGCACTGCGCACCCACTCGGCGTCGATCATCAATGAATCAAATCGACGGGTCCACCATCGCGTTGTTCGATACGCCAGCTCTGGTTCTGAGCCTGCAACGATGCCGTGAATCGCGCCAGAGCGTCGGCGAAGTCCGGCTCGGTCGACACCAGCGTGACGGCATTGAACGGGTGTCGGACGCACTCGAGAGTAACCACGCCGATCCAAAGGGCCGATGGCTTCTGCCCCCCGATATCGACCACATGGCCGCTCGGCCAGAGCCTTAGCACCAAGCGCTGCGACGGGGACAGCAATCTTTCGAAGGTCAGCGCCGCCTGGGCGCCTCGGTGGAACTTTTCAAGCACCGGTAGCAGGTCGATCGCCGTACTTGGCAGGAGCCAGGATGCCGTCGTCCGCAGATTCCAAGGCGGTGGCCGGTGCCATCCACCTGCCTGAAGATCAGCCTCGATCACATTGGATGCACCTACCCATTGCACCGTGAGAGGCTCCTCGTGATCACCGTCTACGTCGGTACGGTGCGCGGGCAATTCCCGCCATCCGGTTGCCTGCCAGTCTGAGAGCAGCGTGAGCGTTGCGGCCGAGCGGGGTGCATATCGAACCAGATCCGCCGCGTACTGGGTAGCCACTGCTGCCCCGCCGGCGACCAACAGGGTCACGAGTGACACCCCTGCCAATGCCGCCGACGGTACATTTTCGCTCTGCGCGTGCTGCAGGTACGCAATGCTCAGCAGCGCCACCCAGGCCATGCCGAGCGTGATGCTGCCGAGCACGTCGGACAGCCAGTGCGCACCGAGATACAGCCGAGAAAACGAAACGAATCCGATCAAAAGCACAGCCGTCAGCGCAACCGCCCACTTGACGGCAGGTGGCCTGCCACGCGCCAGGAGCACTGCCAGGAAGCCATAGAGCACGACGCTTGTTGCAGCATGTCCGCTCGGAAACGAAAATTGCTCCACTGCGTCGTACATCGCGATGGGCCGCGGCCTGTCCAGGGTTGACTTGAGGATCCAGACAAGTGCCTGGGCGAAAGCCACGGCAGACACCCAGTAGCCCAGCGTGCGCCAACGGCGCCTCATCCCGAGCACCAAGCCCACCGCTGCGATGACGGGAATCGCAACTCGCACGCCGCCCAGTTCGGTCACAACGATCATCGGCGCGTCAACCCATGAGGTGCGAAGGTTCTGCAAGCTTTCGAACGCGATATGGTCAAAGCCCACCATTGGATCGTTCGAGATCAGGTCCTCGAGGATGGCGAGAAACGCCCAAGCACTGCCCAACAGCACGACCGCAGCAGTGAGTAGTGCTGCCGACTCTGGCCTTTCCGGGTCGAGTAACGACAGGATGACCCGTGATCGAAAGCCGAAGCCTTTCTGCGCCCAGGCCACTGTGCGGTCGCGCCAGGAAAGGAAAAAAGAGCGAGCGCACCGATGTATCAGGCGAATCGCGAGCACGGATGCCCAAATGGCGGTCGCCACGCCTGCCATCAGGATGGCCAATCGCGAACTGACCGCACCGGCCAACTGCAGTGAAGCACCGAAAACAACGCCGGGCAGCAGATGAGCCGCCGCCCAGGCGATTGCGGATATGACGTTGACCGAAGTGAATCGCGTACGGGACATGCTGGACATGCCGGCAACCATTGGCACGATGGCGCGAACCGGGCCGAGGAAGCGTGCCATGAAGACGCTCATGGCGCCGTGTTGCGCAAAGAACGCTTGCCCGCGCTCCAGAAGCGCACCAAGGGAACGCATGGGCCACATACCGCGGAGCTGTTCGCGGTATCGGCGACCAAGCCAGAAGCTGATGCCGTCACCCAGGATGGCGCCGCTGACGGCAGAAGCCGCAGCCCACGCTGGCTCGACGACGCCGAGCCCTACGAGGATGCCTGCAGCGAAGACGACAGAACTTCCTGGAACGACGGTGCCGATCACGGCAATCGCCTCCAGCAGCGCAGCAGCAAATACTGCGACCAGCGCGAGCGCAGGATGTTGCGCCAGAAAATCGATCAGTGCTTGCAATTGAGCTTCCAGGTCACGTGATGATGATGTTCGCAGGTCTTTCTGATGAGTTGGCACGACTCGCCGCCTGAACTCCGCGCCTCGATTCGGCTCCAAGGACACTATACGGTTGGCTCGGAGCTCTCATCGGTGAGGAGGCAAGGGCTCCGCGCTGAGTTCGCTTGCTGCGAATTTCGGGACCGTGCAGCGTGAGTACGTAGTGGGGCAAGCGTAACCGTTGTCGGTCAGCTTCCAGCAGAGCGCTTGGCTGTGCTCAGTATCAGCTAAGTGTGCATCCGTAAGCTTTGTATTGCGCCAACGTCTGCGTCTATCTGGAGAATCACCATGCTCTACAACAGCAAAGTTTCAATCGGCGCTCTCGCGCTGGCCCTTCTCGCCTCGGCGACTTACGCCGCTGATGTCAACAGCGCCAGTCAACAGCCGGGCGTCAAATCATTCGCTGGGGAGAGCCTTGCCAAGAACGCCAAAATTACTATGGTCGATGCTCGAGCTATTGCGCTGAAGGCGCATCCGGGAACTATCACCGATGAGGAGCTTGAAAATGAGTCGGGCGGTAGTGGCCTGCGCTATTCCTTTGATATCAAGGACGCCAAAGGGACGCAGGAAGTCGGGGTGGATGCCAAGACAGGGAAGGTTTTGGAAAACAAACGCGAGGAGAAGAATCCAGACTGATTGGGCGTTGGTGCAGCGAGGCAAGTCTGCCGGTAGGATGGCAGCCCATCGACGACATCATGATCGCAGTCTCATGCCCAACAAGCTCAATGCTGCTGGCAGGCACCATCTTCCCAAGATGCGGCATCGCGTGACGAACCGGGCCGAGTATGAAGCCGGGTTGCGTCGGCGCGGTAGCCTGACGATGTGGGTCAGGGAGGATGCGATCGCCGCATGGGCAGCGGCGCCGCGGACGACGTCCGCGGGGCAGGCTACCTACTCTGACAGCGCGATCCAGGCCTGCCTGATGCTGCGCGCGGCGTTCAAGCTGCCGCTGCGCCAAGCCGAAGGGTTGATGCTGTCGGTGGTGGAAATGCTTGGCATCGAACTGGGCGTTCCCGATCACAGCACGGTCAGCCGGCGGTCGGCGCGACTGGAATCGATTGCTCGCGACTCGTTGCCAAGCGGGCCGCTGCACGTGCTGATCGACAGCACCGGGCTGAAAGTCTTCGGTGCCGGCGAATGGTTGGCCGACAAGCATGGCCGCCGCTCGCGCCGGAGGTACCGCAAGCTGCACCTGGGCGTTGACGCTCACAGCGGCCAGATCGTCGCATGCCTGCTCACAGATCAGGACACGGATGACCCGTCGCAGGTCGGCCCGCTGCTTGAGCAAATCCCCGGGGAGATCGTGAGCAAGTGAGTGTCACGCGCTGACGCATCGGACTCAAACTGCGGACTCGCAACCGCCGTGTCTCTGTAGCGGCCCATCGTGGTCTCAACAAGGGCTCGCCGACCGTAGCCGGTGACCTCTTGCCATGCCAGTCGCCCGAGCGACTCGAATTGCGTACCAGGGGGCTGGCGGCACAAGCCCCTCCCGAATCGCGCGCGACGTTCGCGCATAAAATCGCCCCGCATACCGGTTCGCAGGCCAGTGCGCTGCGTCCGTCGAAGCGCGCGGGACGAGCCAGTTGCAGGCCGCCGCCGTCTCGAGGTTCAGGCACCTGCCAAAGGTCGATGACTCCGACCCGCCGGCAATCACCCACAGTCCTTCGACGGGCGCCGGTTCGATGGCGACCATCGTGCGGCGGTCGGTGTCATAGCCGAGCTGGTGACCGCAGTGCCGGCAGGTCGTGTTTCGCAGAAAGACAAGTGCGCCACAGACGCAGTGATACGAGCGACTGGTCGTGGGTCCGAGCGCGCCGGTGAGAGGCGTGTTCATGACATCCCGGATGCAATGTCAGAGCGGCGACGCGGCGACCAGGTGTTCGGACAGGAACCAGACCTGCAGTTCGTTGGTGCGCACCACGTTGCTGACGAGCAGGTCATCCGTTCCGGAGTCGCCCGCATCGCTTGCCTTCTCGGCATGTTCCCGTGCCCATTTGAGGATCAGCGTGTGCGCATCGATCAGGCGCGACAACTGCACGGCGGCAGGTTCGCGTCCACGCGGCGGGCGCGGAATGCGGGTCTCCTCGGCGATGTCGGCCGCCATCGCGAGGGAGACGCCGCCCAGGATCTGGATGCGCTCGGCCAGCATGTCGACCAGTTCGACCTGCGCTTCGAAGTGGGTGTCGTAGAGCAGATGCAGCTGGTTGAAGGTCGGACCGACCACCTGCCAGTGGTGCTTCTTGTACATGTCGCGCAGCGTGATCGTGTCCGCGAGTGCCTGGTTGAGCGCAGCGATGCTGGTCTTGACGACTCCTTCCGGCAGGCCGTGAGGCATCTTGACGACGTCGCCGTACTTCTGCGTCTCCTGCGACTTGCTCTGGTGCTGTTGGTGGAGCGTGGGGGTCGTGGCGTTGTGCTGGCCGTCGACGGGACTCGCAACGGTTTTCTTCGAAATTGTCTTGGTCTTGGCCGCCATGAGAGGCTCCTTGTTGGGGCGCATCCCCGCGCAAGGCGCTCGGGCAGACACGAGGCTCGACGGGGCAAGCGGCGAACCCGGTGGCCCCGCTGAGTTTGTGACCCGGACGGTCGATCTGTCCGTCATAATTTGACCGCGCCCGCCGTCACGCTTCTTGAATGGCACTCGTTTCCCAGGAAGACGCAGATGACCGTCTCGATCCGCAACAACGTGCATGTCGAAGGTTCCGGACCCGCCATGGTGTTCGCCCATGGCTTCGGATGCGACCAGAACATGTGGCGTCTGTTGGCTCCGCGCTTCGCATCGCGGTTCAAGACGATCTCGTTCGACCAGGTCGGCAGCGGGCAGTCCGACCTGAGCGCCTACGACGCGAAGAAGTACGACTCGCTGGCGGGCTACGCGGATGACGTGCTGGAGATCATCGAGGAGTTCGCGGACGGCCCGGTCCTGTTCGTGGGGCATTCGGTCGGCGCCATGGTCGGCTTGCTCGCCAGCCTCAAGTCGCCGCATCTCTTCGCCGGCCACCTGATGGTCGGCCCGTCGCCTTGCTACGTGAACGACGGCGACTATCAAGGCGGGTTCGCGCGCGCCGACATCGATGGCCTGCTGGAGATGCTCGAATCGAACTATCTCGGCTGGTCGAGCAACATGGCGCCCGCGATCATGGGGGCACCGGATCAGCCGGAGCTGGCGGTCGAACTGACGAACAGCTTCTGCCGCACCGACCCGGAGATCGCGAAGCAGTTCGCGCGCGTCACCTTCCTGTCGGACAACCGCAAGGATCTGCCGCGGGTGACGACGCCCACGCTCATCCTCCAGTCGGAGGAAGACATCATCGCGCCGCTGTCGGTGGGCGAGTATCTCCACGACACCATTCCGAACAGCATGCTGCGCGTCGTCGAGAACGTGGGCCACTGCCCGCACCTCAGCGCACCGAGTGCCAGCGCGGATGCGATGGACGAGTTCCTGGCGTCGCTCGGGCATTGACGATGCCGGAGGCACTCCCAGCGCTGCCAAGCGCCGACCAGCTCTTCGACGAGTTTCCGTGCGGGCTGCTGGTCACCTCGCTGCGGGGCACGATCCTGAAGGTGAACCGCACGTTCTGCCACTGGGTCGGCTGGAGCAGCGAAGAGCTGGTGGAGCGCAAGAAGCTGCAGGAACTGTTCACCATGGGCGGTCGCATCTTTCACCAGACCCACTGGGTGCCGACGCTGCAGATGCAGGGATCGCTCGCCGAGGTGAAGTTCGAGGTGCTCCACAGGGATGGCCGCAAGCTGCCCATGATGCTCAACGCCACCCGGCGAAGCGCGGGCGCATCCGGCTATGACGAGATCACGCTCACGATCGCCGAGGAGCGCAACAAGTACGAGCAGGAACTGCTCTCCGCGCGCCAGCGTGCCGATGCGCTCGTCACCCAGGAGCGCGCTGCCCAGCGCAACCTGCAGGCTGCGCAATCGCGATTGCTGCAGGCGGTGCGTGTCGGGGCGTTGTTCCTTTGGGACGTCGATCCGGCGACGGGCCTGCGTCGCTACGACCCGGAGATCTCGCGACTGTTGGGCTACGCGACGCCACGGCAAGTCGACGACGCGCTGTTCCAGGGTTTCGTGATGGCGGCGGATGCGCAGGCAGAAGCCGCGGCGTTTCATCAGGCTCTGCGAGAGCCCGAGCGCGTGCATACCTGGAGCTATCGCATCGACGGCGTGGACGGCATGCGTCGCATGGTCACCGCGTCGGGGCAGGCCTTTCTGGATGACGACGGCGCCTTGTCGGAATTCGTCGGCGTGCTGACCGACATCACCGAATCGACGCGACTCCGGCTGGCCGCGGAGGATCGTGCCCTGTTCGCGGAACAGATGGTGGGCATCGTCAGCCACGACCTGCGCAATCCGCTGTCTGCCATCCTGACCGGCGCGACGGTCATGGGCCTGGGCAACGACCTGCCGAAAATGAAGGCCAAGGCACTGGCTCGCGTCGTCAGTTCGACGCAGCGTGCGCGCCGCCTCATCGACGAGCTTCTCGACTTCACCCTGGCCCGCGTCGGGCGCGGACTGGCCGTGTCGGTCCAGCCCATCGACCTCCACCAGCTGGTCGCGAAGATCGTCGATGAACTCGCCCCGGCGTTCCCCGGCCGGGTACTGAAGCATCGGGAGATCGGCAGCGGTTCGTGTGCCGCGGATCCGGACCGGATGGCCCAACTCGTCGGAAACCTCGTCGGCAACGCGATGACCTACGGGGCTCCGAGCGAGGCGGTGACGGTGACGAGTGGCCTCGCCGCGTCGGTCGCCACGATCGCGGTGCACAACCAGGGGGAGCCGATTCCCGCGCACTTGCTGGCATCGATCTTCGAACCGATGGTGCGCGGCGTGGCGGAAAACAGTCCGGCGCGAAGCGTGGGCCTGGGACTGTTCATCGTGCAGGCCATCGCCACGGCCCACGCCGGCCAGGTCACGGTCGTCTCGACCCTGCAGGACGGGACGACGTTCGAGTTCAGTTTTCCCTCACGACGCGACTAGCCGCTGCATCCCACGTACGAACAGCCTGCTTCAACAGGATTCATCGAAGCGATCCATGTCAAACGCCCCGCAAGACACCCCCGCGAGCAGGCGCGACACGCCCGCCAGGCCCCGGCTGAACCTGGCTCGGCTGGATGTCCGGATCGGGCTCGCGTTGGGCAGCCTCATGCTGGTCCTGGCGCTGGTGCTCGCCTACGTTCTTTCGATGGCCGCGGAGCGCCAGATCCTGCGGCTCAGCGCGGGCAATCTGGAAAGTCTTTCGGATCAGATGGTGCGCGAACTCGCCGACGGCATGGATCGGTTCGCGCGGGATATCCAGACGGAAAGCGCTCGCGAGACTTTCAGGACGCCCGACAGCAGTCCGTCGTCGATGCGCGCGGCACTCGATCAGTTCAAGGCGATCAATCCGGAGTTCGCCTGGGTGGCGGTGGTGGATGCCAGCAATGGGCGGGTCATCGCCGCCACGCAGGGCCTATTCGAAGGCAGATCGATCCGCGACCGGCCGGTCTTCGCCCAGGGCTTGAAGGGGGCGTTCGTGGGCGATGCGCACGAGGCCGTTCGCCTGGGCGAGTTGATGCCGAAGCCGGAGGACGGCGAGCCCAGACGCTTCCTCGACGCCTCCGCGCCCATCAGGGATGGCTCCGGCAAGGTGACACGGGTACTCACCGCGCACATCGCGTGGCAGTGGACTGGCGACTTGCGGGCGAGGATTTTCGGGCCCTTGCGCGCTCGACGCGGCGTCGAGGCATTCCTCGTCGACACCCAAGGCAAGGTCGTCCTGGCAGGGGGCCCCTCGACGCCGACCGGCGCCAACCTGGCGACGGTGTCCGAGCGTGTCGGCCAGCCCACGGCGCGTCTGGTCTGGGATGACGGACGCGACTACCTGACCTATGTCGTCGCAACCAATCCGCAAGGCCAGTTTCCGGGCTTTGGCTGGAAGGTGGTCACGCGGCAGTCTTTCGAAGCCGCGTTCGGGCCGGTGCGCCGCCTGCAGTGGGCCTTCTTCGCAGGCGCCGTGGTGCTGGGGCTGCTGGCGGCGGTCCTCGCCTGGTGGATCTCGGCCACGCTCGTGCGGCCTGTCAGGAAGCTCGCCGACCTGGCACTGCGCGCGGCCGACGATGCCTCGCTCAGTTCGATCATGTCTGACGAGAGTCTCGAGGAGGTGTCTGCCGTTCGAGGACTGATGCAGAAGCTCTCCCACGTCGCGCGAACCCAGACGGAAGAAAAGGAATCGAGCGTGCGGCAATTCGCCGCGCTCGCGCATTCGTTGCCGCAAATCGTCTGGCAAGCGGACATTGCCGGCGTGGTCCGCTATGTCAACAAGGATTGGATCAGTCCCACGCCAGGCCACGCGTTCGACGCAGCGACGATGGCCCGGCTCGTCGTCGACGAGGATCGCGACACGTTCATCGCCGCCTGGTCGGACAGCATCGGAACGGGCGCCGATCTCGACGTGCGCTGCCGGCTGAAGCTGCTGGACGCCGAGGATCCACGTTGGTGCGACATGAAGGCGTCGTTGGCAGGGCCGCGGGGTGCCTCGACGAGCCGATGGATCGGAACGATCTTCGACGTCCACGAATTGGTCATTCGCGCCAAGCAGATGGAACGCACGCTGCAGGATGAACGCCGGGCGAAGGAGGAGTTGGAGCGGCTCATCAAGCAACGCGACCAGTTCCTTCGCATGGTGTCGCATGAATTGAGGTCTCCGTTGAGCGCGATCAGCGGCTGGTCGGAAATCCTGTTGAAGAAGTCGGCCGCCGATCCTCTCGTGCTGCAGGCCGCCACGGTGATCAGGCGCAACGCGCAGCTTCAGAACGGGCTGATCAACGACCTCCTGGACATGAACGCGGTGGCGGCGGGCAGGCTCGTGCTGGATCGCGCCGCCGTCGATCTGGCCGACATCGCGCGCGACACCGTCGATGCGCTCCACGCGGAGGCGCAGCGAAGAGGCGTTGCCCTGGAATACACCGGGCAATCCGATCTGCGCGTGAACGGCGACGGCAAGCGCCTGGCGCAGATCATCGCGAACCTTGTCGGCAACGCTCTGAAGTTCACGGAGTCGGGTGGCCGGGTCGACGTGACGTCACGCGGCCTCGGAGACGTTGTCGTTGTCAAAGTCGTCGATACGGGCTGCGGCATTTCGCCGCAATTCATCTCGAAGGTGTTCGAGGGGCTGCAGCAGGAAGACGCCTCCACGACGCGAAGGAAGGGCGGCCTCGGCGTCGGCTTGGCGATGGCAAAGGGCTTGACGGAACTGCACGGGGGATCGATCTCCGCGATCAGTGCGGGCGTCGACCAGGGCTCGACCTTCGAAGTCGCCTTCCCCGCGCTCGCCCAGGGTGCTTCCCTGCCGAGTGCAAAGAAGCTGCAGGACGAGGGCAGCAGCGACAGTCTCGCCGGACTTCGCGTGCTGTTGGTGGACGACGAGGACGATGCTCGCGAAGTCGCCGAGGTCGCGCTCACGGCATTGGGAGCCCATGTGCGCGCCGTCGCATCGGGCGCGGAAGTGTTGGCGTTGCTGGGCGCCGAGCACTTCGACGTCCTGGTCTCGGATATCGGCATGCCGGAGTTCGACGGCATCGCCCTGATCTCGGAAATCCGGACGCGATTTCGAAGCATCGCGGGCGACCTTCCCGCCGTCGCCTTGACCGCATTCGCGATGGAGGCGGACCGCCAGGTCGCGCTGGCCGCCGGCTTCGACGACTACGTCGCCAAGCCGATATCCCTCACCACGCTGGCCGGCGCCATCGGTCGAGCCCTGAAGAAACGCGTTTCGCAAGGCGTTTGATCGTCACTGCTGGGCATCGCTGGGTCACTGCTGGGTCACTGCTGGGCGTCGCGGGGTCAGTCACGACTCACCGGGCAAGTCTCTTTTGTTCGTGTCCCCCGCCGGCCTGCGGCGCGGCTCCTCCTTGACCTCACAAAAGAGACTCGCCCGGTTCGTCGTTCCAACCATGGGCGGCCCGCGGACAACATACGCAGGGGAAGAAGTCCGCGAACGTGATTGTTGGTCCTGGCATCGTCGGGCCGTCGAGGCCGCGACGATGCCCGCGGCCAGCCGGCTCACACGCCGTCGGGCCTGACGCGAACTTCGCATCGCGACTCCAATGCGCCTTCTCGTGACCAACGAAGGGGGAGATCACCTCGGAAACGGTGTCATCACCGTGCGAACTGCGTCATCACCGTGCGATCTGCGTCATCGCCGTGCCAACAGCGTCATCACCGCGCCAACAGCGTCATCACCTCTCCAATTGCGTCATCCTGCGCGCAGTCGCAGGATCCATGCTGGTGAACGACGATGTCTCTGGGCTGGATCCTGCGACTGCGCGCAGGATGACGGGACGGTGCAGGTCGTCCATCACGAAAAGTAGCGCCGGCATCCCGATCGGCGATTCGCGTCAGGCGCGATGGCATGTGAGCCGGCCGGCCGCGGGCATCGCCGCGGCCTCGACGGCCCGACGATGCCAAGACCAACAATCAAGTTCGCGGACTTCTTCCCCCGCGAATGTTGTCAGCAGGCCGGCCGGGCGGGGAACGACGAACCGGGCGAGTCTCTTTTGTGAGGTCAAGGAGGAGCCGCGCCGCAGGCCGGCGGGGGACACGAACAAAAGAGACTTGCCCGGTGAGTCGTGACTGAACCAGCGCGCCCAGCAGACCGGCACCCCGCAAACCGACACCCCCAAATACGACGCCCCAAGCAATCCGGCGATGAACCTTTTCCTGCGGCCGGGCGATCACCCACGCACCGGCATCCACACGCGGTCGACATACTCCCGCACCGTCCGATCCGACGAGAACTCCCCCATGGCCGCGATGTTGGCCACCACGCATTCGGTCCAGCGGGCCGGCGTGCCGAACAGCGTGTCGACGCGGGCCTGGGCCTGCACGTAGTCGCCGAAGTCGGCCATCAGCAGGTAGCCGTCGCGGCGCTGCAGTTCGTCGGTGATGTGGCGGTAGCGTTGCGGGTCGCCGGGCGAGAACTCGCCGCTGGCGATGGACGCGATGGCGCGGGCGAGCGCCGGGTCGCGCTGGATGTATCGGGACGGTTCGTAGCCTTCCGCCTTCAGGGCCTCGACGGCGTCGGGGCTCAGGCCGAAGACGAACATGTTGTCCTCGCGCATCGCCTTCGCCATCTCGATGTTGGCGCCGTCCCAGGTGCCGATGGTGAGCGCGCCGTTGAGGGCGAACTTCATGTTGCCGGTGCCCGAGGCCTCGGTGCCGGCGGTGGAGATCTGCTGGCTCAGGTCGACCGCCGGCATCAGCGCCTCGGCCAGGCCCACGCCATAGTCGGGCAGGAACACGAGCTTCAGGCGCTCGCTGGTGCGCGGGTCGCTGTCGATCATGCGCGCGATGTCGTGGGCCAGCCGGATGATGAGCTTGGCCTGGTAGTAGGCGGACGCGGCCTTTCCGGCGATGAAGACGGTGCGCGGCTGCAGGTCGGCGCCGTCGATGATGGCCTGGTAGCGGGCGACCACCTGCACGATGTTGAGCAGCTGGCGCTTGTACTCGTGGATGCGCTTGGCCTGCACGTCGGACAGGCTGTCGACGTCGACCGCGATGCCCACGCGCTGGCGCACCACCTCGGCCAGCCGCGCCTTGTTGCGCCGCTTCACCGCGGCCAGGCCCTCGGCGAAGCCGGCGTCGCCGCCCACGTCGCGCAGCGCGGCCAGCCGATCGAGGTCGGTGCGCCAGCCGGCGCCGATCGCGCCGTCGATCAGCGTGCCCAGGCCCGGGTTGGCCTGCATCAGCCAGCGCCGCGGCGTCACGCCGTTGGTGACGTTGTGGAAACGGTCGGGCCACAGCTTGGCCTGGTCGGCGAAGATCGTCTGCACCATCAGCTCGGAGTGCAGCGCGGAGACGCCGTTGACCTTGTGCGAGGCCACGATCGCCAGGAAGGCCATGCGCACGTGGCGCTCGCCGTCCTCGCCGATCAGCGAGACGCGGCGCATCATGTCGACGTCGCCGGGGAAGCGTTCGACGACCTCGGCGAGAAACTGCTCGTTGATCTGGTAGATGATCTCGAGATGGCGCGGCAGCAGGTCGCCGAACATCTTCAGCGGCCAGGTCTCCAGCGCCTCGGGCATCAGCGTGTGGTTGGTGTACGAGACCGCGTCGCGGGTGACCGCCCACGCCGCGTCCCAGGCCATGCCGTGCTCGTCCACCAGCAGCCGCATCAGCTCGGCCGGCGCGAGGGCGGGGTGGGTGTCGTTGAGATGGATGGCGTTGCGCGCAGCCAGGCCGTCGAGCGTGCCGCGCTCGGCCAGGTGGCGCTCGATCAGGTCCTGCAGCGAGGCGCTGACCAGCAACGCCTCCTGCTTGAGCCGCAGCACGCGGCCGGCCCACGTGCTGTCGTCGGGATAGAGCACCCAGTTGAGCGAGCCGGCTTCTTCCAGAGCGCGGCCGGCGTCCACCTGCTCGCCGCGCCGGAACGCGTCGAAGTCGATCGTGCCCTGCGCGCAGGCCTGCCAGAGCCGCAGCGTGGAGACGTGCGCGGAATGATGCGCCGGCACGACGAGGTCGTAGGCGCGCGCCACCAGGTGCTCCGCCGGCAGCCATCGGCGGAGGTCGCCTTCGCCTTGCACGCGTCCGCCGAACGCGACGGCGTAGCGGGTGGCGGGACGCGCGATCTCCCACGGGTTGCCGTCGCGCATCCAGTCGTCGGGTTGTTCCACCTGCTGGCCGTCCTGGATGCGCTGCGCGAACATGCCGTAGCGATAGCGCAGCCCGTAGCTGAACGAGGGCAGGCCGATCTCGGCGAACGAGTCGAGGAAGCAGGCGGCCAGGCGGCCGAGGCCGCCGTTGCCGAGTGCCGCGTCCAGCTCGCGTTCCACTACGCCGACTACGCCGAGGCACCGCTGTCGCGCCTGGGTCGCGCGCTGGCCGAGGGTTTCATCTACCAGGGCGAGGTGTCGGCGTTGCGCGGCAAGCCGCACGGGGAGCCGAGCGCGCAGCTGCCGTCGGTCGCCTTCGTCGCCTTTCTGCAGAACCACGACCAGGTCGGCAATCGCGCGTTCGGCGAGCGCATCGCGACGCTGGTCGACGCGGCCGGGGCGCAGCGCCTGGAGTCGCTGCGCGTGGCGTTGCTGCTCGCGCCGCAGGTGCCGCTGATGTTCATGGGCGAGGAGTGGG
>JBBQYL010000083.1:0-19440 GCA_038208735.1 Burkholderiales bacterium
TTGACCGCGTAGCCACGGGCGGCCAGCAGCGGCAGCAGCGAGGGCACGGCATGCGGGCACAGGTCGATCTCGACGCCCAGGCCGCGGGCCGCGTAGGCCGCCTCGATCGCCGCCAGCGCGGAAGGATCGACGGGCTCGTCCAGCCCCAGGCCCGTGACGTGGTTCAGCTTGCGGCCGAACAGCGGCTCGGTGAAGGCGGCGACGCCGCCGCCGATCCCCACGACGTGCGCGTCGTTGCCTTGCAGCGCCCGCCAGGTCTCGACCTGCAGCCTCAGGTGATGGGCCTCGGCGCGTTCGATGGCGCGGGCGACGTCAGGGGAGGTGAGGATCACGTCTCAGACGCCGTCTTCGGCCAGAAGCTCGCGCACCTGCGTCAGCTGCCGGCGCGACACCGCCAGCCACTCCTGCGTGGCGCCTACCTGCACGGCCCAGCCCTCGGCGTCGCCCTCGCCTTCCGTGGGCGCACGGCGTTCCAGCTTGGTGACCGCGGTGCGCGCCACCAGCGCGTTGCGATGGATGCGCAGCATGGTGTCGCCCAGGCGTTGCTCCAGGTCGGACAGCGAGTCGTCGAGCACGTAGGCGTGGGCCGGCGTGCGCAGCGTCACGTACTTGAGCTCGGCCTTCAGGTACAGGATGTCGGCCACCGGCACGCGCTGCACGCGGCCGCGGTCGCTCACCACCAGCACGGGCTGCTCGGCGGGCGCCGCCGGGGCGGCGACGGGACCCGGCGGCACCGGGCGATCGAGGCGCTGCGCCACGCGCACCAGTGCCTCCTGCAGGCGGGCGCGGCGCACGGGCTTGGTGAGGTAGTCGACGGCGTCGATCTCGAAGGCCTTGAGCGCGTGGTGGGCGTGCGCCGTCACGAACACGATGCGCGGCGGCTGCTCGGTGGCGCGCAGGCGCTCGGCCAGCTGCAGGCCATCGAGCCCCGGCATGTTGATGTCCAGCAGCACCAGGTCGGCCTGGTTGCCCGCGAGCCAGTGCAAGGCCTCGGCGGCGCTGCCGGCCTCGCCGGCCACCTCGGCGGCGGGCGCGGCGCAGTCGGCCAGCAGGCTGCGCAGGCGCAGGCGCGCCAGGTCTTCGTCGTCGACGATCAGCACTTTCAGGCGGTTCATGGCCGCGGGCTCCCGGTGGTCGACTGCATTCTTACAGGGGAACGGCCAGGCGCACGCGGAACCGCCCGCCGTCGATCGGGCCGGCCTGGAACTCGGAGCGGAAATCATGCATCAGGCGCAGGCGCTCGCGCGAGCTCACCAGGCCGATGCCGTGGCCCGGCGCCGAGGCGCCGCCCACGGTGTTGACCACCTGCACCCACGCGCGGCCGTTCCGCGCGCGCGCGCGAATCTGCACGCGCCCGCCCGCGTCGTTGGGCTCGACGCCATGGCGCACCGCGTTCTCCACCAGCGGCTGCAGCAGCAGCGGAGGCACGCGCACGTGGGCGATCGCATCGTCGACGTCCCACTCCACCTCCAGCCGCTTGCCGAAGCGCATGCCCTCGATGGCCAGGTAGAGCCGCGCGAGACGGATCTCCTCGCCCAGCGTGGAATCGCCCTCCAGCGCGCCGAGCGCCGCGCGGAACAGCTCGGACAGGTCTTCCAGCACCTCTTCGGCGCGCGTGGGATCCACCCGCACCAGCGCGATGGCGGTGTTGAGCGTGTTGAACAGGAAATGCGGCTGCACCCGCGACTGCAGCTCGATCAGGCCGGCCTCGGTGGCCGCCGGCAGCGTGGCGCGCACGCGCAGCTCGAGCCAGTGATAGACGACCGCGCCCAGCAACGCGCCGGCGCCGACGATGGCGGCCACGTTGGTGGAGTCGCCCGCGTCCAGGCCCATCATGCGCAGCGGCAGGCAGGCCAGCCAGGACGCGAGGGCCGCCACCGCCGCGGCGCAGGCCAGGCGGCCCGTGAAGGGCAGTCGAGCCAGCAGCCGCTCGAGGCCGCAGCAGGCCACCAGCCACGCGAGCGTGGCGGGCACGCCCACGCCGGCGCCGACGATGGCGTGGCCGAGCCACGCGGACAGCGAGCCGCTGCCGAACGCCGCGCCGGCAGTGACGATCACCTGCACGCCCAGCAGCGCCCGCAGGATCGTGCCGGGCTCGCACAGCGTGGGCAGCGTCCCGCGGCGCAGGCTCGCCACGGGCGCTTCGCCGAGCAACGTGGTGGAGGCGGTGACGGTGTCCATGAACCCGCATTGTGGGTGAGCGCGGTGGCATCGCACAAGGAAGCCGACGTGCGGTCTTGCGAAGCCTGCGAGCGGCGTGCCGCGTAAAATCCGGCGGATGAACGAAAATCAGTTCGACAAGAAGTCCCAGGCCTGGTCCGCCCTCTTCTCGGAGCCCATGAGCGAGCTCGTCAAGCGCTACACGGCCAGCGTCGACTTCGACAAGCGCCTCTGGCAGGCCGACATCGCGGGCAGCCTGGCGCACGCCGAGATGCTGGCCGCGCAGAAGGTGATCGCCGACGCCGACTACGCCGACATCCAGCGCGGCATGGCGCAGATCAGCGCCGACATCGCGGCCGGCACCTTCGAGTGGAAGCTCGACCTGGAGGACGTTCACCTCAACATCGAGGCACGCCTGACACAGCTGGTGGGCGACGCCGGCAAGCGCCTGCACACCGGCCGCTCGCGCAACGACCAGGTGGCCACCGACGTGCGGCTGTGGCTGCGCGGCGAGATCGACGAGATCGCGGTGCTGCTGGTGGAGATGCAGAACGCCCTCCTCTCCGTGGCCGAGCGGCACACCGAGACCGTGATGCCCGGCTACACCCACCTGCAGGTGGCCCAGCCGATCAGCTTCGCGCACCACCTGCTGGCCTACTTGGAGATGTTCGCGCGCGACGCCGAGCGCCTGGCCGACGTGCGCAAGCGCGTCAACCGCCTGCCGCTGGGCGCCGCCGCCCTCGCCGGCACCAGCTACCCGCTCGACCGCGAGCGCGTGGCCAGCACGCTGGGCTTCGACGGCGTGTGCCAGAACTCGCTCGACGCCGTGAGCGACCGCGACTTCGCCATCGAGTTCTCGGCGTTCGCGTCCATCGTGATGATCCACGTGTCGCGCATGGCCGAGGAGATCGTGCTCTGGATGAACCAGAACTTCGGCTACGTGGACCTGTCCGACCGCTACTGCACCGGCTCGTCGATCATGCCGCAGAAGCGCAACCCCGACGTCGCCGAGCTGGCACGCGGCAAGAGCGGCCGCGTGGTGGGCCACCTGATGGCGCTCATCACGCTGATGAAGGGCCAGCCGCTCACGTACAACAAGGACAACCAGGAAGACAAGGAGCCGCTGTTCGACACGGTGGACACCGTCAAGGACACGCTGCGCATCATGGCCGAGATGGTGGGCGGCGAGGTGGACGCGGCCACCGGCGCGCGCACCGGCGGCCTCGTGGCCAAGCCCGACGCGATGGAACGCGCCGCCCGCCGCGGCTACGCCACCGCCACCGACCTGGCCGACTACCTCGTCCGCAAGGGCGTGCCCTTCCGCGACGCCCACGAAGTGGTCGCGCATGCGGTCAAGGTCGGCATCGAGCGCGGCAAGGATCTGTCGGAACTGCCGCTGGACGTGCTCCAGGGCTTCCACGGCAGCATCGGCCAGGACGTCTACGAGGTGCTGACGCTGCAGGGTTCGCTCAATGCGCGCCAGGTGATCGGCGGCACGGCGCCGGTGGAGGCGGTGCGGCAGATTGCGAGACACCGCGCGCGGCTCGGGTGAAGTCCGCAACGAAGGTGGCTGCGGGTGCCCCGGATCCCGCTTTTTCCTCGAACGAGAAATAGAAGGTGGCGCCCTGCCCCGGCCGCCCCTCGGCCCACAGGCGGCCGCCGTGGCGTTCGACGATGCGGCGCACGATCGTGAGGCCGATGCCGTGGCCCTCGAAACGGTCGGCATGCAGGCGGCGGAACGGCACGAACAGTTCGCGCACCTGGGCCTCGGCAAAGCCGATGCCGTTGTCGCGCACGTGGAAGACCACCGTGCCATCCGGCTCGCGCGCGGCGCCCACCTCGACATGCGGGCGGTCGGCGCTGGCGCTGAACTTGACGGCGTTGGCCAGCAGGTTGGCGAACACCTGGCGCACCAGGGCCGGGTCGGCCTGCAGGTCGGGCAGCTCGCCCTCGATGGCCACCACCTGCGGCGCGGCGGCGGTGGCGCCGATCAGCAGGTCGGCCACCTCGCGAACCAGCGCGTCGGTGTGCACGGTGCGGCGCTCGACGGCGCCCTCGGCCGATCGTGCCAGCTGCAGCAGCGACGTGACGAGATCGGTGGAGCTCTCGGACTGGCGCGCGATGGCGGCCAGCAGGCGATCGGCGGCCGTGAGGTCGCCGCGGCCCAGCGCCTCGCGCGCCATGCGCGACACGCCCGTGATGCCGCCCAGCGGCCCGCGCAGGTCGTGCGACACGCTGCGGTTGAAGCTCTCCAGGCCCGCGATGGTTTCGCGCAGCTGGGCGGTGCGCAGCGCCACGCGCAGCTCCAGCGACTGGTTGGTGCGCTCCAGCTCGGCCTGGACCTCGTGGCGCGCGGCCAGCTCGCGGGCGCTGCTCGCCTGCGCCCGCACCAGGCCGGTGGTGAGGAGGGTCATGCCCAGCACCGCGTGCGGCACGATCAGCGAGATGCCCGCGCCGGCCAGGCTGAACCAGCCGTTGAACGCGGCCAGCATCGCCGCCGGGTAGACCAGCGCCGCCAGCATCACGATGCCGTGGCCCACGCGCGGCTCGCGCCGCTGCGCCCAGCCGAACAGCACGGCCCAGCCACACATGAACGCCACGATGATGCCGATGGTCTCGCCGCGCGTGAGCCCCCCGCAGGCCAGCGCGATCAGCGCCACGCCGAACACCATCAGCGTGCCCTGGCGCAGGCGCCGGCTCCAGGCCTCGGGCAGGTCGACGTAGTCGATGAGGCCCCAGGTGATGAGGCCGTGGGCGAGCAGCCCGAACAGCGCATTGAGGGCCGCCGGCGGCGCGGACAGCGCCGCTCCGGTGGTGTAGTGGCCCACCGCGACGCAGCCATACTGCGCGGTGATGGCGAAAAATCCCGCGCAAAGCAGCAGCGTCCAGCGCGCCTTCAGCGAGCGCCAGACCACCAGCATCAGCAAAGCCAGCGTCCCCTGCACGGCGACGCCGACGAGGGCCATGATTTCGTCGAGAGGCATGTGTCTGGATGGTAATGAATTTGCCTCCGCGCGTGTGAGGACAAACGCGGCACATCGCGTCGAATCGACGCCGCGATGGGGGGCCCCCGACTATTGCGGAAGCGACAAGGTCACGCGCAGCCCGCCACCGCGCCGATTCACCAGCGCGATGCGTCCGCCGTGGGCCTCCACGATCTCGCGCGCCAACGCCAGGCCCAGGCCCGTGCCGGCCCGCTTGGTCGAGTAGAACGGCAGCAGGGCCTGCGCCAGCACGGTCTCGCTCATGCCGGGCCCGCGATCCGACACCACCAGCACCAGCTCGCCACGCGACGCCCGGCATGCGAGTGTCACGGCCTCCGGCGCGCTGCCCGACTCGTGGGCATTCTTCAGCAGGTTCAGCAGCGCCTGCTCCATCTGCGCGGCGTCGAAGCGCGCCGTTTCCGCGGGTTGCGGCCCGTCGAGCTCGAAGCGCGCGTGCGCCTGCAGCTGCGCAAGGAACACCGACCAGTCCACCTCCTGAACCTGCGGCGCCGGCAGCTTGGCGAAGCGCGCGTAGCCGTCGAGGAAGCCGTGCAGGTGGCGCGCGCGTTCGCCGATCGACTCGAGCACGCCGATGGCGCGCGCGGCGTCGCCGCGCCGCACCAGCTCGGCCCCGCTGTGCGCGAGCGACGAGATCGGCGCGAGCGAATTGTTCAATTCGTGGCTGAACACGCGGATCAGCCGCTTCCAGCTGGCCACCTCCTGGCGCGACAGCTCGCGCGTCATGCGGCGCAGCAGATGCAGCCGGTGCGGCAGGCCCTGCAGGCGGAAGCCGCGCTGCGACACGTGGAAGGTCTCGTCGCTGCCGTCCACGTCGACGCTGAACAGCGCGTCCTCGCCACCGGCCAGCGCCGCGCGCAGCGCCTGCGGCGCATCGGCCAGCACCGCGTCGAACGCCAGACCCTGCAGGCTGCGGCCCGCGCCGAGCAGCTGGCGCGCCGCGATGTTGGCGTAGGCCACGTGGCCGCCGGCGTCGGTCAACACCAGCGCCACGGGCGTGTTCTGCACCACGGTGTCGAGCAGCAGCTCGCGCTGCACCAGGTGCTGGCGCTGCTCGCGCAAGGCCTGGCCCAGCTCGTTGTGCAGGCGCACCAGCTCGCGCATCTCGCCGTGGCCATCGGGCGCGATCGACAGCGTGAAGTCGCCGTCCCGGTAGCTCAGCACGCCGCCTTCGAGCGCGCGCAGCAGGCGCAGCAACGGCGCCAGCGCCACGCGCGCGGCCCACGCGCACAGCGCCAGCATGATGGCGGCGGTCCAGAAGATGGCCCAGGCGCCGCCGGGTGCCGGCGCCGTCCAGGCCGGCCCCAGTCCCAGCGACACGCGCAGCCAGTCCATCGCCTGCGGCAGCGGCCATCGCGTCAGCGCCAGCGTGACGACGACGCCCGACAGCGCGGCCAGCGTCATCAGCAGCACGAGGCGGGCGCGCAGCGTGGCGGGCATCACGATGCGGGCGGCAACCCGTAGCGTTCCATGCGCCGGTACAGCGCCTGGCGCGACAGGCCCAGCGACTGCGCGGCCCGGCTCACCACGCCGTGCGCCGCGGCCAGCGCGGCCTCCACCGCGGCGCGGCTGGGCTCGTCGAGATTGCGGACGACGGCATGCGCGGCCTCGGGCAGGCCCAGCCCCTCCAGCGTGACGGGCTGCCCGCCGGCCAGCAGCGCGGCGCGCTCGATGACGTTCTTCAGCTCGCGCACGTTGCCCGGCCACGCATGGGCGCGCAACGCGTCGCGCGCCGGCTCGGTGAGCACCGCCCGGCCGGCCAGGAAGTGCTCGGCCAGCGGCAGGATGTCGTCGACGCGCTCGGCCAGCGCCGGCAGGCGCACCTCGATCACGTTGAGCCGGTAGTACAAGTCCTCGCGGAACGTGCCGTCGCGCACCATCGCGTTCAGGTCGGCGTTGGTGGCGCTCAGCACGCGCACCTTCACGCGGCGCGTCTGGTTGGAGCCCAGGCGCTGGAACGTGCCGGTATCGAGCACGCGCAGCAGCTTCATCTGCCCGCCCGGCGACAGGTTGCCGATCTCGTCCAGGAACAGCGTGCCGCCGTCGGCGGCGTCGAAGCGGCCCTCGCGGGCCTTGTTGGCGCCGGTGTAGGCGCCGCTCTCGGCGCCGAACAGCTCGGCCTCGATCAGGTCGGCCGGCAGCGCGCCGCAGTTGATGGCCACGAATGGGCCGCGCGCCACGGCCGAGTTGGCATGCACGATGGCGGCCACGCGCTCCTTGCCGCTGCCGTTGGGCCCGGTGATGAGGACCGGCACGTCGGAGCGCGCCACCTGGCAGGCGAGCTCCAGCGTGCGCAGCGTAGCGTCGGCCTCCGCCACCAGGTCGCCCAGCGCGTAGCGTGCGGCCAGCGCACGCTTGCGCTCGCGGCGCTCCTGGCGCGCGCGGCGCAGCTCGGCGCCCGTCTCGGCCAGCTCCAGCAGGTTCTCCACGGTGGCCAGCAGCTTGGCGTCGTCCCAGGGCTTGGCCAGGTAGTCGGCGGCGCCGGCCTTCACCAGCTCGACCGCGCTCTCCAGCCGCGTCCACGCGGTGAGCAGCACCACAGGCACGTCGACATGGCGCGCGCGGATGGCGCGGAACAGCGCGATGCCCTCCTCGCCCGAGGTCGTGTCGGCGGAGAAGTTCATGTCCTGGATGACGACGTCGACCGGCTCGCGCTCCAGCAGGGCCAGGCCCTGCTCCGGCGACAGCGCCACCAGCGCGCGGATGTCGCGCAGCGACAGCGCGAGCGACAGCGCCTCGCCGACACCCGGGTTGTCGTCGATGACCAGGACGGTGCGCATCACGCGCCAGTCCCGCGGCAGGCCATCAATTGACGGAGGGTGGCGCCATCGACTCGAGGATCAGCTGGCAGTGGTGCGCCAGCATCTCGATGGAGGTCTTGCGCAGGCGCTCGACGTCCGCCTCGGCCAGCTTGTTCATGCCGGCATCGGCATCCACGCCGCCGACCCTGGCCTGGTCGTGGATCAGCTTGCTGCCGATGGCCAGGTGCGCGGCGTTCAGGTCGTGCCACTCGTCGTAGGCGTGCTGGAAGCGCGGCATGTAGTCGGCGATGCGCTCGGCGCAGACCGCGGCCTGCTTCGGCATCATCACCGACTCGCCGTACAGCGCGGCATCGGCCTGTGGACTGTTCGACTGCGCTGCGGGCACGTCGGCCTGCGGGCTGTTCGACTGCGCGGCCGGCTGATCGGCCGCAAGCGCCGCACCGCCCAGCAGGGCGAAAGCGGCGGCCGCGAGGAATTGGATTCGGGACGTCATGCCGCCATTGTGCCGGGCTCGCGCCGGCAAGCTGTGACCGAATCCTTCGGGCCTTCCGCATGGTGCCGCCCCGCCCGCGCTCAGGCGATCCCGCGCATCGCCTGCGCGGGCGGCAGCGCGGCCGCGCGGCGGGCCGGCGCGAGCACCGCCACCTGGCCCAGCGCCCACAGCACCAGGGCGCCCAGCGGCAGGTACAGCGCCGGCAGGCGCGGCAGTTCGTACTGCGTCATCAGCCACTGGTTGATCGCGAACGCCCCGACCATGCCCAGCGCGATGCCGGCGGTGGTCAGCAGCAGGTTCTCGGTCTGGAAGTAGCGCAGGATCAGGCCGCGCGTGGCGCCCAGCGCGCGCCGGGTGCCGATCATGCGCGTGCGCTGCTGCACCCAGAAGCTGGCCAGGCCGACGATGCCGAAGGCCGTCACCACCAGCAGCGCCACGCACACGCCGGACAGGAGCCAGACCATCTCGCGATCGCTCTTGTAGTAGTCCCCGCGCAGGTCCTCGAAGGTGCCGTGCTCCTGGGCCACGCGGTGCGGGTTCACGCGATCCAGCGTGGCCACGGCGGCCTTGAGCACGGTGTCGCGTTGCGCCGGGTCGGTGCGCAGCACGTACACGCCGCCGTTGAAGGTGGGACGCATGGGCAGGATCACCGAGTAGAGGTCGCTCTCGTCCGCATGGTCCGGGTGCGAGGTGACGAGCCGGTCGACGACGCCGATGACGCGGATCGGCGAATCGTTGAACAGGTAGACGGAATGCGCCAGGGCGTCGCCGTCGGGAAACAGGCGGTCGGCCACCGCGCGGGTGAGGATGACGCCCGGCACCTGGATGTTGTCGCTCTTGTCGACCTCGTCCTGTTCCAGGATCTCGTCGGGCTTGAAGTCGCGCCCGGCGACAATCTTCAGGCCCAGCGTGTCGGGCAGGCCCACGTCGCTGGCGTACATCGACACCGTGAGGATCGAGCGCGACTGGCCCGGCTTCACGTTGATGCCCGTGTTGCGCGACTCGTGGCCGAACGGGATCGACATCACCACCGACGCCTTGCGCACGCCCGGCAGCGCGCGCAACGCCACGAGATCCTCGCGCGTGCCCGCCGCGTCGTTGGCGTCCCTGCCGATGCTGCGGGTGCCCAGGTGCACCAGCTCCGCGTCGGCCACGCCGCTGCGGAACCGCAGGCGATCGATGCGGTTGGCGATGATGAAGACCGCGTTGCAGACGATGGCGCAGGTGAGCGCGATCTCGACGACGATCAGCAGCGAGGCCGTGCGATGGCGGCTCAGCGTGGACAGGATGGGGCGCAGTTGCAGCATGGTGAACTCCTTGTCGTCTCAGGACGACTTCAGTTGCGACGCGGGCGACACCTCGCAGGCGCGCCAGGCGGGCAGCAGCCCGGCCAGGATGCTGGCGGCCACGGCCAGAGCGATGGTGGTGAGCAGCGTGGTGGCGTCGAGGTGCACCCAATGCGCGCGGCTGGACGTGCCCTGGCGCACGCACCAGACGCCCAGCGCCGCGAACGCGAGTCCCAGCACGCCGCCGGCCAGGCCGATGACACCGGACTCCACCAGGAACTGCGCGAAGATCTGGCGCCGCGGCGCGCCCAGCGCACGCCGCACGCCGATCTCCGGCGAGCGCCGCAGGCACTTGGCCAGCAGCAGGCCCACGGTGTTGACGAGGCACACGGCGAGGAAGCCGAACGCCAGCCACACCTGCAGGCGCACGTCCTCGGGCACCACGTGCTGCGCCGACAGCCATGACACGACGTCGCGCAGGCGCGGGTTGGGCGCCCGCTGGAAGCGGCCTGCCGCACGCTGCTGCGCCGAATACGCCTCCAGGTAGTCGCGGTACGCGGCGCGGTCGGCCGGCGTGTCGAGCTGTACCCAGTACTGGATCCAGCTGCAGGGCGCGTTCACGTCGTGCGGATGGGGCGTGGCGTTGTCGCCCCAGCAGCTCATGCTGCCGTTGCTGCCCAGCTTGCGTTCCAGGAAGGTGCCGAACGGCACGAACAGGCCCTCGGTCTTGCGGTACCGGCCCACGTTGAGGTCGAAGAAGTACGGCACCGGATTCCAGGCCGCCAGCACGCCGATCACGCGCAGGTCGGCGCCGTCCACATGCACATTGCGGCCCACGCTGTTGGCGCCGCCGAACAGCTTCTCGTTGAACTCCTTGCTCAGCACGGCCACGCCGGCGTTGTCCGCGTCGTCGCGTGCGCTCCAGCCATGGCCGTACTGGAACGGCACTTCGAACATCGCGAAGAAGTCCGTCGTCGCATAGCGCGCGCTGGCCTCGAAGGGCTTCAGGCCGCCGGGCGCGTCGGCGGGCGGCTCCACGTTCACGATGCCACCCGTCATCATGGCCTGGCGCGCGCCATGTCTGTCGCGCAGCAGCGCCTCGGCGTCGAAGCGCGTCAGCTGGTCGTCGGGCTCCTTGCCGGCCACGAAGGTGGCCTGGGGCTGGGCGTCCAGCTGCACGCGCAACACGTTCGCGCTGCGACCGGGCAACGGATCGCCCGACAGCGCGCGAAACGTGGTCAGCGTGGTCATGCTGGCGCCGATGCCCATGGCGATGGTCAGCACCATCAGCGCCGTGAGGCCGCGCGCGGAACGGAAGCTGCGCAGCGCGAGATCGAAGTAGTAGAGGAACATGCGGTTGCTCCGGGTCACTGCAGAAGGGTGTTGACGTTGGCCAGGTCGGTCTCGGTCAGCGCGCCGGCCGCCAGCTGCAGCTGCAGCCGGCCGAGGATGAACTGGTGGCGCGCCTGGGCCTGGGCGGCCTGCGCCTGGGCGAGCGTCTGGATCGCGTTGAGCACGTCGGTCTGCGTGCGGTTGCCCACCTCGCGGCCCACGCGCGTGGCGGCCAGCGAGGCCTGCGCCGCGGCCACCGAGTCGCGCGTGGCCTGCACCTGGCCGATGCCCGCCACCACGCTGCCGTAGGCGGCCTTGGCAGCGCGCTCCACGGCGCGACGCTGGGCCTCCAGGCCGTCGCGCGCGCCGTCGCGCCGGTGCTGCGCCTGGCTCACGCGCGCCTGGGTGGCGCCACCGGCGAACAGCGGCACGTTGAGCGTCAGCGCCACGGTGTTGGCCAGGCGGGCACTCGAGTCGCCGTACGGCGCGCCGGTGGGCCGGCCCAGGTTGAATCCGGCGCTCAGCGACGGCAGGTGCCCGGCGCGGGCCGCATCGATCGAGCTCTCCGCGGAATCGACGCCCTTCTGCGCGGCCCACACCGCCGGATTGGCGTGCGCCGCGGCGTCGGCCCAGGCCTGCGGATCGGCCGGCGCCGGCGCCAGCAGCGGCAGGTCGTCGCGCAGCGTCTTCAACGCGGCCGGCGCCTGGCCGGTGATCTCCGCGATCGCGGCGAGCGCGTCGACCAGCGCCTGGCGCGCCGCGATCGTGTTGGCGTGCGCCAGCGCCTGGTAGGCGCGCGACTGGTCGACGTCCACCTGCGCGTCGAGGCCCGACCGGTAGCGCACCTGCGACTGCGCCACCTGCTGCGAGAAGGCGTCCTCGTTGGCCTGGACGTTGGTGAGCAGGTCGGCGGCCAGCAGCGCATCGAAGTAGGCGGTGGCCACGCGCAGGCCCAGCGCCTGTTGCGCGGCCAGCAGCGTCGCGTCCTGCGCGTCGGCGTTCAGGCGCGCGGCGCTCAGCTGCGACCACAGGCCGGCGTCGAACACCACCTGGCTCACGCCGAGCGCCACGTCGGTAGTGTGCCCGCTGGCCACGGGGCGCGCGGCGCCGGTGTCGCGCTCGCGGCCGATCGCCGCGGTGGCCGAGGCCTGCGGCAACAGCGCCGCGCGCGCCTGGTCGGCCAGGTCGTGCGTGCCGGCGCGCGTGGCGTCGGCCGCGGCCAGCACCGGGTCGTTGGCGCGCGCGAGGCGCCACACGTCCAGCAGGTCGTCGGCGAACGCGGGCGCGGGCGCGCACGCGCCCAACGCGAGCGTCGCGAGGGCCAGCGCCGTCATGCGGCGTCGCCCCACGTCACGCATGGGTGATCGCCTCGTCGGCGGCGCCACGGCGTCCGGCCAGGCGCACCTCTTCCGACATGTCCACCACCTGGCCATCGATCACGTGCACGTTGCGCTGCGCGCGGGCGGCCAGCTGCGGGTCGTGGGTGACCATCACGATGGTGGCGCCGTCGCGGTTGAGCTCCTCGAGCAGGTCCATCACGCTGCGCGCCATCTGGCTGTCGAGGTTGCCCGTGGGCTCGTCGGCCAGCAGCAGGCGCGGCTCGCCCGCCAACGCGCGCGCGATGGCCACGCGCTGCTGCTGGCCGCCCGAGAGTTCGGCCGGATAGTGCCTGGCACGCGCCGCCAGGCCCACGCGCTCGAGCGCGGCGTGCACGCGGCGCTTGCGCTCGTCGGCCTTCATGCCGCGGTAGCGCAGCGGCAAGTCGACGTTGTCGAACACGTCGAGGTCGGCGATGAGGTTGAAGCCCTGGAAGATGAAGCCGATCTTCTGGTTGCGGATGTGCGAGCGCGCGTCGTCGCCCAGCTGGCTGACGTCGATGCCGTCGAGCTCGTAGCGGCCCGCGGTGGGCGCCTCGAGCAGGCCCGCGATCGTCAGGAAGGTCGTCTTGCCCGAGCCCGACGGGCCGGTGACGGCGACGAACTCGCCCTGCTTGACCTCGAGATCGAACTGGCGCAGCGCGTAGGTCTCGACCACCTCGGTGCGATAGGCCTTGGACAGGCCGGTCATCTTCAGCATGTGGCTGATCCTCGTTGTAGACAGGAATGAACAGGTGGGTCAGTGGGCCAGGCCGACGCTGGGCGCGGCGTGGAAGTTCTCGGCGCCGGACACCACGACGCGGTCGCCCGGCTTCAGGCCGGACAGGACCTCGACGCGGTCGACGCTGCGCGCGCCCAGGCGCACCGGCGTCTTCACCGCCACGCCGTCGCGCACCACGTAGGCGTAGCGGCCGCCGGATTCGTCGATGAAGCTGCCGGCGCGCACGCTGAGCACGTCGGGGCGCTGATCGAGCAGCACGCGCACCGACAGGCGCTGGTTCTGGCGCAGCTGCTCGGGCATCTGGCCGTCGAAGCGAAGGCGCGCGGCGACCTGGTTGGCCACCACCTCGGGCGAGATGCCGCTCACGCGCGCCTTCCACGTCTGGCCATTGCCCGAGATCTCGCCGGGCATGCCCACCGCCAGGTCGCGCGCGAAGCTCTCGGCCACCTGCATCTGCACCTCGAGCTGCGACAGGTCGATCACCGTGAGCAGCTGCGCGTCCTTGGCGATGCTGGCGCGCTCGGCCACGAACAGCTGCCCGACCTGGCCATCCACCGGCGAGCGCACCGCAAGCTCGCTGACCTGGCGCCTCAGGTCGTCCACCAGCAGCAGCTGGCGCGCGTGCGCCTGCTCCTTGGCCTGCACGTCGAACTTCAGGCTGTCGTCCCGGGAGTGCAGTCCCGCCTCGGCGTGGTTCAGCGCGATGCGCGCCTTCTCGAGCGCGTCGCGCGCGTGATCCACCTGCTGGCCGGCCGCGGCGCCGGCGTCGAAGGCCTTCTGCTGGCGCGCGAGGTCGGTCTCGGCGGCCTTCACGTCGATGGCCGCGTTCTCGCGCGCGCCCTGCAACGCGGCGCGCTGCTCGCCGGCCTCCACGCGGGCGCGCAGCGTGTCGGTCTGCAGCGTGTCGGCACTCGACTGCTCCTGCGCCAGCTTGGCGGCCAGGTCGGGGCTGGCGAGGGTGGCCAGCACCTGGCCCTTCTTCACGCTGTCGCCCGCATGCACCTGCAGCGTGACGGCGCCGGCCGCGGGCGCGAACAGCGTGGGGCTGAACGCGGCCACCACGCGGCCCTCGGCCTGGATGTCGCGCACGAACGGGCCGCGGCTGACGTCGTCCAGGCCCAGCCGATCCAGGCTCACCGAGCCGCCGGTGCCCAGCACCTGGCGTGCGTGCGGCAGGCTCCACACGCCGGCCACGATGACGGCCACCACCGCGGCGGCGACGACCAGGCGGCGGCGTCCGGGCGGGCGGGCGAGAACGGTGTCCTGCGAGGAGGTGTCACGAATCATGGAGTCTGTCCGGGCGGTGCGCGGGGAACGCGCTGTCCGGCTTCATGTTTGCAACGACCGTGCCACGCTGGCGCCGCGCCTCGCCTCCTTTCGAATCAATGACTTGCGTCGTCTGTCGAGCGCCGGCGGCGTGTCCGCGGACACTCGCGGACACCCCGCGCGGACATCAGAACAGGCTCGCCCCGATGTTGATCAGGAGCGCCAGCACCGTCGTGTTGAACAGGTAGGCCAGGATGCAGTGCAGCGATCCGATGCGGCGCATCGGCTTGGTCACGAACGACACGTCGGCCGTCTGGCCCGAGGTGCCGATCACCGCGGAGAAGTAGAAGAAGTCGCCGTAGTCGGGATCGGGATCGTCGGGGAATTCGAGGCCCGGCTTGTGGCCGTGGCACGCCGCCATGTAGTAGTCGTGCGCGTAATGCAACGTGAACATGAGCTGGATGAAGCTCCACGACGACATCACCGTGATGCCCGCCAACGCGACATGGGCGCCGCGCTGCCAGCCGTGCAGGTCCTTCACCACTGCCAGTTCGAACGCAATCGCCACCAGGCTGGCGATCGCGGCGATCACGGTGAGACCGAGAACGGCGTACTTGCCGTCGTCCTGCAGCTGCGCGCGATGGCGCATGTGGCCCCGGGACGAGCGGATCATCATGGCGGCCGCGAGCCCCACGTACGTCCATGCGCCCACGTTCCACGCGATCAGCCAGCGCGAGATGGGCTGCGACGCCACGGAATGCGGCAGCAGCAGGCCGGTGGCCAGGCCCAGCAGCATCACGATGAACAGCCGCGGCCGCACCCTGAACACGTGGACGAGGCGTTTCAACGGACGATTCATGGACGACCCTGGCAAGTGGCACGCCGAACGGCGCTTCGCCGCATTGTCCGACGTGCGCGCCGCCGCCGTCGCGGCAAGCTGAAGCCGTGCTTGCGCGCCGTGCGACGATCCATGCCACGGCGGGCTTGTGCCTTGCCCCGTCCGCCGTTCACCCACCGGAGCCCCTGACATGAGCAAGCTGCTGCTGCCCTACCTCGCGATCGTCGTCACGATGATGGTGCTGGACGTGATCTGGATCGGGGGCATCGCGCGCCCGCTGTACAACAAGGGCATCGGCCACCTGATGGCGGAACAGCCCAACTTCGTTGCCGCCGTCGCGTTCTATCTGCTGTTCGCGGTCGGCGTGATGGCCTTCGTGGTGCTGCCGCGCGCGCCCGGCGACTGGCAGATGGCCACCGCGTGGGGCGCGGCGTTCGGCTTCATGACCTACATGACCTACGACCTCACCAACATGGCCACGCTGCGCGACTGGCCGCTGGGGCTGTCGTTCATCGACACAGCCTGGGGTTGCTTCGCCACGGGGCTGGCGGCGACGCTGGGCAAGCTGGTGGCGGACAAGGTGGGCTGACGGGCGCGAGCCCGAAGGGGCCCAGCCTGGGTCGCCTCCTCACGGGACATGCAACGCCACCCCTGTGATTTCATACAGAATGGCGCCCATGACCCACCCGATGCCCCGCGTGATCGCGCACCTCGACATGGACGCCTTCTACGCGTCCGTCGAGCTGCTGCGCTATCCGATGATCCGCGGGCTGGCCGCGGTGGTGGGCGGCGGACGGCGCCACACGCCGGTGCCGCAGGCCGACGGCACGCTCAAGTTCGCCACGCTGGAGGACTACGCCGGCCGCGGCGTGGTCACCACCTCCACCTACGAGGCGCGCGCCTTCGGCGTGTTCTCGGGCATGGGCATGATGAAGGCCGCCGCGCTGGCGCCGCACGCCATCCTGCTGCCGATGGACTTCGACAGCTACCGGCTGTACTCGCGCAAGTTCAAGGCCGCCGTGGCCGAGCTCGCGCCGGTGATCGAGGATCGCGGCATCGACGAGATCTACATCGACCTCACCGACATTCCCGGCATCCGCGACACCATCGGCCACGACCCGCTGGGCGGCGTGCGCGCGTTCGCCCATGAGCTGAAGAACAACGTGCACCGCGCCACCGGCCTCACGTGCTCGGTGGGCGTCACGCCCAACAAGCTGCTGTCCAAGATCGCGTCGGAACTCGACAAGCCCAACGGCCTTACCGTGCTCACCACGGAGGACATTCCCACGCGCATCTGGCCGCTGCCCGTGCGACGCATCAACGGCATCGGGCCGAAGGCCGGCGCGCGGCTCGACGCGCTGGGCATCCACACCATCGGCGAACTCGCGGCGCGCGACATGGACTGGTTGGTGCAGCACTTCACCGTCAACACGGCGCAGTGGCTGCACGACGTGTCGCGCGGCATCGACGACCGCCAGGTGGTCACCAGCAGCGAGCCGGTGTCGATGAGCCGCGAGACCACCTTCGACCGCGATTTGCACGCCAAGCGCGACCGCGCCGAGCTGGGCGACATGTTCACGCAGTTGTGCACGCAGGTGGCGGCCGATCTCACGCGCAAGGGCTACGTGGGCCGCACCATCGGCATCAAGCTGCGCTTCGACGACTTCAAGACGGTGACGCGCGACCAGTCCATCGCCATGCCCACCGCCGATCCCGCCGAGATCCGCCAACTCGCCGGCCAGTGCCTGAAGCGCGTCGACCTCACGCGGCGGCTGCGGTTGCTCGGCGTGCGCGTGGGCGGGCTCTCGCGCCCGGGCGCGGCGGCGAGTGCGCCGGCACGTGGCGCGAAAGGCAAGTCGGGCGGCCAGGCGAGCACGGCCAGGCCGAAAGAAGAACGGCCGGACGAGCCGACGCTGTTCTGACGTTCGGGGCCAGGTCCTTCGGGCCCGCTAGAACGCCACCTCGGCCGCATTGGCCGTCTGCGACTTGCGCCCGGGGTATTCCAGCCACGTGAACACCCTGTTGAGGTCGTCGATGATGCCACGCGCCTCCACCAGCGTCCCGTCGCCGCGGTCGATGTGGCTCGTGGTGTGCGCGTCCTTCACCAGCGTGAGGTCGTAGCCGCGTTCCAGCGTCGCGTACGCCGCCGCGCGGATGCACCAGTTGGTGGCCGCGCCGGCCAGCACCACGTGAGTGGCACCCCGTCGCGCGAGCTCCGCCTCCAGCGGGGTGTCCTCGAAGGCGGAGTTGTAGCGCTTGCAGACGCGGAATTCGCCGTCGGCCGGCACCAGCTCCGGCACGAGCTGCCAGTCGGCCGAGCCGCGCGGCATGTCGGCGTCCTCGTGCTGCACCCAGATCACCGGCACGCCCGCCGCCCTGGCGCCCTCCACGACCCGCACGATGTTGGCGGTCACGCGGGGCACATCCCACTTGGTGGCGACCACGCCCACCTGGAAGTCGACGACGAGAAGAACGGCCTGGTTGCCGGTGCGAATGGTGGCCATGCCACAGCTCCCTTGCGATGAAGCCGCGAGCCTAACCGATCCGGAAAAGAGGTTCACATGTTGCCCCGCACTGACGCGGAACTGACGTCCGCGCGACGGCAGGGCACCCTCGCCCGCGCTACCATCGCGGCACGCCGGAGGGCGTGGAGACAACACACAATGACCGTCATCACCTGCATCGAAGATCTGCGCATCCTGGCGCAGAAGCGCGTGCCGCGCATGTTCTACGACTACGCCGACTCCGGCTCGTGGACCGAGGGTACCTACCGTGCCAACGAGAGCGACTTCCACAAGATCAAGCTGCGCCAGCGCGTGGCGGTCAACATGGAGAACCGCAGCCTGGCCACCGAGATGGTCGGCGTGCCGGTGCAGATGCCCGTGGCGCTGGCGCCCACGGGGCTCACGGGCATGCAGCACGCCGACGGCGAGATCCTGGCCGCGCGCGCCGCCGAGAAGTTCGGCGTGCCGTTCACGCTGTCGACGATGAGCATCTGCTCCATCGAGGACGTGGCCGCCAACACCACGGCTCCGTTCTGGTTCCAGCTCTACATGATGCGCGACCGCGGCTTCATCGAGCGCCTGATCGAGCGCGCCCGCGCCGCCAAATGCGGCGCGCTGGTGCTCACGCTCGACCTGCAGATCCTGGGGCAGCGGCACAAGGACGTGCGCAACGGCCTGTCGGCGCCGCCCAAGCCCACCCTCGCCAACCTGATCAACCTCGCCACCAAGCCGCGCTGGTGCCTTGGGATGCTGGGCACCCGGCGGCGCAGCTTCGGCAACATCGTGGGCCATGTCGAGGGCGTCGGCGACGTCAGCCGGCTCTCCGAATGGACGTCCACCCAGTTCGACCCGGCGCTCAGCTGGGCCGACGTCGAATGGGTGAAGAAGCGCTGGGGCGGCAAGCTGATCCTCAAGGGCATCATGGACGCGGAGGACGCGCGCCTGGCAGCGCGGTCCGGCGCCGACGCGCTGATCGTGTCCAACCACGGCGGCCGCCAGCTCGACGGCGCACCCAGCTCCATCGAGGCCCTGCCGGGCATCGTCGACGCGGTGGGCAACGACATCGAGGTGTGGATGGACGGCGGCATCCGCTCGGGCCAGGACGTCCTGAAGGCGGTGGCGCTGGGCGCCAAGGGCACGATGATCGGCCGCCCCTTCCTGTACGGCCTGGGCGCGATGGGCGAGCAGGGCGTCACGCGGTGCCTGGAGATCCTGTACAAGGAAATGGACATCACCATGGCCTTCTGCGGCCATCGCGACCTGCGCAACGTGACGCGCGACATCCTGCTGCCGGGCACGTTCCCCACCTGATGTGCGCGTGGGCGCACTGACGCGGCCGGATGCGGCTGGTCAGGTTGAAGCGAGGGTTGATTCTGTTGAAGTGACGGTTGAACGCTTCGCGCGGGTGGGCTGCCCGCGCTGCGGAGCGACTGGCATGCACTTGGCTCGACTCCGCACGTGCGCCTTGAATCCAGCCTGGACGGCCGGATTCCGAGGGCGCTCTGTCAAGGTTCTTCCGCGCGACGTTTGCGGGCCGCGTTCGGCAGCTTCGTATGCGCGCCGGCAATGCCCTCGACGTCCCGGTGCTGCGTCTCGCCAAGTACACGCCCGCCGCACCGCTGGTTCACCCAGGCGGTTGGGACAAATTCGGTTCCCCATTTTTGTTGTTTGGTTTGGGCAGCGTCGGGCCTTCGAGGCCG
>JBBQYL010000084.1:0-19340 GCA_038208735.1 Burkholderiales bacterium
CTGATCATCTTCACCACTTGAAGCTTGAACGCAGGGTCCATCGGGCGGCGTGGTCGGCGTATCGTCTTGTCTGTCATGCTCGTCTCAGTCTCGGGGTTTCAAGCCCTTATCGAGCTGTCCGATTTGATTGGACCACGACAGTGCTCGCTCAAGGCTTGCCGCATTCCGGGTATGTGCCACTGGTCGAGCGGCTTAAGGCCCGTGGACTTTGACGTGTCCCCGCTCACGGTGTGTCGTCCGGGCTAGCGTCGAAGTCCTCGAGCGCGGTGAGGCGGATCGGCGCCTGGGCGCCTTCGTGAGGCCCCTGCAGCAAGGCATCCCAGTCCGCGGATTCGACTCGAAATGGCTTCTAGGGATTGTCTCCCAAGCTTGTCGAAACCACGCTAGAGCTGCTTCTTTCGGCCGAGGAGATGAAGATGACACCACGGGTTTTTCATGGGGAACTCTGCGTGCTTACGGCATTCGTTTCAGCTGATGCTTACACGTTCGGCGCAATCGCGTGGGATAGCTCTCTTCCAGCTTACCCAGTTGGAGGCGCAACAAACATGAAGACAGCGGCTTCAGCTGACAAGGATGCCCGCGAAACGTGTCCAGGAGCAGCGGAGGCTTCTAGGATTTCCCGTGCTTCTGCAAATTGCCAAGTGGTCATCCGATTTCATGACGAGTGCGTAGTGCGAGTGGTGGGAAAAGATGGAGCTGATGCCGGGATCGTAAGGCACGTTCCACTTGGCACAGCCCCACAGGCCACGCTCGAATTGTCGAAGTCGGAATGCGCGGACGGCTCTTGCAATGTGACGTCATCCTGCGACCAGGACGACGTCCAATAGCGTTCGATTGTGCCCGCTGCGTCCGGGCGGCATGGCTCTGCACTTTCCCAGTAGAGCTCGCGTCGCGCGAGTGGTAGCGATTGCACACGGCTGGATCGTAGCCGTGCGCTGATTCTTTCAGTGAAGCGACGCTCTGGGCGCCGTGCGAAATGCAGACAACATCACTGCATCAGCGACGGTAGCGATGACGCTTCCTTCTCTACGTGCGAGGCCGGCGTCGATCCCGTCGTCAAGAACCACCTCAAACCGAAAGCGTGCGTTCTCTGGACGGTTTTTCACGTCGAGTATTTTTCTAATCGCGCTGCTGACAGAGTTGGTGTGCGGCTTGATGGCAAGGACGACGCGGCCCGCAATCTCGAAATCCATGCCATATGTCTGTCCCGATATGCCCTGCAACTGAACATCCGCTCGCAATTCGTCGTCGGGGTAAGCGCGCGAGAGAAGCACCGCGACCTCATCTAGCAGTCCAGCAACCTCGAGGTCGACGCCTTCGTTGGCTCGCTCCCAACTCGCCGTATCAAGCATCGTTTGCACAAAAAGCGCGAACGCACGGGGCGCGTCCGCCCTGGGTGCCCAAAGCTCGAACTCTAATTCCTGGGTCAGTGTGACACCGCATGTTCTCGCGATGCGGTGCAGGGGGCGCGTGCGCACTGCCGTGCTTAGATCCATGCCGCGGCCCATCATGTGCCATGCGACAGATCCATCATCGAAAAAGCGAACCTGTGCGCCCGCGTCTTCAACAAAGATTGATACGGCGTCTCCATCGGAAAACCGAAATGGCGTCTCAATCAGCGCGATCCGTCCAGCATCATCCAACGGCATGCAGGAGACGCCGATGAGTGAGGAAAGGTCATTGCAGATCATGATTCCAGCCTGAATTCGAATGGGTCGTAGGGCTCTGGGTCGAACGTGATCAGTGTGGAGCTCTTGAAATGGGAAAGAGCTTGGTCGAAGCTCCAGTCTACCCAGTCACGCTGTGTTTGGAATCGGGGTTCGCCGAAGTGATCGTGCGGCCAAGAATGTTCATTTACAGGCAGTCTTGGGTAGTGCTTGATGTCAAGTTGATAGCATCTTGCGAGCCCGCGGGCCCCTGTCTTAAATACGCTGAAGAGCGTCCGTCGGATATCGGTCTTTTCCGACTTCGAAACAGACAGATCGACATACAGACCGCGAACGTTTCCTAGAGAATCGAGCAGGCCGGCGCCAGCGCAATATACCAAGCCCCCTGCACGTTTGCCGACCCAGGGCAGTATGTCGTTGCAAACCGAGGGCATGGCCATGAGCGCCCGTGCCTCAGCTTCATCAAGGTCGCCAAAAGAGGCCATTCGTTCTCCTGCTCCGGATCCGGCGGTTCTGCATCATCGCTGACGAGTGAAAACGGCGAAATCCCGGATCACCGTGCCGAGGGCGCGTGACGGACGGGATTGGTACACCTTTAGGACGTGGCCAAGAAAAAAGGACTGAGCATTGCTGCCAAGTCCTTGATTCGCCCAACAAATTCTGGTGCGCCCGACTGGGTTCGAACCAGTGACCCCTGCCTTCGGAGGGCAGTACTCTATCCAGCTGAGCTACGGGCGCGCAACGCCGGAGTTTAGCCGATCCCACGGCTTGAACGGTTCGGGCTCCGGCCGGGATCAACCGGGAAGGGCCGGTCCGCCAGCGTCGGTCGACGGGCTGTTGCCTAGGCCTTTCGGCCTTTTGTAGGGCCATGGAGCCTGAACTACCATTCAAACCAACTGAAGTGCGGCGTCAATCGCTCTCAACCCGGCGCGGGGCAAGCGCCGGGACACTGAACTTCAGGATGCCACGCCGCTCCCTTTCCCGCCACGCCGCATCCGCCAACGGAACATGACCACTTCGACCTTGCCCGCTACCCGCTATACCGGCACCGCCGTCCTGCTTCACTGGCTGATGGCGCTGGGCATCGTCGGCAACTTCTGCGTCGGGCTGTACATGTCCGACCTGCCGATGTCGATGATGCGGTTGAAGCTGTACAACTATCACAAGTGGGCCGGCGCCACGATCCTGCTGCTGGCCGCGCTGCGCCTGCTGTGGCGCCTCACCCATCGTCCGCCGGCCGAACTGCCGGCGCCGAAGTGGCAGCACACGGCGGCCTCGCTCACGCACTGGGGCCTGTACGCGCTGTTCTTCGCGGTGCCTCTGGTGGGCTGGGCCTACAGCTCGGCCGCCGGCTTCCCGATCGTGCTGTTCGGCAAGATCCCGTTGCCCGACTTCGTGCCCAAGGATCACGACCTGGCCGAGATGATCAAGCCCTGGCACGGCGACCTGGCCTGGGTGCTGTTCGCCCTGGTGGCGCTGCACGTGGCCGCCGTCTTCAAGCACATGGTCATCGACCGCGACGGACTGGTCCGCCGCATGATCCCCGGCCGCGACCGAACCTCTTCCCCGAACCGAGACATTCCATGAACAAGCTTCGCACCGTTCTCACGCTCGCCGCATCGCTGGCCCTCAGCGGCGTCGCCTTCGCGCAGGCCAAGGTGGTTCCGGCGCAGAGCCAGATCACGTTCGCCATCAAGGAGATGGGCGTGCCCGTCGAGGGCAGGTTCGCCAAGTGGACGGCCGACATCGCGTTCGACCCGAAGAAGCCCGAGACCGGCAAGGTGGCCTTCACGATCGCCACGTCCAGCGCCACGTTCGGCTCGGCCGAGACCGACGCCGAGGTGCCCAAGGCCACGTGGTTCAACGTGGCGAAGTTCCCCAACGCCACCTTCGCGTCCACCGCCATCAAGGCCGAGGGCGGCGGCAAGTACGACGTGTCGGGCAAGCTCAGCGTCAAGGGCACCACCAAGGACATCGTCGTGCCCATCGCGCTGGTGCAGGCCGGCCCGGCCACCACCGCCACCGGTACGTTCACCATCAAGCGCAACGACTTCAAGATCGGCGAGGGCGAGTGGACGGACACCTCGCAGCTGGCCGACGAGGTGGTGGTCAAGTTCAGGATCGCGCTGACCGGCGTGGCGCCGCTCTGATTCGAGAAATTTCCCTTGCCCTTCGCGGGGCGGCAGCCGGTGGCGCGGGTCAGCGCCGGGACGCTTCCATTCCTGTTTCCCTGACCCGCTGGAGTTTCCCCATGAAGAAGATTTCCCTGCTGGCCGTCGTGGCCGCCCTCGGTTTCGCTGCCGCCGCCCACGCCGAATCGGCCACCTACGCCATCGAGCCGAGCCACTCGTTCGCCACGTTCGAGATCGGCCACTTCGGCACGTCCACCAACCGCGGCCGCTTCAACAAGACCAGCGGCACCGTGACGCTGGACAAGGTCGCCAAGACCGGCACGCTCGACGTCACCGTCGACACCACGTCGCTGGACACCGGCACCGCCGCGTTCACCAAGCACATCTCCAGCGAGGAAATCCTCAACGTCGCCGCCAATCCGACGGCGCACCTGGTGGCCACCAAGTTCACCTTCAGCGGCGACAAGGTCACCGAGATCGCCGGCAACCTCACGCTCAACGGCAAGACCAACCCGGTGGTGCTGAAGGCGCAGAACTACAACTGCTACAACAGCCCGATGATCAAGCGCGAAGTCTGCGGCGGCGACTTCGACACGACGATCGTGCGCAGCCAGTACGGCGTGTCGTACGGCCTGAACTACGGCTTCCCCGACGCCGTTCATTTGGTGATCCAGGTTGAAGCCGTCAAGCAATAAGACGTTCGGCGCCGTCCTTCGGGCGGCGCTCGTCGCCTCCTGCGCCAGCCCGGGCCTTTCGCCCGCGTTGGCGCAGTCCGTCGCGGGGCCGGTCACGTACCGGCTCGACCCGGACCACACGTTCGTCACGTTCGAGGTGCTGCATTTCGGCACCTCCACGCTGCGCGGGCGCATTGGTCCGGTGACGGGCGAAGTGACGCTCGATCGCGCGGCGCGCACGGGTGACGTGCGCCTCCGCATCCCCATGTCCACGCTGAGCACCGGCCTGCGCACGCTCGATGCGCGGCTGAGAGAGCCCGACCTGCTGGCCACCGTCGAATACCCCGAGGCCTATTTCGTGGCTACCGCGTTCCAGTTCGACGCGGCGGGCGGCGTGAAGGGGGTACGCGGCGAGTTCACGCTGCGCGGCGTGGGCGAGCCGCTGTCGCTGGTGGCCAGGACGTTCGCGTGCCGGCACGACGCCGGCCGGGATCGCGAGGTCTGCGGTGGCGATTTCACGGGCGACCTGAAGCGCCACGAGTTTGGGGCCTCCTTCGGCGAACCCTTCGTCGGCGACGACGTGCACCTGGTCGTCCAGGTGGAGGCGATCGCGCCCTGACGCGACCGCGCAACGCCGGTGCCCGATAATCGACCGTTTGCCGCGCCGGCGGCCTGAAATCCCGAAAGCTTTGGCGATGACTCTCCCAGACGATTGGCGGCACGACCGCGAGGTCGGCGTGCAACCCGACACGACGTTGGACACCACGCGTGTCGACGACGTGCGCATCGGCGCCGTCCGCCCGCTCATTTCCCCCGCGCTGCTGCTCGACGACATGCCCGCGCCCGACAGCGCCGTGCGGCTGGTGGAAGGCGCGCGCACCGAGCTCGCCAAGGTGCTGGCCGGCACCGACGACCGCCTCATCGTGGTGGTGGGTCCGTGCTCGATCCACGACCACGACCAGGCGTTGGAATACGCGCGCCACCTGAAGGTGGTGGCCGACGCGCTGAAGGACGACCTGCTGGTGGTGATGCGCGTGTATTTCGAGAAGCCGCGCACCACGGTCGGCTGGAAGGGCTACATCAACGACCCGCGGCTGGACGGCAGCTTCCGCATCAACGAGGGCCTGCGCAAGGCTCGCGAACTGCTGCTGGACGTGGCCGCCATCGGCCTGCCCGCCGGCACCGAGTTCCTCGACCTGCTGAGCCCGCAGTACATCGCCGACCTGGTGTCGTGGGGCGCGATCGGCGCCCGCACCACCGAAAGCCAGAGCCACCGCCAGCTCGCCTCGGGGCTGTCGTGCCCGGTGGGCTTCAAGAACGGCACCGACGGCGGCATCAAGGTGGCTGCCGACGCGATCCTCGCCGCCAACGCGCCGCACGCGTTCATGGGCATGACCAAGATGGGCCAGGCCGCCATCTTCGAGACGCGCGGCAACGCCGACTGCCACGTGATCCTGCGCGGCGGCAAGAGCCCCAACTACAAGGCGCCCGACGTGACCGCCGCCTGCGGCGCGCTCGCCGAGCGCGCTCTGCGCGAGCAGGTGATGATCGATTTCTCGCACGCCAACTCCGAGAAGAAGCACGGCCGCCAGATCGACGTCGGCGCCGACGTGGCCGCGCAGATCTCGGGCGGCGACCGCCGCATCACCGGCGTGATGATCGAGAGCCATCTGGCCGACGGCCGGCAGGACCTGAAGCCGGGCACCACGCCGGTCTGGGGCGTGTCGATCACCGACGCCTGCATCAGCTGGGCCGACACCGAGCCGCTGCTCATCCGCCTGGCCAAGGCGGTTCGCGAGCGCCGCGCCCTGACGCAATGAACGCCGTGACGGTCCCGCTCGACGCCGCGGCCGGTGCTGCCGGCGCGGTGCGCTACGTGGGATTCTGGCCGCGCGTGGTCGCCGGCCTGCTCGACCTGGTCCTGGTGCTGTTCGTGGTGACGCCGGTCGCCGTGTTCCTGTTCGGCGACGGCTGGACCGACGGGCGCGGCGTGATCGGCTTCGCCGTCAACTGGGTGCCGCTGGGCGGCGCCATCATCGCGTTCTGGAAGACCAAGGGCGCGACGCCCGGCAAGATGGCGATCTCCGCGGTCGTGGTCGACGCGCAGACGCATGCCCCCGTCGACTTCTGGCAGGCGCTCACGCGCTACGTCGGCTACTTCGTGTCGACCGTGCCCGTTTTCGCCGGACTCGGATGGGTCGCCTTCGACGCGCGCAAGCAGGGCTGGCATGACAAGATGGCGCGCACGGTGGTGATCTACCGCCCGCGCTGATCGTCCGGCGCGCGGCACCTGGCAGGAGAACGTTGGCGATGCAGCGAGTCACGGGAATCGGCGGCGTGTTCTTCAAGGCACGCGATCCGGAAGGGCTGCGCGCCTGGTACCGGCGCCACCTGGGCCTGGACGTGCAGGAGTGGGGTGGCCTCGCCTTCCCGCCCGCCCCCACGCAGCCCGCCGCCAGCAAGTCGCCGCTGGCGGCGCATACCACCTGGTGTATCTTCGCCGCCGACAGCGACTACTTCGGCGGCCGCGGCGCGCCGTTCATGATCAACTACCGCGTGGCCGACCTCGACGCCCTGCTGGCGGTGCTCCGGCGCGAGGGCTGCGTGGTCGACGAGAAGACCGAGGTCTCCGAATACGGCAAGTTCGGCTGGGTGACCGACCCGGAGGGCAACCGGGTCGAGCTCTGGCAGCCGACCGCTTAGCCGAACCCGTCGTCCTGCGTGCAGGATGACACGGCGTGACGCTCAGACGCGTTCGACGACCAGCGCGATACCCTGACCCACGCCGATGCACATGGTGCACAGCGCGTAGCGGCCGCCGATGGCGTGCAGCTGGTTGACCGCGGTCGTCACCAGACGCGCGCCGCTGGCGCCCAGCGGGTGGCCTAGCGCGATGGCGCCACCGTTCGGGTTCACGCGCGGATCATCGTCGCCCACGCCCAGCTGGCGCAGCACGGCCAGGCCCTGCGCAGCGAAGGCCTCGTTCAGCTCGATGACGTCCATCTGCGAGAGGGTGAGGCCCAGGCGGGCCAGCAGTTTCTGCGAGGCCGGCGCCGGGCCGATGCCCATGATGCGCGGCGCCACGCCGGCCACGGCCATGCCCAGCACGCGGGCGCGCGGCGTCAGGCCGTGCGTCTTCGCGGCGCTGGCGCTGGCCAGCAGCAGGGCGCACGCGCCGTCGTTGACGCCGGAGGCGTTGCCGGCCGTGATGGTGCCGTTGGGACGCACGATGGGCTTGAGCTTGCCCAGCGCCTCCAGCGAGGTCTCGCGCGGATGTTCGTCCTTCGAGACGACGACCGCGTCGCCCTTCTTCTGCGGCACCGTCACCGGCGTGATCTCGGCGTCGAAGAAGCCGCGCTTCTGCGCGTCCACCGCCTTCAGCTGGGAGCGCAGCGCCATCGCGTCCTGGTCGGCGCGGTTGATGCCGAAGTCATCGGCCACGTTCTCGGCCGTCTCGGGCATCGAGTCGACGCCGTACTGCGCCTTCATCAGCGGGTTGACGAAGCGCCAGCCGATGGTGGTGTCGTAGAGCGCGTTGTCGCGCGCGAATGCCGACGTGGCCTTGGGCATCACGAAGGGCGCGCGGCTCATGCTCTCCACGCCGCCGGCCAGCAGCAGGCCGGCCTCGCCGGAGCGGATGGCCTGGGCGGCGCTGCCGACGGCATTCATGCCCGAGCCGCACAGGCGGTTCAGCGTGACGCCGGGCACGTCCACCGGCAGTCCGGCCAGCAGGGCGCTCATGCGGGCGACGTTGCGGTTGTCCTCGCCGGCCTGGTTGGCGCAGCCGTAGAGGATGTCCTCGATGGCGGCGGGATCGAGTTCGGGATGGCGCGCCAGCAACGCACGGATTGGAATGGCGCCAAGATCGTCAGCGCGCACCGGCGACAAGGCGCCGCCGTAGCGGCCGAAGGGGGTGCGCAGTGCGTCGCAGATGAAGGCGTCGGTCATGGAGGTGTCTCGAGGAGGGCCAAAAGTGTTCGCAGGCAGAACATTTATTCGCAATCGTGCGCCTGTCGACGGGATTTTGCGCGTTTTCGGTGCGCCAACGTCATAAGGGGTGATCTGTCCGCTCAAGTCGGGCAGGGGTTTGGCCGATTCAACCGAGAGAAAGAAACCGGCTGCAGGCGGTGGCCGGTAAGGGAAGATTCGAATGACGACCCCCATCCAAGCGAGTGCGTTGCGTATCGGCATGTTCGTTCACCTGAACGTCGGCTGGATGTCGCATCCGTTCCCGCTCTCCAGCTTCAAGCTGACCACCCCCGAGCAGATCGAGACGATCCGCTCGCTGGGACTCGCGCGCCTGACCTGGAGCCCCGAACGCAGCGACATCGAGCAGCCGGCCGCCGAGGACACGGCCGGCGCCGGTGCGTCCGACAGCCAGTCCGCCGCCGACGACGACGCGCCCAAGGTGCTTGACGCCCGCCAGCTGGCCAAGCTGGCCCTCAGCGCCCAGATGGAGACCGCCGCGCGCTGCGAACGCCAGTTCACCGAGGCCTGCCGCGACCTGCGCCGCACCAACGACAAGGTGCTGACCGATCCCACGCAGGCCAACGCCGACGCGCAGCAACTGGCGAAGGCGCTGCTCGACAAGATGCTGGTGGAGGGCGAGCCCTGCCTGCGCGTGCTGGGCGAGATGGCGAGCGACCGCCACGCCGCCCATTCGCTCAACGTGACCGTGGTCTCGCTGATGCTGGGCCGCCAGCTGGCGATACCCGCCAATGTATTGATGGAGCTGGGCGTCGGCGCGCTCATGCACGACGTGGGCAAGATCTCGCTGCCCGATCGCGTGCGCCTGGCGCGCGACGACTTCAATTCGGGCGAGGCCGCGCTGTACCGCGACCACGTCGCCCAGGGCCTGATCCTCGGCCGCCGCATGGGCCTGTCGGCCGACGCGCAACTGGTCATCGCCCAGCACCACGAACTCGCGGACGGCAGCGGCTTTCCCAGCGCGCTGATGCTCCCGCGGATGTCGTTGCCGGCGCGCATCGTGGCGCTGGTCAACCGCTACGACAACCTGTGCAACGCCGCGTCGCCAGCGCAGTCCATCACGCCCCATGAGGCGCTGTCGCGGCTGTTCGCGCAATGCCGCTCCAAGTTCGACGAGACGCTGCTGTCGGGCTTCATCAAGATGATGGGCATCTACCCGCCCGGCTCGGTGGTGCAGCTCAGCGACGATCGCTTCGCGATGGTGATGACCGTCAACGCCGCGCACCCGCTCAAGCCGCGAGTGCTGGTGTACGACCCGGCCGTGGCGCTCGAAGAGGCCATCCACCTCGACCTCGAGAAGACGCCGCAGGTGGGCATCCGCCGCAGCCTCAAGCCGGTGCAGCTGCCGGCCCGCGCGGTCGACTACCTGAAGCCGCGCCAGCGCATCTCGTACTTCTTCGACGTTGAGAGCACGCCGAAGGAAGACCTGCCGGAAGAGGCCCTGGCATGACCTCGAGCGCGCCGCTGCTGACGCCGGTCGCGGCCAGGGAGTCGCTCGCCGGACTCCTCGCGGCCCTGGCCGCGTTGGGCCACGCCGCGTGGGTGGTGGACGCGGCGCACGGCCACATCCTGGGCGCCAACGACGAGGCCGAGGAACTGCTGCAACGCGGCGGCCTGGAAGGCCTCGACGCCGAGGACGCCATCCCCGACCTCGAGGACATGGCCTACTGGGACGGCGTGCGCTGCGGCGTGGTCAGCGTGCTCGACAGCGACGCCGAGCTGCATCTGCCCGGCGGGCGCACGTGCGCCGTGTCGCGCCGCATCGCGCCGCTCTGGCTGGACGACGGCTCCCCGCTGTTTCTCGTGCAGGTGCGCGACCGTACGCGCGAGCGCCGCGTCGAACTGGAGCGCGAGACGGCGCTGGCCGAACTGCGCGCCACGCTGGAGGCCACGGCCGACGCGATCCTCGTCACCGACCTCAACGGCAACATCCGCGCGTTCAACCGCCGCTTCGCGCGCATGTGGTCGCTGCCCGACGGCGTGCTGCAGGCGGGAGACGACCGCGCCGTGCACGAGTGGGTGCGCATGAACGTGATGGACGTCGACGGCTACGACCGCCGCCTGGAAGACGTCTACGCCCACACGCTGGCCGAGGCGCACGACGTGATCGCGCAGGTCAACGGGGCCATCATCGAGCGCCACGCGCAGCCGCAGTGGAGCCACGGCCGGCCCATCGGCCGCGTGTTCTCGTTCCGCGAGACCAACCCGCACCGTCCCGGCGCGCCGCGCGAGCCCGGACACCAGGGCATCGACCAGCTCACCCATCTTCCCAACCGCACCGGCTTCCTGCTGACGCTGGAAGAGGCGCTGCGCTCCGGCCGCCAGAGCGCCGGCTTCGCCGTGTTGAGCATCGAGTTCAACCGCGACGCGCTGTTCGGCGAGGGCGGCGACAGCGCTGCCGGGGCCCGCCGGCTGTCGGAGTTGGCCGCGCAGGTGCGCGGGGCCATGCGCCAGCCGCATTACTGCGCCCGCCTGGGCGGCAGCCGCTTCGGCGTGCTGATCGACTACGCCAGCGAGGCGGCCGCCGAGGCCGCCGCGCGCCGGCTGATCGAGGCGCAGGAGCGCGTGGCCGGCGTGCCCGTGGCCATCGGCATCGGCACGTATCCGGGCGCCGGGCTGTCGGCCGACGAGATCCTGCGCCACGTCGAGATCGCGATGCATCGCGCGCAGCAGGCCAATCGTTCCAGCTTCGCGGTGCACAAGTTCGGATTCGGCGGCTGGCAGCGCAAGCGCGACCGCGTCGAGGCCGGGCTGCTGCGCGCCGCCGAGGAAGGCCGCTTCCGGCTGGCCGCGCAGCCGCGCTTCGATACCCGCACCGGCCTGGCCGTGGCGCTCGAAGTGCAACTGCGCTGGCGCGACCGCGAGCTGGGCGAGGTGGCCGCCAGCCAGTTCATGGCCGTGGCCGAGGAGCGCGGCCTGGTGGGCGCGCTCGACGACTGGGTGCTGGAGCACGGCCTGCTGCAGCAACGCCGATGGCGCGAGGCGGGCCATTCGTTGCGCCTGAACGTGAACGTGTCCGACTGGCAGCTCACGCAGCCGGGCCACGCCCGCCGCGTGGCCGCCGCGCTGGAGGCTGCGGGGTGCGCGCCGCAACACCTGGAGATCGACGTGAGCGAGTCCGCGCTGCGGGCCGACCCCGACGCCGCGCTGGCCGCGGTGCGCTCGCTGGCGCGCCAGGGCATCCGCGTGATGCTCGACGGCTTCGGCGCCGGCAACAGCTCGCTGGCCGCGCTGCAGCGCCTGCCGTTCTCCGGTGTCAAACTCGATCCGACGTTGGCCCAGGCCTGCGCCGGCACCGGCGCCGAATCGCGCTGGGTGCCGGCGCTGGTGCAGCTCGCCCATGCGATGCAGCTGGAAGTCCACGCCAACGGCGCCGATACCGAGCTGCAGTGCGCGGCGCTCGTGGCCGCGGGCTGCGATGGCCTGCAGGGGCGCCGGCTGGGCTCGTGGATGGAAGACCGCGCGCTCGAATCCTGGATCACGCTGCCGGCGTCGCAACGCCGGCTCTGAACGTGTCTAGGCGTCCTGCATCTGGTCTTCGCCGCCCAGGTTGGGCGCGACATCCTCTTCGAGATCGAGGTCTTCGGCGGGCGCCTCGCGCGCGGGTACGCACTTGTCGCGCGGATCCGCGGGCGTGGAGGAGGTCGGGGCGGCGGCGGTCGGGGTCATGGAGGGTCTCCGTTGCGGCATCGAGCCGCGATGCTCGATTCTGTTCCTCGCACGACGGTGGCGCACGGCGCGTAGGACAGGCACTACAGGGCATCGGGGGACTGGCCGGCAGCCAGCCCCGAACATTCGGCGCATCCTTGACATGTCTTCAATGCAACCCGCCAAAGCCTTCGCCATGTCCGTCCTCTCCGTCCGCAACGTGTTTCCCGTCGTCATCGCGATAGCGGCCACGTTGTTCCTCATCACCGCCGTGCAGCACGACCTCGTGCCCGAGGCGGCCGCCATCGCTTCGGCGAGCCGATGATGAACCCCCGGGGCGCGACCGCCAACGCCACAGGCGCCACGCCGCGGGCCCGCAATGGCGACCCTGACGCGCCCGTTCGCGCGCTGGACGCCTATGTGGTGGAAGACAACGTCATCGTGCTCGAGAGCCTCATCGCCGCGCTGGAGGAACTGGCGCCCGTGCACGTGGTGGGCACGGCCGCCGACGAGCGCGTTGCCGTCGACTGGCTGCACGCCGACGGCGAGCGCTGCGACCTGGTGATCATCGACATCTTCCTGCGCACCGGCTCCGGGCTGGGCGTGATCGCGGCCGCGCGCCGCGAGCGCCCCGGCGCCGCCCTGGTGGTGCTCAGCAACTACGCCACCGACGAGATGCAGGCGCGCTGCCTGGCGAGTGGCGCCGACCGCGTATTCGACAAGTCCCGCGACATCGACCAGCTGGTGGCCTATTGCCTGTCGCTGGCGACGCGCGAGCCGGGCGAACGCTCGCACTGACCCTCGTTGCAATCATTCGAAGGCGGCGCGGTCCCGTGTCAGCCTGCACTGTCGAGCGCGCATGCTGATTGCCCTGTAGTCGCTGTCCTACGCCGCGGCCCGTGGCCGCCCGACATGCAGGCACGTTCCAGCCCTACCGGGGCGAGCCGGCTTGTCGCGCAAACTGCAATCGTCTCTTCAATGCTTCGGCCGACCCCTTGGTCGCGGCGGCGAAATCCAACCCTCCAGGAGCCCACATGTCCGAACTGTCGAACGCCACCAGCGCCACCACCTCCGAACACTTCAACCGTGCCGCCGCCGCCCTCAAGGCCGCCGAGCGCGACGCCCACGCCGCCATCGACTGCGCCGTCGACGGCCTGGCCAGCGCCTATGGCGATGCCAAGCCGCTTCTGTCGCGCGTCAGCGAGCGTGCCCGTGGCTACGCCAGCGATGGCTACGACGCCGCCCGCGAGCAGGCCGCCGTCCTGCGTGACCGCAGCCAGAAGGCCGTCGAGTCCACCCGCGGCTACGTCCAGGACGAGCCCATCAAGTCGCTGCTGATCGCCGCTGCCGTCGGCGCCGCCGTCATCGCTCTGGTGGAAGTGGTGCGCGTGCGCCGCAATCGCTGAGAATCCCCTCGAATCGGTCGACGGTTCCTCGTGAACCGCCGAGCAGATCGCGGACAATCGCGGCCAAGGCATCCCTTGGCCGCTTTCATTTGGGCAACACCACCATGATGTACAAATTCAAGAGCCAGGCCACCGGCGACCTGATCATGACCCAGCCGGTGGGCGACCGCGTGCTGAGCCTCATCGGCAAGGACCCGTCCCCGCAAGGCATCATCGAGGTCGACCAGATGCCGGCCGCCATGAGCGCGCTGGAGGCGGCGGTCTCCGCCGAGAGCCCCAAGCCGGCCGGCGACGGCGACGATGCCACCCCGCGCGGCGACGCGGTCAGCCTGCGCCAGCGCGTGTGGCCGATGGTGGAGATGATGAAACGCGCGCACGCGGGGAAGCAACCCATCGTGTGGGGCGCCTGAACCTCGAAAGACCTGCTGAATGAGCCATGGCGAAGCCACGCGACTGATCGCGGTACGACACGGCGAGACCGCCTGGAACGTCGAGGCCCGCCTGCAGGGGCAGCTGGACATCCCGCTCAACGAGCGCGGGCGCGAACAGGCGCGCCGCACGGCGCACTGGCTCGCCGACGATCAGCCCGACGTCGTCGTCAGCAGCGACCTGGCTCGGGCGAAGGAAACCGCCGAAGCCATCGCCGGCTTCAACCGCATCCCGCTGGAGCTCGACCCGGCGCTACGCGAGCGCAGCTTCGGCAGCTTCCAGGGCCTGACGCACACCGAGGTCGCCGAGCGCTTTCCCGAGTTGTCGGCGCGCTGGAAGAGCCGCGACCCCGAGTTCCGGCCCGGCGTCGACGGTGAGTCGCTCACGGCGTTCTACGCGCGCTGCGTGGAGGCCACGCTGCGCATCGCCGAGCGCCACGCAGGCAAGACCGTGGTGCTGGTGGCCCACGGCGGCGTGCTCGACTGCCTCTACCGCGCCGCCAGCCGCGTGCCGCTCGACGCCCCGCGCATCTGGCAACTGGACAACGCCGCCATCAATCGCCTGCTGCACACCAGCTCGGGCCTGACGATGGTGGGCTGGAACGACACGGGTCACCTGGACGTGAATGCGCCCACGCTCGACGAATCGGCCGACCGCATGCTGGCCGCGGCGGCGCTGGCAGCTCGAAACGACTGACAGCATCCTGCCGTGTCATCCTGCGCGCAGTCGCCGGACCCACTCTCGCAAAGAAGGCGCCGTCGCCAAGGCGGATCCTGCGACTGCGCGCAGGATGACGGGGTCGCCATTGATGACGGGCCCGCTATTCGGGCGGCATCCCGAACAGGTCGATGCCCGCTCGCGCCGGCGGCGCCAAGCCGAGGTGACGGTACGCCGCGATGGTGGCGATGCGCCCGCGCGTGGTGCGCTGCAGGTAGCCTTGCTGGATGAGGTAGGGCTCGATGACATCTTCGATCGTGCCCGCTTCCTCGCCGATGGCCGCCGCCACGTTGTCCAGGCCCACGGGGCCGCCGTCGAAGCGGTGCACGATGGCCTCGAGCAGCTTGCGGTCCATCACGTCGAAGCCCTGGGAATCGACATCGAGCATGGCCAGCGCCAGGTTGGCCACTGGCACCGTGATGCGGCCCTGCGCCTTGACGTCGGCGTAGTCGCGCACCCGGCGCAGCAGCCGGTTGGCGATGCGCGGCGTGCCGCGCGAGCGGCGCGCGAGCTCGTGCGCGCCTTCGGGGTCGATGGGCACGCCCAGCAGGCCGGCGGATCGCGTGACGATGCGGGCCAGCTCCTCGGGCGTGTAGAACTCCAGCCGCGCCACGATGCCGAAGCGGTCGCGCAGCGGGTTGGTGAGCATGCCGGCGCGCGTGGTGGCGCCCACCAGCGTGAACGGCTGCAGGTCGAGCTTGATCGAGCGCGCGGCCGGGCCGTCGCCGATCATGATGTCGATCTGGAAGTCTTCCAGCGCCGGGTACAGGATCTCCTCGACCACCGGCGACAGGCGGTGGATCTCGTCGATGAACAGCACGTCGTTGCGCTCGAGGCCGGTGAGGATGGCCGCGAGGTCTTTCGGCTTCTCCAGCACCGGGCCCGACGTCTGGCGCAGGTTGACGCCCAGTTCGGCCGCGATGATGTGCGACAGCGTGGTCTTGCCCAGGCCCGGCGGGCCGAACAGCAGCACGTGGTCGAGCGACTCGGAGCGCTTGCGGGCGGCGCCGATGAAGATGTCGAGCTGTTCGCGCGCCTTCACCTGGCCGACGTAGTCGTGCAGGCGCTTGGGCCGCAGCGCGCGTTCCATCACCTCTTCGTTGGGCGACGCGGGATTGGCGCCGACGATCCGGGCCGGTTTCGGATCGCGAGCACCGGCGCCGCTGAAATCGTCGGTCTGTATGGACATGCAGTGATTATGACGCCGGCCGGGAACGTTCGGGGCGGCAACCGTTCCAACTCGTCTCGCTTACGATTGCCTCCATGATCAAATCCGCCTTCTTCCTGGCCGCGACGCTGGTCGCGTCCGTCGCCAACGCTCAGGTCACCGTCGACAAGCCGTGGGTGCGCACCACCGTCGCCCAGCAGACCGTCACCGGCGCCTTCATGACCATCACGTCCGCGCAGGGCGGCAAGCTGGTGTCGGCCAGCTCGCCCATCGCCACCTCGGTGGAGGTGCACGAGATGAAGATGGTGGGCGACGTGATGAAGATGCGGCCGGTCGACGCGCTGCCGCTGCCCGCGGGCAAGCCGGTGGAGCTGAAGGCCGGGGCATATCACATGATGCTGATGGGGCTGAAGGCGCCGGTGAAGTTCGGCGACGTGGTGCCGATCACGCTGGTGATCGAGGATGCTGCGGGGAAGCGGCAGACTGTTGATGTCAAGGCTACCGCCAAGTTGGTTCTTTAGTCAGTGGGTGCCTGGTCTAGCACGAGTACATGCAAGACCAGGCACCCAGGCATCAGGAAAGCGCCGTCATCGCCTGCTTGATGCCGTCGGACACGCCGACGTCCTTGGGCAGGCCCTTCATCGCCATCGCGGCCTCCTTCTCGTTGTAGCCCAGCGCGATCAGCGCCTGCACGATGTCGCCCTGGGCGTCGTTGGCGATGACCACGGCGCCGGCGCCGAGCTCGGGGCCCAGCTTGCCCTTGAGCTCCAGCAGCAGGCGTTCGGCCGTCTTCTTGCCGATGCCCGGCACCTTCTGCAGCCGGCCGCCCTCCTGGCGCGCCACGGCGCCGGCGAGGTCGTTCACCGAGAGGCCCGACAGGATGCCCAGCGCCGTGCGCGGCCCCACGCCGGAGATCTTGATCAGCAGCCGGAAGGTGGCACGCTCCGCTTCGGTGAGGAACGCGAACAACTGCTGCGCGTCCTCGCGCACCACGAAGTGGGTGAGCAACGTGACGCGCTCGCCCAGCCCCGGCAGGTTGCAGAACGTGCTCATGGGCACGTCCACCTCGTAGCCGACGCCCTGCACGTCCACCAGGATTTGCGGAGGGGCCTTTTCCGCGACGATGCCCGTGAGACGACCGATCATGCGGCGATTATCGAATGCGCCGACAATCTGCGGACATCAAACGAACAAGACAAGACCCCGTGATCGTCCGCCGCGCCTTTTCCCCGCCCGACAACGAACGTCTCGCCCATGTGTGCGGCGCCCTCGACGAGAACCTGCGCGCCATCGAGCAGGGCCTGAACGTGATCGTCAGCCGCCGCCAGGAGCACTTCCGCGTGGAGGGCGGCAAGCTGCAGGCGCCGCGCGCGCTGGCGCTCATCGAGGCGCTGTACGAACGCAGCGGCCGCCCGATCGACGAGGAGCAGCTGCAGCTGATGCTCTACGACGCGCAGCGCGACGTGATCCAGGGCCACGCCAAGCCGGTGGCGCCGGCCGAGGCCGCGGCCGGCGGCGAGATCGTGCTGCACACGCGGCGCTCCAACCTCATCGGCCGCACGCCCAACCAGGTGCAGTACCTGCGCCAGATCCTGTCGCACGACATCACCCTCGGCCTGGGCCCGGCCGGCACCGGCAAGACCTTCCTCGCGGTGGCCTGCGCGGTCGACGCGCTGGAGCGCGCCAGCGTGCAGCGCATCGTGCTCACGCGCCCCGCGGTGGAGGCCGGCGAGCGCCTGGGCTTCCTGCCCGGCGACCTGTCGCAGAAGGTCGACCCGTACCTGCGCCCGCTGTACGACGCGCTGCACGACCTGATGGGCTACGAGCGCGTCACCAAGGCGTTCGAGCGCGGTGCCATCGAGATCGCGCCGCTCGCGTTCATGCGCGGGCGCACGCTGAACCACGCCTTCGTGATCCTCGACGAGGCGCAGAACGCCACGCCCGAGCAGATGAAGATGTTCCTCACGCGCATCGGCTTCGGCACCAAGGCCGTGGTCACGGGCGACCTCACGCAGGTCGACCTGCCGCGCGGCGCGCGCAGCGGCCTGGCCGACGCGTCGGAGATCCTTCGCAACGTGGCGGGCATCGCGTCGACGTACTTCGGCGCGGCCGACGTCGTGCGCCATCCCCTGGTGGCGCGCATCGTGGAGGCCTACGAGGCCGCCGCGGCGCGGGGCGACGACGCCACGGCCGCCGCGCCTGTGCAGCGCCCGGCGCCGGCGCCGGCACAGGCCCCGGCACAGGCCCCGGCACCGGCCACCTTCCAGGAAGGCCGGCGCAGCACCCGCGGAGGACGTTCCTGATGGTCCGCACCGCGTTGCCCCACCTGCAGCTGAGCCTGCAGTTCGCCGACCCGGCGCACCGCGCGCTGCTGCCGCGCCACAAGGTGGCCCGCTGGATCCGGGCCGGCCTCGAGCTGCCCGCCACGATCACCGTGCGCATCGTCGGCGCCGACGAGGGCCGCGCGCTGAACCGCGACTACCGCCACAAGGACTACGCCACCAACGTGCTCACCTTCGACTACGTGCAGGAGCCCGAGCTCGAGGCCGACCTGGTGCTGTGCGCGTCGGTGGTCGAGCGCGAGGCGAAGGAGCAGCAGATCGACCTCGTCGCCCACTACGCGCACCTGCTGGTGCACGGCACGCTGCACGCGCAGGGCTACGACCACGAAGACGACGGGCCGGAGGCCGCGTGCATGGAGGCGCGCGAGACCGAGGTGCTGGCGGGGTTGGGGTTCGCGAATCCGTACGCCTGAAGTGCGGGGTCTGGCCCCGACGGGGCCAGACCCCGGTGACTAACCTCGCTTGAGCACCCGCGCCGCCTCCAGCGCGAAGTAGGTGAGCACCCCATCGGCGCCGGCGCGGCGGAAGGCCAGCAGCGATTCCATCATCACCGCCTCGCCGTCCATCCAGCCGTTGATGGCGGCGCCCTTGAGCATCGCGTACTCGCCGCTCACCTGGTAGACGTAGGTGGGCATGTGGAACTCGTCCTTCACGCGGCGCACGATGTCCAGATACGGCATGCCGGGCTTGACCATCACCATGTCTGCGCCCTCGGCGATGTCCAGTGCCACCTCGCGCAGGGCCTCGTCGGAGTTGGACGGGTCCATCTGGTAGACCTTCTTGTTGCTCTTGCCCAGGTTGGCGGCGGAGCCGACGGCATCGCGGAACGGGCCGTAGAAGGCGCTGGCGTACTTGGCGCTGTAGGCCATGATGCGGGCGTGCAGGTGGCCGTCGGCCTCCAGCATCGCGCGGATGGCGCCGATGCGTCCGTCCATCATGTCGCTGGGCGCCACCACGTCGGCGCCGGCGTCGGCGTGCGACAGCGCCTGCAGCACCAGTGCGTCCACGGTTTGATCGTTCACCACGTAGCCGCTGTCGTCCACCAGGCCGTCCTGGCCATGGGTGGTGTAGGGATCCAGCGCCACGTCGGTGATGACGCCCAGCTCGGGGAAGCGCTGCTTGAGCGCGCGGATGGCGCGTTGGGCCAGGCCGTTCTCGTCCCAGGCCGCG
>JBBQYL010000085.1:0-19005 GCA_038208735.1 Burkholderiales bacterium
AGAGGGGCATCGCGTGCCTGATCGTCGAGCACGTGCTCGAAGGGATCAGGCCCATCGCCGACAAGATCGTCGTGCTCGAGCGCGGCCGCAAGATCGCCGAGGGCACGCCGGCGGCGGTGCAGGCCGATCCCGTGGTGATCCACGCCTACCTGGGAGACGACTGATGCTGGAGCTCGCCAACCTGCGCGTCAGCTATGACGGCGTGCCCGCGCTGAACGACGTCAGCCTGAAGGTGGCCGCGGGCCAGATCGTCGCCCTCGTGGGCGGCAACGGCAACGGCAAGTCGACCACCCTGCGCGCCGCCGCCGGGCTCAACGCGCTGGACGCCGGCAGCATCACCTTCGAGGGTCGCGCCATCCATGGCCTGCCGGCGCACGAGCGCGTGCCGCTCGGGCTGTCGCTGGTGCCCGAAGGCCGACGGCTCTTTCCCAAGCTCACCGTGCGCCGCAACCTGGAGCTGGGCGCGTTCACGCGCAACGACAAGGACGGCATCGCCGCCGACGTCGACAGGATGTTCGAGCTGTTCCCCATCCTCGAGGAGCGCGCGACGCAGCTCGCCGGCACGATGAGCGGCGGCGAGCAGCAGATGCTGGCGATCGCGCGTGGCCTCATGGCGCGACCCCGGCTGCTGATGCTGGACGAGCCGTCGTGGGGCATCGCGCCCAAGTTCGTCACCAAGGTGCTGGACGTGATCCAGCGCGTCAACGAGACCGGCGTCGCCATCCTGCTCGTGGAACAGAACCTCACCAAGGCCCTGGCGATCGCCGACCACGGCTATGTCATCCAGACCGGGCGCGTCGTGATGCAGGGCCCCGCGCGGGACCTGCTGCAGGACGACGCGGTCAAGAAGGCGTACCTGGGGCACTAGCGCCCCTTCAACCTCACCGAAGACCTCGCCATGCAAGTCACTTTCGACGACCCCGGCGCGCTGCGCCACGCCTGCCGCTCCGGCGCGTTCACGCGGCCCACCGCGGGCCACGCGCCCGGCCGCATCCAGGCCAACCTGATGATCGTGCCGCAGGCCGACGCGTTCGACTTCCTGCTGTTCTGCCAGCGCAACACGAAGCCGTGTCCGCTGATCGAGGTGATGGAGCCCGGCGCGCGCGCGGTGCTGTGCGCGCCCGGGTCGGACATCGCCACCGACGTGCCCGGCTACCGCGTCTATCGCGACGGCGAGTTCGTGGAGGAACGCGCCGACATCGCCGCGTTGTGGCGCGACGACTTCGTCAGCTTCCTGGTCGGCTGCAGCTTCTCGTTCGAGTCGGCGCTGGCGCGGGCCGGCATCCCGCTGCGCCACGTGGTGCAGCAACGCAACGTGGCCATGTACCGCACCAATATTCCCTGCACGCCCGCGGGCCGCTTCAGCGGCGAGATGGTGGTGAGCATGCGGCCCATCAAGAGTCGCGACGTGGCCAAGGTCGTCGAGATCTGCGGCCGCTTTCCGCAGGCGCACGGCGCGCCCATGCACGTGGGCAATCCGCACGCGCTGGGCATCGCCGACGTGATGCGCCCCGACTACGGCGACGCCGTCGAGATCCTCGACGACGAGGTGCCGGTGTTCTGGGGCTGCGGCGTCACGCCGCAATGGGTGGCGCAGCGCAGCGGCCTGCCGCTGTGCATCACGCACGCCCCTGGCAAGATGTTCGTCACCGACCTGGAGGGATGATTCGCATGGCCATTTTCTCCACCGAAGCCCCGCTGGCGCCGTCGCGCTGGCAGTTCTGGATCGACCGGGGCGGCACCTTCACCGACATCGTGGCCAAGCGGCCCGACGGCAGCCTGGCCACGCACAAGCTGCTGTCGGAGAACCCGGAGCAGTACCGCGACGCCGCCGTCGCCGGCATCCGCCACCTGCTCGGCCTGAAGGCCGGGCAGCCGGTCACGCCCGAGCTGGTGGAGTGCGTGAAGATGGGGACCACGGTGGCCACCAACGCGCTGCTGGAACGCAAGGGCGAGAAGACGCTGCTGGTGACCACGCGCGGCTTCCGCGACGCGCTGCGCATCGCCTACCAGGATCGGCCGCGGCTGTTCGACCGGCACATCCAGCTGCCCGAGCTGCTGTACTCGCGGGTGATCGAGGCGCAGGAGCGGATGAGCGCACAGGGCGAGGTGCTGCAGGCGCTGGACGACGGCGCGCTGCGCTCCGAACTGCAGCACGCGTTCGACGCCGGCCTGCGCAGCGTGGCGATCGTGTTCATGCACGGCTACCGCTTCACGCAGCACGAGGCGACCGCGGCCCGAGTCGCGCGCGAGATCGGGTTCACGCAGGTGAGCGTGTCTCACGAGACCAGCCCGCTGATGAAGCTGGTGAGCCGCGGCGACACGACCGTGGTCGACGCCTACCTGTCGCCGATCCTGCGCCGCTACGTGGAGCAGGTCGCGGCCGAGATGCCCGGCGTCAAGCTGTTCTTCATGCAGTCCTCGGGCGGGCTTACCGACGCGCACGCGTTCCAGGGCAAGGACGCGATCCTGTCGGGCCCGGCCGGCGGCATCGTGGGCATGGTGCGCACCGCGCAGCTGGCCGAGTTCGGCCAGGTGATCGGCTTCGACATGGGCGGTACGTCCACCGACGTGTCGCACTTCGCCGGCGAGTTCGAGCGCGCGTTCGAGACGCAGGTGGCCGGCGTGCGCATGCGCGCGCCGATGATGAGCATCCACACGGTGGCGGCCGGCGGCGGCTCCATCCTCGGCTTCGACGGCGCCCGCCTGCGCGCGGGGCCGCAGAGCGCCGGCGCGAACCCGGGGCCGGCCAGCTATCGGCGCGGCGGTCCGCTGGCGGTGACCGATGCCAACGTGCTGCTCGGCAAGATCCAGCCGGCGTGGTTTCCCAAGGTGTTCGGCCGCAACGCCGACGAGCCGCTCGACCGCGACGCCGTCGCCACGGCCTTCGACGCGATGGCCGCGGACATCGCGCGCGCGACGGGCGTCACGCGCACGCCCGAGCAGATCGCCGAGGGCTTTCTCGACATCGCCGTCGGCAGCATGGCCAACGCGATCAAGAAGATCTCGGTGGCGCGCGGCTACGACGTCACGCGCTACACGCTGCAGTGCTTCGGCGGCGCGGGCGGCCAGCACGCCTGCCTGGTGGCCGACGCCCTCGGCATGAACACCGTGTTCGTGCACCCGCTGGCCGGCGTGCTGTCGGCCTACGGCATGGGACTGGCCGACCAGGGCGTGATGCGCCAGGCGGCCATCGAACAGCCGCTGGCCGACGCCGCGCTGCCCGCCATCCGCACCCGCCTCGACGAGCTTGCGGCCGACGCCACCCGAGAGATCCGGCGCCAGGGCGCGGGCACCGGCGAGCTGCGCGTGATCCGGCGCGCCCACGTCCGCTACGCGGGCACCGACTCGGCGCTGGTGGTCGACTTCGGCGACGGCACCACGGCCACGCTGGCTGCGGCATTCGAGGCCGCGTACCGGCGTCGCTTCGCGTTCCTGATGGAGGGCCGCGGCCTGGTGGTGGAGGCCGTGTCGGTGGAGGCCATCGCCGCCGGCGACGCGCCCGCCGAGCCGCGCCTCGCGCTGCTGCCGCCCACGCCCGCGCCGGTGGTGCAGACCGTGCGCATGTACAGCGAGGCGTGCTGGTGGGACGCCGCGCTCGTGGTTCGCGAGACGCTGCGCCCCGGCCACACCGTGGACGGCCCGGCCATCATCGCGGAGAAGAACGCGACGACGGTGGTGGAGCCCGGCTGGCAGGCCCGCGTGACGGACCTCGACCACCTGGTGCTGCAACGCATCGCCCCACGCGCGCCGCGCGCCGCCATCGGCACCACGGTGGATCCGGTGATGCTGGAGGTGTTCAACAACCTGTTCATGAACATCGCCGAGCAGATGGGCCTGCAGCTGCAGAACACCGCCTACTCCGTCAACATCAAGGAGCGGCTCGACTTCTCCTGCGCGCTCTTCGACGCCGACGGCAACCTCATCGCCAACGCGCCGCACATGCCGGTGCACCTGGGCTCGATGAGCGAGTCCATCAAGACCGTGATGAAGCGCAACGCCGGCCGGATGCAGCCGGGCGACGTCTACGCGCTCAACGATCCGTACCACGGTGGCACCCACCTGCCCGACATCACCATCGTCACGCCCGTGTTCGACGAGGCCGGCGAGAACCTGCTGTTCTTCGTGGCCTCGCGCGGCCACCACGCCGACGTCGGCGGCGTCACCCCCGGCTCGATGCCGCCGTTCTCCACCCGCATCGAGGAGGAAGGCGTGCAGCTGGACAACGTCAAGCTGGTGGAGGCCGGCCGCCTGCGCGAGGCCGAGATGGTCGAGCTGCTGCGCGGCGGCGAATACCCGTCGCGAAACCCGGCACAGAACATCGCCGACATGAAGGCGCAGATCGCGGCCAACGAGAAGGGCGTGCAGGAGCTGCGCAAGATGGTGGCGCAGTTCGGCCTGGACGTGGTGCGCGCGTACATGGGCCACGTGCAGGACAACGCCGAGGAGTCGGTGCGCCGCGTCATCACGCGCCTGAAGGACGGCGCGTTCACGCTGCCGCTGGACAACGGCGCCCGCATCTCGGTGGCGATCCGCGTGGACGCCGCCAACCGGCGCGCGGCGATCGACTTCACCGGCACGTCGGCGCAGCTGGTCAACAACTTCAACGCGCCGACCGCGGTGTGCATGGCCGCGGTGCTGTACGTGTTCCGCACGCTGGTGGCCGACGACATCCCGCTCAACGCCGGCTGCCTGAAGCCGCTGGACGTGATCATCCCGCCCGGCTCGATGCTCAACCCGCACCCGCCGGCGTCCGTCGTGGCCGGCAACGTGGAGACCTCCACCTGCATCACCAACGCGCTGTACGGCGCGCTCGGCCTGATGGCCGCCGGCCAGTGAACGATGAACAACTTCACCTTCGGCAACGAGCGCCACCAGTACTACGAGACCATCTCCGGCGGATCCGGCGCCGGCGCGCTGATCGACGCCCGGGGCGAGATCGTCGGCGGCTTCGCCGGCACCAGCGTCGTGCAGACCCACATGACCAACTCGCGCCTCACCGACCCCGAGGTGCTCGAGTTCCGGTTCCCCGTGCGCGTCGACAGCTACGAGATCCGTCCCGGCTCCGGCGGCGCCGGACGCTGGCCCGGCGGCGACGGCGGCACCCGGCGCGTGCGCTTCCTCGAGCCGATGACCGCGTCCATCCTCAGCAACGGCCGCCACCATGGTGCGTTCGGCATGGCGGGCGGCGAGGCGGGCGAGGTGGGTCGCAACTCGGTGGAGCGCGCCGACGGCAGCGTCGAGACGCTGGATCACATTGGCTCGGCGCAGATGCAGCCAGGGGATGTGTTCGTGGTGGAGACGCCGGGGGGTGGGGGGTTCGGTACTGCTGGAGCGGTGCGCCAAGCCTAAAGTTCGGGATCAAGATTCGATGAGTATTTGCGCATCAAGTATTCGTCGAACATCGGAACAGTGAATGCGATATCTCCGTGTCCCGGGCTGTAGATCATTCCCTTGTTGATGATCTGCGCTCTGCGTGGCCCCAGGCTTTGGTGAGTCTCGCCCAGCGCAAGTGCGACATCCGAAGACCGATAGGGGCCAGCGCCCAGACGGGCCATCGCCATGACGTATTCGCGTTCCTTGGGCGTCAATCGCTCGAAACGGACGTTGAAAAATCCTTCATCCAGGCGCCGTATCGCTTCGGTAGCGGCGCGAATGGCTTGTTCCTTGTCGATCGGACGCCCGTCTTCGGCGATTTCCCAACACTGATATCCCCATTCCTGCAGGTAGTACGGATATCCCTGCGTCTTCTGCAGGATCTCTGCAAGCGCCGCTTCGTCGATGCTCTCGCCTTCTGCTCCGACAGGCTGCTTGATGGCCGTCTTGGCATCTTCCGAATTCAGTGCTCCGACCGGGGGATAGAGGAACAGCCGTTCCGCATACGACTTCGCATCGCCCGAAAGGCCAGCGACCTGAGGTAGGCCGGCACCAAAGAAGACGATCGGCAACTCCCTTTGAGAAACCTTGAGGAGTGCAACGATCAATGCGGCGAGGTCAGGCTGCGAAAGATATTGCACTTCGTCAATCAAGAGCGTCCAACCTTTGTCAGCTGCCTGCGCAGCCTCTCCAACGCGCAAGAACAGTTCGGTCAGGTCGTTCTCCAGATCCCCGCTGTCCGCTACACCCTCCTCTGGGTCAACCGACATGCTCAAGTCTCCGTAGGAAAGCTTGAAGACGGAAACGAATGAGCGCAACGCACGCAGCGCGGAATGAGCCTTGACGCGGGCGTCCTCCAGCAGCGAAAGTCGGCGAAGAATCTGGTTGATCTTGGGTGCCAGCAGGTCGCTCAGGCGTTGCTGTTCACGCGCCTCCACAGACGAAGTGAAATGCCCTGCTCGCTCCGCGATTTCCTCGATCTTGTTGAGCAAGACTGTTTTGCCAACCCCGCGCAAGCCGAGAAGCATCTGAGAGCGAGCCGGCTTTCCTAGCAAAGCTCTCTGGATTGCCACGTCCGCTTGCTCAAGGATTGAGTCACGGCCTGCAAGCTCGGGAGGCTTGCTGCCTGCGCCAGGGGCGAATGGGTTGCGGACGGGATCCATGCGGGCTCCAGAGATCTAGTTAAGTCTACATAAGTATAAGGAGAACATCTTATACGGGCTTAGTTTTGACTAGACCGGCACGCTCGTCAAAGCCCGCTTTCCAGGAGCCGAGCAAAAGCCGAGCAGGACGGGCGAATGTTGCATGAATCCATTCCCGAATTGCATGGGGGTCGCCAAGCGAGCCGGTTACGAGCCAATTACACTGATGGCGACGGTCTTTTACCCGCTGACAACGGGTAAACCCTCGCTTTTGATGGTTTTCTTGGTGTAACCCCCGTTAGCTGAGAAGGCCGCCGACGGTACGGTGCAAAGCCGGCGCTGCGAGATTGGGCGAGCCCCGTGCCACGCGACGGTTCGTGGCGGCGAGGTTCGCCCAATCCTGCCTTCGAACCTTGTCATTGGAGTCTCCTCATGAACCGTCCCGCCATGGAAGGGTTGCACCTGAACGTGCCCGCCTACGTCAAGCATGACCGCCTCGTTTCCTGGGTCGCGCAGATCGCCGCGCTCACCCAGGCCGCCGATGTCTACTGGTGCGACGGCACCGAGGCCGAATACGACCGGCTGTGCGAGCAGCTCGTCTGTTCCGGCACTTTCAGGCGCCTGGATCCCGCCAGGCGTGCCAACAGCTACCTGGCTTGCAGCGACCCGACCGACGTCGCGCGTGTCGAAGACCGCACCTTCATCTGCAGCGAGCGCAAGGAATCGGCCGGCCCCACCAACAACTGGGAATCGCCCGCCACGATGCGCGCGCTGCTGGAGATCGGCCAGCCCGACGGCACGCCGGCACTGTTCGCCGGCTCGATGCGCGGCCGCACGATGTACGTGGTGCCGTTCTCGATGGGCCCGCTGGGCTCGCCCATCTCGCACATCGGCGTCGAGCTGTCGGACAGCCCGTACGTGGTCGTCAACATGCGCCTGATGACACGCATGGGACGCGGCGCACTGGAGGCGCTTGGCGCCGACGGCGACTTCGTGCCCTGCGTGCACACCGTGGGGGCGCCCCTGGCCGAAGGCCAGAAGGACGTGGCCTGGCCCTGCAACAAGACCAAGTACATCGTCCACTATCCCGAGACGCGCGAGATCTGGAGCTACGGCTCGGGCTACGGCGGCAACGCGCTGCTGGGCAAGAAGTGCTTCGCGCTGCGCATCGCGTCCAACATGGGACGTGACGAAGGCTGGCTGGCCGAACACATGCTGATCCTGGGCGTGACCAACCCGCAGGGCGTCAAGCGCCACATCGCGGCGGCGTTCCCCAGCGCCTGCGGCAAGACCAACTTCGCGATGCTGATCCCCCCGTCGGGCATGCCCGGCTGGACGGTCACCACCATCGGCGACGACATCGCCTGGATCAAGCCGAGCGCCGATGGCCGGCTCATGGCCATCAACCCCGAGGCCGGCTACTTCGGCGTGGCTCCGGGCACCAACGAGCAGACCAACCCGAACTGCATGGCCAGCCTCACGAAGGACACCATCTTCACCAACGTGGCGCTGACCGACGACGGCGACGTGTGGTGGGAAGGCATGAGCGAGGCGCCGGCGCATTGCTTCGACTGGCAAGGCAAGGACTGGACGCCGGCCATCGCCAGGGAGACCGGCGCCAAGGCGGCGCATCCCAACGCCCGCTTCACCGTGGCCGCCACCAACAATCCGGCGCTCGACCCGGCCTGGGACGACCCGAGGGGCGTGGCCATCGACGCGTTCATCTTTGGCGGCCGTCGCTCCACCACCGTGCCGCTGGTGACCGAGGCGCGCGACTGGGTGGACGGCGTCTACATGGCTGCCACCATGGGCTCCGAGACCACCGCCGCGGCCGCCGGCCAGCAGGGCGTGGTGCGCCGCGACCCGTTCGCCATGCTGCCGTTCACTGGCTACAACATGAGCGACTACTTCCAGCACTGGCTCGACCTGGGCGAGAAGCTTGAAGGCCTGGGCGCCAAGCTGCCGGCCATCTTCTGCGTGAACTGGTTTCGCAAGGGCGCCGACGGCAGGTTCGTGTGGCCAGGCTATGGCGAGAACATGCGCGTGATGGAGTGGATGCTGGGCCGCATCGACGGCAACGCCCAGGGCGTCGAGAACGTGTTCGGCACCAGCCCGCGCTACGACGACCTGAACTGGAACGGGCTGGACTTCAGCCGCGCCCAGTTCGACAGCGTGATCGGCGTCGACAAGGCCGCCTGGCAGCAGGAGCTGACCATGCACGACGAGCTGTTCTCCACGCTGTCGTACCACCTGCCGGCGCAGCTGCGCACGACCAAGGATCGCATCGCGGCGGCGCTGGGCTGAGCAAGTCAAGCACGGTTGGGGTCTGGCTGTATCCTGCACGCACGATGCGCCTGCAGATCCTGTCCGACCTCCACCTTGAAACCGAATCCTTCCAGGCCAGCCCCGTGCCGGGCGCGGAGCTGCTGATCCTGGCGGGCGACATCGACCGCGGCTGGGAGGGCCTGCGCCAGTTCGCGGCGTGGCCGGTGCCGGTGGTGTTCGTGCCGGGCAACCACGAGTTCGACGGGCGCGACGTCGACCAGGCGGCCATCGACCTGCGCGCGTTCTGCGACTCGCTGGGCATCCGCATGCTTCACCGCGACAGCGTGGTGATCGCCGACGACCAGGGTCGCCGCGTGCGCTTCTGCGGCACGGTGCGATGGAGCGACTTCGACCTGTTCGGCGAGGCCGGTCGCGCGAAGGCCATGCGAGCCGGCTCGTACTTCCAGCGGGTGATGGGCGCCACGCGGCACGGCCAGCCGTTCGATGCCGAGGCGGTGCGCGTGCTCGGGCTGGCGTGCCGCGCCTGGCTGGAACGCACGCTGCAGGAGTCGCCGCAGGGGCGCTGGGATCGCACCGTGGCGATCACGCATTTCGCGCCCAGCCTGCGCAGCGCCGACCCGCGCTACGGGCCGCAGCCCACCACGGCCAGCTTCTGCAACGCGGACGACGACCTGATCCCGCGCGCCGACCTGTGGATCCACGGCCACCTGCATTGCCGCCACGACTACCTGGTCACGCGCCCAGGGCTTCACGCGTCCCGCGTGGTGTGCCAGGCGCGCGGGCTGGGGAAGAAGGGTGAGGCGGAGGGGTACGACCCGCTGCGCCTGATCGGGATCTGAGGGGCCAGGTCCCTGGCCGGCTGACGGGTCGCCGGGCCCTAACCGAGCTTGCGGCCCAGCCACAGCCGCCACGGCGCCACCGTGACGGCCGCGCGCATCGGCGGCGGCGACTCGCCGGGCACCAGCGTGTCGAGCGAGCCGCGCTCCAGCGCCTCGTCCAGCGCGAACGCGGTGCCCATGTCGGCCAGGTCGGGCGCGCGATGCGCCGCCGATCCGCGACCAAAGTTGCGAAGAAACGTGGGGCGTGAAGCGTTCGACATGGGGCCTCCATCGGTTGGACCGTGGACACAGTGTGAGGGAACGTAACGAGAGCGATGCACGAATAAGTGCGTCGTATGCCCGACAGTTCGCGTGTATCAATCTCACGACTCCCACGCATCGAGGATGGCAAGGTCTTGGCTTCGCGCTTAAGCTGGACGCGTCGACTGGGAGTGCAGCGTCGCGCTCTCCGACAACCTGGGAGCCGCCATCATGCGCACCATGCCACTTCAGATCCTGACCTGGGGCACGATCACCGCTGCCGTTGGCAGCGCGGCATGGCTGGCCTCGGCGGATCAGGCCGCGGTCTTCTGTTCGTTCGGTTACCGCGCCACCAGCCGCGCCATGGGGCTCGACATCCCGCTGCCCACCGAACCCACCCGCGCGGGCCCGTCGGCCAAGCTTCCGGGATCCAGCGCCGCCGGGCAGCAGTTGCAAGCCACCGCGAGCTGACGAGCGCTCCCGGGCGCAGGATTGACGCAGTAGTAGCTCCGCTACTGAACGCGAAATTCAATTAATCCAGCTTCATTTATTGCGTGAGCTCTCGGAGAATCCGGCCCGAGCGTGACGGCGCCGCCGTGCCCCCAGGCGCGGCCGCCGCACCGCAAAGGATTCCCCATGAAAGTGATCGTCCTGGGCGCCGGCATCATCGGCGTCGCCACCGCCTGGTACCTGCTGGAGGAGGGCCACGACGTCACCGTCGTCGAGCGCCAGCCCGAGGCCGCGCTGGAGACCAGCTTCGCCAACGGCGCGCAGATCTCGGTGTGCTTCTGCGAGCCCTGGGCCAACGCGGGCGCGCCGTTCAAGGTGGCCAGGTGGATGCTCCAGGACGACTCACCGCTGCTGTTCCGCCCGCGCCTCGACCCGCACCAGTGGCGCTGGGCGCTGAGCTTCCTGGGCCAGTGCAACGACGCGGCGTTCGCGCGCAACGTCCAGCAACTCGTGGCGCTGGGACGCTACAGCCATGAGTCGCTGAAGTCGGTGGTGGCCGCCACCGGCATCGAGTACGACCGCCTGCAACGCGGCATCCTGCACTTCTTTTCGTCGGCCGCCGACTACGAGTCCGGCGTCAAGGCCGCGGGCCTGATGCGCGACCACGGCGTCGACCGCCGCGTGCTGGGCCGCGACGAGGTGCTGCAGGTGGAGCCCGCGCTCAAGGCCTTCGGCGATCGCATCCATGGCGGCACCTACACGCCCAGCGACGAGTCGGGCGACGCACGCGTGTTCACGCAGGAGCTCGCCAGGCGCTGCGCCGAACGCGGCGCGACGTTCCTTTGGGAGCACGACGTGCTTGGCTTCGACAAGAGGGGCTCGAAGGTGGAGGGCGTGATCGTGGGCGACCGCAGTACCCTGCGCCGCACGACGCTCACCGGCGACCACGTCGTCGCCGCGGCGGGCTCGTTCACAGCGCCGCTGCTCCGCAAGCTGGGCATCTGGCTGAACATCTATCCGGCCAAGGGCTACTCGGCCACGCTGCGCCTGAAGCGTCCCGATGACGCGAGCACCGTGAGCCTGCTGGACGACACCCGCAAGATCGCCATCTCGCGCCTGGGCGACCACATCCGCATCGCCGGCACCGCCGAGATGGCGGGCTACGACACCGCCATCGACAGCGCCACCTCGCGCACGCGATGCGAGGCGCTGGTGCGTCGCTACGAGCAGCTGTTCCCGGGCGTGGCCGACACCGGCACGCCCAACTTCTGGGCCGGCCTGCGTCCGAGCACGCCCAACAACCTGCCCTACATCGGCCGCAGCAAGATCGCCAACCTGTGGCTCAACGCGGGCCACGGCACGCTGGGCTGGACGCACGGCGCGGGCTCGGGCCGCGCGCTGGCCGAGCTGATCAGCGGTCGCCGCCCGCAGCTGGAGTACGGCTTCTGCGGCGACGCGCTGCCCACCCGGCGCCCGGTGAGGGCCATGCCGTCGCGCTCCTGGGCTTGAGGCTCAGCTCTCGAGGTCGGACGGCGCGGCCGCCGCCTGGTCGCGGTAGCGCGGCACGAAGCGGCGGTAGATCCACCACGCCGCGCACGCGGCGCCCAACGCCAACGCGGCGTAGGCGGCATTGCGGTACGGCGCCGACGCGGGGTTGCTGAACAGGTAGATTGCGCAGCCGAGGGAGGCCAATGCAACGACGCCGACGCCCACGCGACGGCTCACCAGCTGGATGACCGGGCCCATCACTCGGCGCGGCGCGATCGCCACGAAGACGACCAGCACCATCACGAGAAAGGTCGACCAGGCGGGCATGTCCGGCGCTCCGGATCAGAACCGGCCGCGGCCAGGCGGTCCACCGCGGCGCGGCGGCGGACGCCGAGGCGCCGTGACGGCCTTGGGCAACGGACGGCTCACGTCGGCCAGGCGCATCACGCTCTGCACGATGTCCTCGACGGCCTCGTCGAGGGTGTTGGGCGGCTCGAGCGTCTCGATCTCGGCCAGCAACGCCTCGGCGTCCTCCAGGTCGTCCGGATCGAACGCCGCGTACAGCACGGCCAGCGGCTCGAGAGAATCAGTGGAGTCCATGTTCATCAGCGCGGGAAACATCTCCATCGCGGCCGAGAAGCCGGCCACCCACGGCAGCGTCGACTCCAGCGGATCGGCCTCGTCGTCGAGCTCGAACACCCACGGATCGAACCATTGCCGGCCAGAGATGGCCATCATGAGCTCGCGGTAGCGCCGCTGCACCAGGCCCTGCAGCTCGTGCAGGCCGGGCCATTTGTCGGCCAGCGGACGGCCGTCGATGTCGAACACGTGCTTGATCCAGGCGCCCGCGGGCACCGCGGTGGGCTGCAGCAGCACGCCGCAGAGGTAGCCGTCGAGCATGCTGATGTCGAGCGGTTCGAGCGGTTCGGGAATCTTGTCGAGCAGCGTCTGCAGGCGGTTCATGTCGGCTTCTGTGAGCGGCGGCACCGGAGCGGGAATGGCAGGCGAGTTCATGCGCCATTGTCCCCCACGGGATCTCCGCGGGCTTGACCCTGAACACATCCTGTTCAATCGCCTGCGACGAACTGTTTCGGTGCGTCGGAAGGTCCGCGCGACGTTGCCCGAAGCGGCACTCCCCCTGAAATAGGGATGCGATTCACAAGCGTGGCTCGTACATTGGATTCCGTTGTGTTGACCGATCCAGGAGCTCTGGGAGGGGACAGGGTCGGTCAACACGCACAGTCCCAACGACGTCCTTCTCCGGAAGGACTTGAAGCCCACCCTCGCGGTGGGTTTTTTTTCGCCTGTTCCCGCTGTCATCGTGCGCGAACGCGCAGGATCCACGCTGGCGCGGTGTATACGCTCTGAGTTAGACTCCGGGCTCATGATCACCCAGCAAGTCCTTCTCCGCGACGCCATGCGGCGTCTCGACATGACCCGCGACACGTTCGCGGATCGCATCGGCAGTCGCCGACGCGCCCTCGACAGTTGGCTCCTGCCCGACGAGTCGAATGAATTCCGGGCCATGCCCGAAGTGGTCCGGCGCTTCGTGCTCGAGATCCTGGCCCACGCCGCGCCGCGTATCGAGCTCGCCACGCAAAGCGTACACACCGAATCTCCTCCGCTGGCGCCCGGAGGCCCGCTGCGCCACGTGCTGTCGGTCGACCAGTTCAGCCGTGAATCGGCCGAAGACCTGTTCCGCCTGGCCGACGTGATGCTGCCGATCGCGCGCCGCCAGAAGGTCACGCGCGTGCTCGAGGGCGCGGTGCTGGCCAACCTGTTCTTCGAGGCGAGCACGCGCACCCGGGTGAGCTTCGGCGCGGCGTTCTGCCGCCTCGGCGGCTCGGTGTGCGACACCACCGGCTTCACGTTCTCGTCGATGGCCAAGGGCGAGTCGATCCACGACACGGGCCGCGTCATCGCCGGCTACGCCGACGCCATCGTCGTGCGCCATCCCGAGCAGGGCGCGGTGGCCGAGTTCGCGCGCGCCACCAACGTGCCGGTGGTCAACGGCGGCGACGGCCCCGGCGAGCATCCCACGCAGGCGCTGCTGGACCTGTACACGATCCAGCGCGAGTTCTCGCGGGTGGGCAAGCGCCTGGACGGCGCGCGCATCGCGCTGGTGGGCGACCTGAAGTACGGTCGCACCGTGCACTCGCTGATCAAGCTGCTGGCGCTGTACAAGGGCGTGCGGTTCACGCTGGTGGCGCCGCCGTCGCTGGAGATGCCAGCCGCCATCGTCGACCGCGTCAGCCGCAACGGCAACGTCGTGGAAGTGCGCGATTCGCTGCAGGCGCTGGCCGACGCCGACGTCGTGTACGCCACGCGCATCCAGAAGGAGCGTTTCTCGGAGGAGTCGATCGAAGGCTACGGCGCCGCGTTCGAGATCAACCGCGCGCTGGTCGACCGCGTCTGCAAGCCCGACGTCGTGGTGATGCATCCGCTGCCGCGCGACAGCCGCCCCGGCGCGCACGACCTGGCCGCCGACCTCGACGGCGACCCGCGCCTCGCCATCTTCCGCCAGACCGACAACGGCATCCCGGTGCGCATGGCGATCTTCGCCACGCTGCTGGGCGTGGACAAGCTCGTGCAGCGCTCGATGCGCGACGCGCAGTGGACGCCGCCGACGTTCATCGGGACGGAAGATACCTGGTAGGGGTCAGGCACCTTCGGAGCCAGGCCCCAAGGGGAAACCGCCCTCCAGCGCCGCCCGCCAATACCCGATGAACGCCTGCACCGCCCGCGGCACCACCGGGCTATAGGGCCGGATCGCGTACAGGTGCTCGCCGAACGCGCCCACAGGCTTCCACCGCGGCAGCACCAGCTGCAACTTGCCGGACTGCACCGCGGCCTGCGCGCTGAAATCGGGCAGCAGCGCGATGCCCAGGCCGGCCAGCGCGGCCTCGCGCAGCGCCTCGCTGTTGTTGGCCGCGAACACGCCGCGCACGGCCACGCTCACGCGGCCGGCCGCCTTGCCGGCGCGGACGGGGTCGGGCTCGAAGCTCCAGGTGGGCGTGGCGTTGGGGCGCAGGTAGTGCAGGCAGTCGTGGCCCACGAGGTCTTGCGGCGTCGCGGGCGCGCCCGCGCGGCGCAGGTAGGCGCGCGAGGCCACCAGCCAGCTGCGCGTGGTGCACAGCGGCCACGCCACGTGGGTGTCGGGCGGCGCGGCGGTGTGGCGCAGCGCCACGTCGAAGCCCTCCTGCGCCATCGCCACCAGCCGGTCGGACAGCTCCAGCTCCACGCGCACCTGCGGGTACGCGCGCAGGAAGCCGGCCAGGCGCGGCACGATCTGCTGGCGGCCGAGCGCCACGGGGGCGCTCACGCGCAGGACGCCGTGCGGCTCTCCCACCAGGTCCTGCACGCCGGCGAAGCCCTGCTCGATCTGCGCGAACGCGCCGCGCGTCGCTTCCACCAGGCGCTCGCCGGCCTCGGTCAGGCGCACGCTGCGCGTGGTGCGGTGGACCAGCGGCACGCCGGCGGCGCGCTCCAGCTCGGCGATGCGCTGGCTCATGGCGGCCTTGCTCAGCCCCAGGCGCTGCGCGGCGGCGGTGAAGCTGCCGGCGCTCTGCAGCACGCCCAGCCCGTGCACGTGCGACCACAGTGATTCGATCTTGCGCGTGTCCATCCGTTGTTCCAGATTTCAGGTGGCCCATTGTTCACCCAAACGAACAGTGAATCCAGCGGGGCGGGCTTCACGCGCGGCGGGCGGGTGCCTAGACTCCGTGTGTTGGCTCCGGGATGGATCGTGCGACTTCGCGCAGGATGACCGGTGCAGCAAAGGAGACCGCCATGTCCACGCCCGCCTTCTCGTCCGCCACGCCCATCGGCCACTTCATCGGCGGCGAGCACGTCGTGCACGCGGATGCGCGCAGGCAGTCGGTGTTCAACCCGGCCACCGGCGCCGTGGCGCGCCAGCTGCACCTGGGAACCGCCGTCGACGTGGAGACCGCGGTCGCCGCCGCCTCGAAGGCCTTCGACGGCTGGTCCAACACGCCGCCGATCCGCCGCGCCCGCGTGCTCAACGCGTTCCTGGCACTGCTCAACGAACACCGCGACCAGCTCGCCGCGATGATCACCGCCGAACACGGCAAGGTGTTCTCCGATGCCCAGGGCGAGGTGATGCGCGGCATCGACGTGGTCGAGTTCGCCTGCGGCATCCCGCAATTGCTGAAGGGCGACTTCACCGACCAGGTATCCACCGGCATCGACAACTGGACGATGCGCCAGTCGCTGGGCGTGGTGGCCGGCATCACGCCGTTCAACTTCCCGTTCATGGTGCCGTGCTGGATGTTCCCGGTGGCCATCGCCTGCGGCAACACGTTCATCCTGAAGCCGAGCGAACGCGACCCGTCGCCCAGCCTGCTCATCGCCGAGCTGCTGCAGCGCGCGGGCCTGCCCGACGGCGTGTTCAACGTGGTGCAGGGCGACAAGACCGTGGTCGACGCGCTGCTGACGCACCCCGACGTGAAGGCGCTGTCGTTCGTGGGATCGACCCCCATCGCGCAAACCATCTACGAGACCGGCGCCCACCACGGCAAGCGCGTGCAGGCGCTCGGAGGCGCGAAGAACCACATGGTGGTGATGCCCGACGCCGACATCGAGCAGTCCATCGACGCGCTGATCGGCGCGGCCTACGGCTCGGCCGGCGAGCGCTGCATGGCGATCTCGGTGGCGGTGCTGGTGGGCGACGTGGCCGACCGGCTGCTGCCCAGGCTGGCCGAGCGCACGAAGACGCTCGTGATCGACAACGGCATGAACCCGGCCGCCGAGATGGGCCCGGTGGTCACGAAGGAGGCGCTGCAGCGCATCGAGGGCTACATCGACGTGGGCGTGCGGGAAGGCGCCACGCTGCTGGTGGACGGCCGCGGCACCAAGGTGTCCGGCCACGAGAACGGCTTCTTCACCGGCGGCACGCTGTTCGACAACGTCACGCCGGAGATGCGCATCTACAAGGAGGAGATCTTCGGCCCGGTGCTCGCCTGCGTGCGCGTGCCCGACTTCAAGTCGGCCGTCGACCTCGTCAACGCCCATGAATACGGCAACGGCGTGGCCTGCTTCACCAGCGACGGCGGCGTGGCCCGCGAGTTCGCGCGCCGCATCCAGGTGGGCATGGTGGGCATCAACGTGCCCATCCCGGTGCCCATGGCCTGGCACGGTTTCGGCGGCTGGAAGAAGAGCCTGTTCGGCGACATGCACGCCTACGGCGAAGAGGGCGTTCGCTTCTACACGAAGCAGAAGAGCGTGATGCAGCGCTGGCCGGCGAGCATCGGCAAGGGTGCCGAGTTCGCGATGCCGACGGCCAAGTGATGCCTTCGACCGCCTGAGTACCCGGTCGCCCGTGAGAAGTGTCACGGGCGGGTCGCCTTACATAGGTCAGACCCTATCCGGGAATGCCTGACATCCCTTACATAATCGCGCCAGTCGGTGGGGTAAGGGAAAAACCATGAAGTTGATTCGCAGCGTTTCGGCCGTGATGGCCGCGTTGGCCTTGGGGCTGGGTTCGACCGCGGCACTCGCCGGGGTACTCAACATCGCCTTCGGCGCCGAGGACAACTCGCAGCGCGAGGCCTACAAGACGCTGGTGGCGGACTTCCGCAGCGCCAATCCCGACGTGGACGTCCACCTGGTGATCCAGGACACGCCCACGTACCGCAAGGCCGTGGCGAGCACGCTCGATACCGACAACGCCCCCGACGTCTTCAACTGGTTCGCCGGCGACCAGCTGCGCATGATGGCGCAGCGCGGACAGCTCGACGACCTGAGCGATATCTGGAAGGCCAACACCTGGTGGAACACCTTCCCCAGCGCCGCCATCACCGTGGGCGGCCGCCAGTACGCGCTGCCCTACCAATACTATCCGTGGGGCCTGTTCACGCGCCGTGACGTGCTCGAACGCGCGGGCATCCACGAGGCACCGCACGACCTCAGCGCCATCATGACGGCGTGCTCCAAGCTGCGCAAAGCCGGCTTCACGCCGATCGCCCTCGGCGCCAAGGACGGCTGGGCCCTGGCCGCCTGGTTCGACTTCATCGACATGCGCGCCAACGGCTTCGAATACCACCAGCAACTGCTGGATGGCAAGGCCACCTACAACGACAGCAACGTGCGTCGCACCTTCGCGATGTGGAAGCAGCTGATCGACGCCAAGTGCTTCGACCCGAACGCGCTGGCCGTCGACGAGCACGGCGCCGAGGCCCAGCTGTACGCGGGCAAGGCCGGCATGTTGCTGATGGGCACCGTGGTCAGCGCCAGCTTTCCCGAGGGCGTGCGCCAGGTCATCGACTACCAGCGCTTCCCGCTGATCGACAGTGGCCAGGCCGCCGCCGAGGCCGCGCCCACCGACACCTTCCAGGTGGCCTCCCGCGCGAAGAACAAGGCCGACGCGCGGCGCTTCCTGAAGTTCGCCGCCAGCAGCGCTGCCAGCGCCAAGCTCGCCAAGTCGATCGGCTCGTTCCCCACCAACAAGTTCGCGCCGGTGGCCGGCACGGTGCTCGACCTGGCCTCGTACAAGGTGCTCACCGACGCCAAGGGCAACCTCGTGCAGGGCTTCGACCGCGACGTGCCGGCCGACATGGCCGCCGCCGGCATCAAGGGCTTCCAGGAGTTCTTCGCCAGGCCCGACCAGATGTACGCCGTGATGAGCCGGCTCGACGCGGTGCGCGGCACCGCCTACGCCGCCGTCGCCGACACGCCGGCCGCGCCCACCAAGAACCGCAAGAACTGACGCCGGCGCCGGCACGCTGCTGACAGCACGCTGTCAGCAGCCCCGCGTCACCATGGCCGCCTGCTCTCACGAAAGGCCGCCCATGAATCACGTCGCCATCCACGCGCCCGGCACGGCCTAGACTCTGCGTCCATGCGCCGTGCCGATCGTCTCTTCCGCCTCGTCCAGCTGCTGCGCGGCCGCCGCCTGTCGACTGCCGCGTGGCTTGCGGCCAAGCTCGAGGTCTCGGTGCGCACCGTCTACCGCGACGTCGCCGACCTGCAGGGCCAGGGCGTGCCCATCGAGGGCGAGGCCGGCGTGGGCTACCGGCTGGTGGCCGGCTTCGACCTGCCCCCGCTGATGTTCACCACGCTCGAGGCCCAGGCCCTGGTGGCCGCCGTCCGGCTCGCGCAAGGGCGGCTCGATCTCGCGCTGGCGCTGGCCGCCGAGGACGCGCTGGGCAAGATCATCGGGGTGCTGC